>DUOV01000098.1 GCA_012838615.1 Clostridia bacterium | reverse complement strand
TAAACTAATTAATTCATTCAACTCATCATATTTTTCAAGTTCTAAGCCCAGAATATCTGCCTTTTCTTTAATAAGTATTTCTAAGTCTCTGGGGTCGTGGGTATTGTTAATTGCTTGCAAAGCTTCTGCCAAGGCATCAAAGGGTTCTAATACTTGAACTAAACAGTCATCAGACTTTCCACCGTCTTCAGCTACGGCTCGGATAAGCGCTATTCCCTGAGCCCGAGGAGTCACCTCGCCTGTTTGATCTACTGTTACAACCTCCTGGTTGCTGGATAACCAAGTAATCCTTTTGTTGGTGGCATTTTGGGGTTTTATTTCAGCTTTTATTGTTGCTGATTGGCCGATTTCTAAGATTAGGTTTTTAGGAGTTAGAACAATGCTATCTACTCCCACCTGAGATGAATTACTTTGATTTTTAGAATGGCTCATAGAAGAAGATTTTCTTTGAGCTGTTCTGTTTTTTGAACCGGTTGTTTCCTGTATATTAATTTCTGCTTCTCTGCTAATTGTCTCAACAATGACTCCCTGGCCGGTAACATACACTTGGCCAAAAGCTTTTAATAACTCTATCTGGGCGTCCTTGACCAGATCGAGAGAAGCTAAACTTAGTTTGGCAAAGTTACCGTTTATTTGAATAAGAGCATTTAACGGTGGATTTAAGATCGCAAGTTGGTTTTCTGTAAAACCCAGAAACATGTTAAGCAAAGCAATAAATTCTGCTCGAGTAAGATTTTGGTCAATATTAAAAGCCCCAACCTCCTGGTTCTGGATTAACTTTTGAGTCATCCAGTCAGGAATATGATTTTCAACCCAATGGTCTGTAACTTGTTCTTGAGCCGAAACTTCCCTGGTAAAGGGAAAATTAAGCAAGCATAGCAAGGCCAAAATTAAAGCCGTTATTTTTACTTGGTAATCCATAGTTATCCTCCTAGCCTTTTTTTAGGTTAAGATAAACTATAGTTGCTCACTTCAACTCTTTTTTACTATATTAACAAAGTACTATGTAACATTATGTCGAAATCGGTAAGACATAAGTAAAAATTTACAATAATCTATTGCTTTGGCAGAGAAAATTTATTATTATAATACCTAGATTATCGATACATAGTTTTGCTAGGTATCGTCAAGGGAGGTTTAAGGTTTTATGCCACTAAACAAGGAAATGCTTAAAGGTAGCACGGTTGTCTTAGTTTTAAGTATACTTGAACGTGAACCTATGTATGGCTACCAGATGATTAAAGAAATTGAAAAAGAGTCGGAAGGTATTTTTAGTTTCAAGGAAGGGACTCTTTACCCAATTCTCCACTCTTTAGAGTCTAAAGGCCTAATTGAATCCTACTGGTTAGGTAAAGAAGGCAGCAGACAAAGAAAATATTATCGTCTAACTTTTAAAGGCAAATCTGAATTAAAGGAAAAAAAACAAGAGTGGATCGCATTTCGTTCAATAGTTGATAAGATTTTATTAGGGGAGGCTTATACATGGGCTTAAATCACAATGACAAAATCCAGGCTTATATTAACCAAGTATGTTCACAAGTTAGATTTCGTGATGTTCATCAGGACATAAGACTAGAGCTGGAAACTCATATCAACGAGGCTATAGAGGAATATTTGAGCCAAGGCTCTTCCGAGGAAGAAGCTATTAAAAAAGCCATTGCCCAAATGGGAGATCCTGAAACCATAGGAAAGGAACTAAATCAAGTCCATAAGCCCAAGCCAGATTGGATTGTCCTGCTGCTTTCTTTCCTTTTTATTAATATAGGGTTATTAGCAATGTATATTATTCAAAAACAAGGTTTGCTCCCCCCGATTCAAATCTTTAACCGAAGTTTATTCTTTTCGTTTGTGGGGGTTGTTACTATTATCGGCCTCTACTTTTTCGATTATCGGAAATTAGAAAAGTATTCTAAACATATTTATCTTGGAACTCTCTTACTGCTCATTTACACAATCTTATTTGGCAGGCAAGTATCAGGTTCTCGTGCTTGGCTAAATATAGGGCCATTTAGCATAAATTTTGTAGCAAACAGTCCTCTACTATTTATCGTTGCCTTTGCAGGTCTATTTAACAACTGGAACTGGAGCAAGTCCTTTAAATTACTTCAGGGTTTGGCATTATTAGGAATGCCTCTGCTTTTATATTTAGCAGCCCCTTCACTTTCAACAGGAGTCATTTACATCGTAGCCTGTATGGTTTTAATGTTTATTTCAGGGGCAAAATTTAAAGAAATCGCCTCTATACCCGTTTCATTTCTAACCATATTAACCCTGGCTGTACTTATGGAACCATATAGGCTGGAAAGATTAAAAAATTTCTTTATCTTTTTAAACCCGGAGAATGACCCTTTAGGAATAGGCTATTTAAATGTCCAATTACATAAAATAATTACAAACTCAGGTTTGTGGGGTCAGGGACTTACTTTTAAACCACGGGTTTTACCTGAACTTCATACTGATTTTATTTTTGCTTTTATCACCTACACCTTTGGCTGGGTTGGAAGCATCTTACTTATTACTTTTGTTATTATCTTTTTAATTCGCATTGCAAGTATAGCCAGACAAGTTAAACTTACTTATGCTAAATTGCTAATAAGTGGCGTTATAGCTATTCTTTCAATACAGTTTTTATGGAATATACTGATGAATTTGGGACTGGCACCTCTTAGCAGCGTAGGGTTACCATTTATCAGTTATGGCGGTTCCCAACTTTTCACTAACGCAATAACAGTCGGGATTATATTAAGCATTTACAGACGCAGAAATATCTCCCAAAGTTGTAAGCTATCTTAAATCAGAAGAATAGCTATTGATTGACTTAAAAACTTAGTCTGTTACATTATAGTAGAAATGGTACTGCATTTCCCATATTAAGTAAAAGCAAAGGAGCATCAATGATGAAAGTTCATGGGAGCCAGTCATTATCGTTTAGACAAAAAGATATCCTCGTGATTGACGTTGGTTCAGGAACCCAAGATATACTAGTCTATCAGGCTGGTAAAAACGTAGAAAATTGTCCTAAATTAGTTATGCCCAGCCGGACACAACTTGTCGCTGAGCAGATTCGCCGGGCAACCCAGCAGGGACATAATATTTTTCTTTATGGTCATGTGATGGGCGGTGGAGCATGTACTGCTGCTTTGAAAGAACATTTGGAAGCTGGTTTTAGAGCCTATGCTACAGAACAAGCCGCCTATACATTTAATGATAATTTAGCCAAAGTACACCGGATGGGAATTGAACTTGTTGAAGCTGCGCCGGAAAACACGTGTAAAATATGGCTGGGAGATATTGACCTACCAGCCTATCAACAAGCTCTGAAAGCCTTTGAACAGCCCCTGCCATCCCAATTAGCTGTAGCTGTTCAAGATCACGGCTTTAGCGCCAATGAAAGTAACCGTACTCTTAGAATTCGCTTGTGGAAAGATTTTATTGCCCAAGGAGGTATCCTTAGCGATTTAGTCTTTACAGAAAAAATACCAGAAGTTTATACTCGGATGAAAGCCGTTAAAGAAATAGTACCTGGCGCAATACTTACAGATACAGGAACAGCAGCTTTGTTAGGCATTACTGCAGATCCGGCCATACGTCCCCAACTTGAAAAAGGAATAATTGCCATTAATATTGGTAATTCACATACATTGGCAGGAGCTATCCGCGGCCAGCGGATCTATGGACTCTTTGAGCATCATACAAAAGACCTGAACACTAAAATACTGGCAACACTAGTTAAACGAATGCAAAACAATGAATTATCCAATGAGGAAATTGTTAATGCCGGTGGCCATGGTGCAACCTTTCATCCTGATATGAGACAGGGATGGGACTATATAGCCGTTACCGGTCCAAAGCGGGCTATGGCTAAACCGTTGGGCTGGTATGAAGCAGCACCTTATGGCGATATGATGCTGACTGGCTGCTTTGGCATCTTAATTGGGCTAGGAGTCATCTAATTGTAATGTTCGCAATCAAAAAGAGATACAAAAGGGGCATTATCTCTTATATTGCCTAGAGATAATGCCCTTACTTTATTATTTCATACTGAATCTCTCGAATCCCTTGAAATACAAGGTTTTCTACTTCTGTCCCAAATTGTCGCCTTCACTTACAACGGCCTGGGCGGCTGCCAAACGGGCGATAGGTACACGGAAAGGTGAACAGCTCACATAGTTTAAGCCTACGCGATGGCAAAACTCAACTGATGACGGATCTCCGCCATGCTCTCCGCAAATACCTAGTTTTATATTTGGTCTTGCTGATTTTCCTTTCTGTACAGCCATTTCAACTAACTGTCCCACACCGGTTTGATCAAGTCTGGCAAATGGATCAAATTCATAAATTTGCTTGTCGTAATAACTTTCTAAGAACTTACCGGCATCGTCACGGGAGAAGCCAAAGGTCATCTGAGTTAAATCATTGGTACCGAAGGAGAAAAACTCAGCTTCTTTAGCTATTTCATCAGCCGTCAAGCATGCTCTGGGAATCTCGATCATGGTTCCTACCAAGTAGTTAAGCTCTACACCTGAACTTTGGATAACTTCGTCAGCTACCTTAACTACAACATCTCGAACATAATTATACTCTTTTACTTCTCCTACCAGCGGAATCATGATTTCAGGCACAATATTTAGACCCTTTTCCTTTTTAACTTCTACAGCAGCTTCAATAATGGCCCTAGCCTGCATTTCAGCGATTTCCGGGTAAGTAACCGCTAAGCGGCAACCTCTGTGACCCATCATTGGGTTAAACTCTTGTAAAGAAGTAACTTTAGCTTTCAATTCAGACACACTAATGCCCATTTGCTGAGCTAAGGCAGCAATTGATTCATCATCATGAGGTAAGAATTCGTGTAGGGGCGGATCCAAGAGACGGATTGTAACCGGTCTTTCACCCATTGCTTCAAAAATACCTTTAAAGTCTTCTCTTTGAACAGGCAAAAGTTCGTCTAAAGCAGCGCGTCTTTCTTCTTCTGAGTCAGATAAAATCATCTTACGAACTTTGGGGATTCTGTCCTCTTCAAAGAACATATGCTCAGTCCGACATAATCCTATACCTTCAGCTCCAAATTCTACTGCATTTTTAGCATCTTTAGGAGTATCCGCATTGGCCCTGACTTTTAGTTTACGTACCTTATCTGCCCAGGACATAAAGACAGCAAAATCACCTGTAATTTCAGGTTCAACGGTTGGGATATCTTCTCCGTAAACTAAACCGGTAGAACCATCTAAGGAAACATAATCTCCTTCTTTACATGTTACGCCTTGAGCAACAAACATTTTATCATCTTCGCTTATTTTTATTTCACCACAGCCAGCAACACAGCATTTACCCATACCACGAGCAACTACTGCCGCATGGGAAGTCATACCACCCCGTCCGGTTAAGATACCTTGGGCTGCAACCATACCTTCGATATCTTCCGGAGAAGTTTCGGTTCTGACTAAAATAACTCTTTCTCCACGGTCACCGGCTGCTTTAGCATCTTCTGCGGTAAAGTAAATACGGCCAGCAGCTGCCCCTGGAGAAGCCGGTAGACCTTTAGCAATAGGTTTAGCAGCTTTTAAAGCTTTGCTGTCAAAAGCTGGGTGAAGAAGTTGATCAAGCTGTTTAGGATCTACTTTTAAAAGGGCTTCTTCTTCAGTTATCATTCCCTCATTAACCATGTCAACAGCAATTTTTAAAGCAGCAGGAGCTGTTCTTTTACCGTTACGGGTTTGAAGGAAATACAGTTTTTTATTTTCAATGGTAAACTCCATATCTTGCATATCTTTGTAATGGTTTTCCAACTTGGTAGCTATTTCCATAAACTGTTGGTATATTTCCGGCATATCTTCTTCTAAGGTGCTTATTGGTTTAGGTGTACGAATACCTGCCACCACGTCTTCCCCTTGAGCGTTAATCAGGTATTCACCAAAAATTTTCTTCTCACCGGTTGCTGGGTTTCTGGTAAAGGCTACACCAGTACCTGAAGTATCACCCATGTTACCAAAGACCATCATCTGAACGTTAACTGCAGTACCCCAACTGCTTGGAATATCATGCATCCGGCGATAAACGATAGCCCTTGGGTTATCCCAAGAACGGAAGACAGCAGTAATAGCTTCCATTAGTTGTTTTTTCGGGTCTTGTGGAAAATCGGAACCTTTTTCTTGCTTATAAAGAGTTTTGTAGCGTCCTATTACTTCTTTTAGATCTTCGGCAGTTAAATCAGTATCAGCTTGTTTGCCTTTTTGCTCTTTTACTTCAGCCAAGATTTTTTCAAATTTATCTTTGGAAATCTCCATTACTACATCGGAAAACATCTGAATAAACCTGCGATAGGAGTCGTAAGCAAATCTGGGATTACCTGTAGATTCAGCCAATCCTTCTACTGAAACGTCATTTAATCCTAAATTTAAGATGGTATCCATCATTCCAGGCATGGAAGCCCTTGCCCCGGAGCGGACAGATACTAATAATGGGTTTTTAGGATCACCAAATTTTTTACCTGAGATCTCCTCTAATTTGACTAAAGAAGCCTCAATTTGTTCAACAATTTCTTGAGAGATAGTTTTTTCATTAGCATAGTACTCATTACAAGCTTCAGTAGTAACCGTAAAACCTTGGGGAATTGGTAATCCAAGCCTGGTCATTTCAGCCAGGTTAGCACCTTTTCCTCCAAGTAAATTCCGCATAGAAGCGTCTCCTTCACTAAACATGTAAACATACTTTTTACTCGCCATGTTATTCCTCCTTATTATATATATCTAGGACTTTGCTAGCGGTTTCCTCTACAGCACGATTAGTTACATCTATGACATGACAGCCTAGTTCATCCATAATTTTGTTAGCAAATTCTAATTCCTTATGTATTCTTTCTAAGCTAGCATAGTCGGCATTCTCTTTTAAACCTAAACTTTTCAAACGTTCTGTACGAATTTGATATAAATTCTCTGGCTTAATAGTCAAACCAAAGATCTTGTTGGATGGAATTGAATATAGTTCCTCCGGAGGTACTACCTCTGGAACTAAAGGTATATTAGCTGCCCGAATACGCTTGTGTGCTAAATACATGCATAAAGGTGTTTTAGAAGTTCTGGATACTCCTATTACAACTAAATCTGCATAGAGGAGGCCTCTGGGATCTTTTCCATCATCGTATTTGACAGCAAAATCTACAGCATCGACCTTGCGAAAATATTCTTCGTCCAGCTTACGAATTATGCCTGGTTCCATTCTAGGATGAGTTTTAGTAACTTGACTAAGAGTTGTAATAATCTGGCCTAAAATATTTATTACAGGCAATTTATACTTTGCTGCAGCTTCAAGTAGATGGTTTTCCAATTCTTTAACAACTAAGGTATAAATAATGATGCTGTTGTTGCTACTGGCCTCTTCAATTATTTCATCAATATATGCTTTATCATTTACATAAGGATAGCGCCTGATAATAAATCGGTCAATGTCAAATTGACTTATAGCAGCCCTGGCTACTAATTCGCCGGTTTCACCTAAAGCATCGGAGATAATGTATAAAACAATTGGTTCAGTAATAACCCATCCACCCCCTTCTATACTCCTTCACTTAGCTCTACATAATGTCTAGTAATATTTGTTTTCGTAAAGCGACCTACCACTTGTATACCTTCTTTATTATTTTCCCCTTTAACTTTCTTTACTATGGGGAGAGCGTCAATCTCATGTTCAATAATCTTTTTTGCAGCTTCATACACCGTTTCATCTGGTTCCACCATGACGATGTTAGGCATACGAGTCATTATTACGCTAACCGGCATACGGAGAAAATCCCCTTGCCCCAAAGCTTGACGTAAAAAGTCCTTCCGAGAAACAACTCCGCTTAAAAATCCATCTTCATCAACTACAAACAGTGTGCCCACATCCTCGGTAAACATAGTAACAATAGCATCATAAAAGGTAGTATGCTCATTTACAACTACCGGCATTGATTTTAGATCCTTAACTTTGGTCCTTTTCAACTCCTCAGCAATCAAGTTCTGGGAGGATTTGCCGCTATAGTAATAGCCTACCCTAGGCCGAGCGTCTAGAATACCTGACATGGTAAGTATGGCTAAATCGGGCCTTATAGTAGCCCTTGTTAAATTAACTTTCCTGGCAATCTGTTCACCTGTAATCGGACCATGAGCTTTGACGATTTCAATAATACGCAGTTGACGCGGTGTGAGTTGGATATAATCACCCCCCAAATCAGGTTGGCGTGTACTATTTTAGCCAAAATCGACAATAATATCACACCATTTTAAAGAAAGTATAACACAATAAAAATAGACAGTGGTATATTCACTGTCTATTTAACAACTAATTTGGAGAGATCAGCTATACGATAGGTAAGATATGTAACTTTTTGCAAAAGGCCTAAGCGATTTTCTTTTATATTTTTGTCTTCCACCATTACCATAACCTCGCTGAAAAAGTCATCTATAGGCGTATTAAGGGTACTGATACTATCTAAAGCCTCCACGTATTGGAAATTATTTAATAATTCCTCTACCTTGGCAGTTACTTCCTTTACAGCCTCAAATAATTCTTTTTCTGCATTCTCAACTAAAAATCCTTCTTTGACCTCAAATATTTCCTTGTTTTTTGTCAAATTTGCTGCCCGGGCAAAAGCTGTAACTAAAGACTTGTAATGGGGATGCTTTTCAAAGTTTTGCAATGCTTCTGCTCTTAGCCAAGTATCCGTTGGATCATCATATCCGGCTGAAAGCACCGCATCAATTACATCGTAGCGCACTTTACGTTCTTCTAAAATATTTTGCATCCTTTGGCGGAAAAACTGTAAAACTTGTGAGTTAGTCTGTTCTAAGTCTTCTCTTAAGATTCCTCCGTAAAGCTCATAGGCTTGGGTAATTAATTCAGTCAAGGAAACCTTCAGACTATGCTCTAAAATAGTGTTACAAATGCCTAATGCTTGGCGGCGCAAACCTAAGGGATCCTGAGAGCCCGTAGGAATTATTCCTATGCCAAAACAGCCTACAATTGTATCTAATTTATCAGCAAGACTTACAGCAATTCCAACAAAACTCTCTGGCGGTTTATCTCCTGCAAACCTTGGTTGATAATGCTCTCTAATACCTTGACAAACAATTTCATCATAGCCTTCCAGCCGGGCATAATATCCCCCCATAATGCCCTGGAGCTCAGGAAACTCATAGACCATGTTAGTAACTAAATCTGCTTTAGCAACTTTAGCGCCTGTCTTGACCAATTCTACCTTTTCCGGTTCCCAATTTAGCCTTTCGGCTATATAAATAGCTAATTGTTCTATTCTTTTTACTTTGTCGTAAACCGTACCCAAAGCTTCCTGGAAGATAACCTTTTTTAAACGATCTACTTTTTGCAAGAGGGGAACTTTTTGGTCCTCTTGATAAAAAAACTCTGCGTCAGCCAGTCTTGCTAAGAGTACCTTAATATTACCGGCCGTTACATTAGATAAATGTTCTTCTGAGCCGTTACGTACGGTGATAAACTTAGGCAGCAGTTTACGGTTACTATCCCAGATGGGAAAATAACGCTGGTGTTCTTTCATAGGAGTTATCAGTACTTCTTCCGGCAACTTTAAATATTTTTCAGGAAAAGTACCGCATAAAGCAGTAGGATACTCAACTAGATAAGTTACTTCATCTAGTAAGTTTTCATCCTGCTCAACCTGTCCCCCTTCTTTAAGTGCCAAGTCGGTAATTTGTTGTCTGATCATCTCTTTACGGCGTTCTTGATCTGCGATTACAAAACCTTCTTTTAGCTTGTCCAGGTACTCCTCTGGCCTGGACAAGGTAATAGGTCCTTGGCTTAAGAACCTGTGACCGTAAGTTATCCTCCCTGAGCGAATGCCGGCTACTTCCAAATCAATAACTTTGTCATTGTACAAAGCAACCAGCCAACGAATGGGGCGAATAAAAAGCATTTTTTCTGAACCCCAACGCATGGGCTTTGGGAAGTTTAAAGAGTTAATGAGGTTGGTTAAAAATTCAGGTAAAATAGAACTTGATTCTTGACCCGTTTCTTTAACAATAGCATACATATATTCAGCATTACCCAAAGTTTTGACTACTAAATCTTCCACAGCAACACCCTGGCCTTTAGAAAAACCGATTATGGCTTTGGTAGGGTTACCTTGTTCGTCAAAAGCTACCTTTTTAGCCGGTCCTTTTATTTCTTTAACTAAATCATCTTGACGCTCAGCTAAATCTTTAACGAGTAAAGCTAAGCGGCGCGGGGTACCGTAAGTGGTTATGGAACCTGCAGAAACACGAATTTCTTTTAGCATTTGCTCTGCTACTTTCTGCAATTGTTCAAGGGTACCCGGCATAAATCTGGCCGGTACTTCTTCCAAACCAATTTCCAAAAGTAATGAGGCCATTACTTTTCCTCCTTTCCTAAGGGAGCCAAGCCTAATTCTTCCCGTTTCTTAGCATCTTTTAAAAGAGGATAGCCTAATTTTTCACGCTGGGCTACATAACCTTGGGCACAAAGCCTGGCTAAGTTTCGCACTCTTCCTATGTAACCGGTTCGTTCAGTAACACTAATAGCTCCTCTGGCATCAAGCAAATTAAAAGTATGGGAACATTTTAAAGTATAATCATAGGCAGGCTGGATAAGGCCTGCTTCTACTGTTCTAACTGCCTCTTTTTCGTACATTTCAAAGGCTTTAAACAACATATCAGTATCGGCAATGGCAAAATTGTAGTGGGAGTAATCTACCTCATTTTGATGAAAAATATCGCCATATGTAATATCTCCTACCCAGCGAATATCATAAACACTATCTACCTGTTGGATAAAAGTTGCTAACCTTTCAATCCCATAGGTAATTTCAGCACTTACCGGATGACAGTCAAGGCCGCCACATTGTTGAAAATAGGTAAATTGGGTTATTTCCATACCGTCAAGCCATACTTCCCAACCTAATCCCCAAGCCCCTAGGGTAGGTGATTCCCAGTTATCTTCCACAAAACGAATATCGTGCTGCAAAGGATCTATCCCAATAGCCTTTAGACTTTCTAAATATTGTTCTTGCACATTTTGTGGGGAAGGTTTCAATATAACCTGATATTGAAAATAGTGCTGCAAACGGTTTGGGTTTTCTCCGTACCTACCATCAGTAGGACGACGTGAAGGCTCAACGTAAGCTGTATTCCACGGTTCAGGCCCTAAGGCCTTTAAGAAAGTAGCCGGATTCATGGTTCCAGCCCCTTTTTCCACATCATAAGGCTGAAGGATAATACATCCTTGGCTTGCCCAAAATTGATTTAATTTCATAATTATTTCTTGAAAGTCCATAATTTTTCACCCCTGTTTTTAGTTTTGAGGTTTGAGGTTTTAATTTTGAATTCTAAATTTTGCGAAGCGCACGCTTCTGCGCAATTTACTTAGAGTTGGCACTTTAGTGCCTTATCTCTAAGTTAAGTAGTTACATCAGTACCTTTAGGGAAATTTTAATCAGTCACGAAACTTCCTGAAATTTTAATGGGGACTGGAAACTGGGGACCGGTGACTAAAACAAAAATCCCGTCCTATAGCATTCGCTACAGGGACGAGATTTAATTCCCGCGGTTCCACCCTGGTTGCCTTTTACGGCCGCTTTTTTACAATATTCCCTTCACTCAGGATGCCCTTGGCTTGCTGACTGACCGGTTTTCACCACCCACCGGCTCTCTCGACAGTACAAACAAGTTACTCCTTCCCTCATCGCTTCAACAATTTCAAACTAACAAATAAAGGAAAATTTGTCAAGTAGATAATTATACTAAATCTTCTTCTTCTGTTTGCCCATCATCTTTGATGATTTCCAGTTTATATTGGTTCATGGCAGCGGCAACTGTACCGATACCGGCTACAAAAGTCAAGGGAGTGCTGGCAAGTATGCCTACCAACCCCAATGCTCCTACCGTAGCTGGTATTTCCAATACAGTTTCATCTTCCTTTTTTATCCTTATCTTGGTCACATTACCCTTTTGAATAATACTTTTTATTTTAGCAATCAAAGCTTCACCCTGGTTAGTAAGCTTGTCTTCCCAGGCTTTAGATTTTTTTTCCATACTAATCAAGGCCTCAATTAAGTCGCCCTGTGCAGCATCTAATGCTTCCTTTGATTCTTGATAGCTCAGGCCTAAACGTTCCCTTAAAACATCAATTTTTTCCAGTTCGGTCATATGGTAACCCTCCTATAAGTATGGGTAGCTTTCTTTTTAAAATCTTAACCAGTTTTAAGCTTTTTATGCGTCTAGGCCTTAAGTGCAATTTGTCAATTTCTTAAGCTCATGGATAAAATCTACTGATTTCATTCTATGTTCTAAATGATATTCCATAAAACTCTGGAGAGTTTTTTCTAAAGCCAACAGTTCTTCTTCCCTAAGTTTTAGGCGGTGAATATTAGTAAGGTTGATTTTCGTTAATAACTGCCAAACTGCCCGCAACCCTTGGGTAATAGGAAGTACTTGAGGAGCTTCAGCTAAACAATTATAACATAATATTCCACCCATTGGAGGTGAAAAACCTATTTTGCCGGTCTTAACAGGCTGACCACAGTTTGCGCAAACCTCCAATACCGGCTGATACCCTAGCATATTTAACAATCTTACTTCATATATTCTGGTTATTAACTGGATTAACTCTTTACTCTCAGCTTTTTGTAAAAGATGCAAAATAGCCAAGAGCAAAAAATATACCTCTTGCTGAGGTTCTTTTTCCGGAAGTATCCAAGTAGTCAATTCCATAATATAACCGGCGTATGCTAAACGATCTAAATTATCTCTAATTTTAGGAAAGCCAGAGATCAGCTCACATTGTGTTACTGTGTCCATACTTTTCCCTTGGTAAAGCATTATCCTGCTTTGAGAAAAGGGTTGGACTGCCCCTCTGTTCTTACTTTTAATTTTGCGTACACCTTTGGCTACTGCATCTAGTTTACCTTGATTTTTGGTGAGCAGAGTCAGGATTTTATCAGCTTCGCCTAAGTTCCTAGCTTTTAGTACAATAGCCTCTACTTTATAAAGAGACATAAATGTTCTCCTTAAATCGGTTCTGCTCCGGCCTCACCAAGTTCCTGATTTTTTTCATCACACAAACAATCCTTATAAAGCAAATAGGCATCAATGCTACCTGTAAAAGCAAAAAGATTCCATAAGACATGAATTTTTTCCATGGGTTCATTCCTTTCTGCTTTTTTTAATCATGTCATTAATAGAGTTAACTGATTTGTGAACCCGTATCCGTGTTGTAAAATGGAAAAAATGTTACTTCTGTACTTCCAATCTATCAATTTTTAAAATCCATGTCAATGTTAGACAACCATTATTCTAAAATTTCTCCGAACCCAAAGGTTTTTAGATCCTTTTCCCTGCTACGCCAACCAGGTTTAACCCTCACCCACAGTTCCAGAAAAACGCTAGTTCCTAAAATCCCTTCCAGTTCTTGTCTGGCCAATTTCCCAATTTCTTTTAGCATCTGACCATTCTTCCCGATAATTATTCCTTTTTGGGAATCCCTTTCCACATAGATTACTGCTCCTATATAAGTTGTTGTAGGATTCCTTTCTACAATGGATTCCACCTGAACAACGACTGAATGAGGTATTTCTTCTCTGGTTAGATGAATGACTTTTTCCCTTATTATTTCAGCAATGACCTGCTGTTCAGGTTGATCGGTCACCATATGGTCCGGATAGTATTTAGGGCCTTCCGGTAAATATTTTTCTAATACTTTCAGCAACCGTCTGACATTTTCTCCGGTAGTTGCAGAAATGGGAATAATCTCAGCAAACTCATATTGGTTGCTGTAAAGAGCAATAATCTCTAAAATTTTTTCTTTTTTAATCAAATCAATTTTGTTAAGGAGTAGCACAACTGGTGTTTTAACTTGTTTTAAGCTATTGATTATGTATTCTTCCCCTGCACCAAACTCTGCTGTAACATCGACAACATATACAATAAGGTCTACTTCCTTTAAGGTTCCTAAAGCTGCTTCGACCATATATTCGCCTAGTTTATGTTTAGGCTTATGTATACCCGGAGTATCAATAAAAACTATCTGTGTTCCCTCAGAAGTGTAAACCCCTCGGATCCGGTTACGAGTTGTCTGGGGTTTATCAGACATAATGGCAATCTTTTGACCTATAATAGCATTTAGTAAGGTGGATTTACCTACATTAGGACGACCAATAATTGCTGCAAAACCCGATTTAAATGTATCAGACATGCTAACCTCCTCCGGC
>DUOV01000097.1 GCA_012838615.1 Clostridia bacterium | reverse complement strand
GGAAAGCTGCAATTATGTGTATTATATTCAAAAGTTTATACCCTGCGGTAACAAAGACGTGCGAGTTTTTGTGCTGGGAGATCGGGTTTTAGCTGCCATGCTTAGGGAAAATACTTTTTGGAAAGCAAACTATGCTTGTGGGGCAAAGATTAGTCCCTGGTTCTTAAGCCAGGAAGCGGAAGAGATAGCTCTAAAAGCGGCCAAAGCTACGGAAGCAGATTATGCCGGCGTTGACCTGCTTTACTCTGAAGAAGGAGAAATACTGGTCAGTGAAGTAAACGGGATTCCTGGCTGGGAAGGTTTACAGCAGGTCTGCTCCTATAATGTGGCGTCAGAAATTGCCAACTATGTCCTGGCTAATAACAAGTAAAAAAGATAGAATATTGTTCTGGAATAATGCTTTTAGTAATGCTCATTGTTTTAAGGCAACCTATCCTGTAGAATCATAGAAAAAACAAACTTATAGGAGGGTTAGTTTTTGATCTTAGTCGCAGATTTACATACCCACAGTATTGCAAGCGGGCATGCTTTCAGCACAATTCAAGAAAACGCCCAGGCTGCAGCAAGAAAGGGCTTAGAAATTTTAGGAGTTACGGATCATGGCCCCCAAATGCCGGGAGGTCCCCATGAGTATTATTTTTACAGCCTATTTGCTCTACCGGACTTTTTGGAAGGAGTTAGACTCATAAGAGGGGTGGAAGCTAATATTATCGATGACCAAGGTAACTTGGATCTACCTAAAGACCTACTATCCCGTTTGGAATTAGTGGCTGCCGGTTTTCATGATATTTGCTCACCTGACGGAACAGCAGAAGAAAATACGGAAGCTATGGTTGCTGCTATAGCCAGTAACTGGGTCGATATAATAGTTCATCCGGGTAATCCTAATTTTAAGGTTATTCCCAAGGAGATTGTAGAGGCTGCTTTGCAACATGGGATTGTCTTAGAGATCAATAACAGTTCCCTGGGGGCAGGAGGTGCCCGACAGGGTAGCTACGACAATTGTTTGGAAATAGCTAGTTTAGCAGCAGAAACAGGCTTAACAGTTGTGGTGGGAAGTGATGCTCACTTTGCAGGTAGTATTGGAAGTTTTGAAAAAGCACTTAAGCTAATTGAAAAAGCAGGGATTAAACCTGAGCAAGTACTAAATACTAGCAGTACAAAGGTTTTAGATTACTTAGAAAACAGACGTCAAATACGCCAAAGGCTATTTAAGTCTAATAGTTAGGAGTTACTAGTTTTTGTCATATTGGTAAATACTATTGTAAAGCTATTTTAAATTTTGAATTATGAATTTTGAATTAAATTATGATTTCTGACGACTGGCGGGGAATAAAACTAATGCATCTCTTTGCTGATTATCATATGCACAGTACATATAGTGACGGGCGAGGAACCATAAAAGAAATGGCGGAAGCAGCCAGAGCCAAGGGGTTAGAGGAAATAACCATAGCAGATCACGGCCCCCGAAATATAGGAGTAGGCGTAAAAAATGCTGAGCTTCTATTAGATATTAAGGAAGAAATAAGGGAATTAAATGAAGAACTTTCCGACCTTCAAGTTTTGGCAGGTGTGGAAGCTGATGTAGTGGATTTGGCCGGCGCTATTGATGTTCCCAAAAAAATTTATAAAGAACTGGATATGCTTTTGGTGGGACTTCATCCTCATGTTTGGCCTAATAATCTAAAAACAGCCTGGGATTACGTGGCTATGAATAAGTTTCAGCTTTATTTAAGCCCTGCCAGGAGGAAGGTAAGGACTACTAACACCAAAACTTTGGTGGAAGCTTTATATAAACATGACGTTGACATTGTTACCCATCCCGGTTTAGGGATGCCTTTAGATCTGGAAGAAGTAGCTAAAGCATGTGTAGTTACTGAAACGGCTTACGAAATAAATTGTGGTCACGGTTATCAAACTGTAGCAGAAATTGAAAAGGTAGCCCGGCAGGGTGTAAAATTCGTCTTGAACAGCGATGCTCACTTTACCTCAAGTGTGGGGGAATTACAAATAGGAGCGGAAATTCTTAAACAAGCCAAAGTGCCGGTTGAACAAGTTATTAACGCCCGCAGTCATTAACGGTTTTAGGCTCTGTATTGTATACCTTGAAAGGTTGTCTACCGTTTTTGTTTTACTTAGTGTATGATAAAGAAAACTAAAGGTTTATTGGTAACGCCGCTGAGATAAACTTAAGGCAAGTTGTAGACAGGAGGTTGTATGATATTGGCTAAAATCAACAGACCCCACTTAGTGATTATAACCGGAATGTCAGGAGCAGGGAAGACTCAGGCTGTCCGTGCTTTAGAAGACTCCGGTTTTTTCTGTATCGATAATTTGCCTCCTGTTTTTGTACCTAAGTTTATTGAGCTCCTTAATGAATCAAGCAATCATTTGGATAAGGTAGCCTTAGTTATGGATATAAGAGGAGGCAAATTTTTTCAGGCCTTGGAAGAGACTTTAGCTTTTTTAAATAACAATTATCCTTATGAGATGTTGTTTTTAGATGCTTCAGATGAGGCCCTAGTACGCCGTTTCAAGGAGACGAGACGCAAGCATCCTCTCCTGGCTGAACAGGGTGTGCTGGAAGGAATAATTGAGGAACGCAAAAGGTTAGAACCTTTACGTGGCCTGGCCAGTAAAATAATTGACACTTCAGAGTTAACACCTAAACAATTAAAACAGCAAGTTGTAGAGCTGTTTGCCGACGAAAAGAAAGCCAAAATAGTGATAACTGTTGTTTCTTTTGGTTATAAGTACGGTATCCCCCTAGATGCCGATTTAGTAATGGATGTCCGTTTTTTGCCCAATCCCTTTTATGTAAAAGAACTGAAAAGTTTAACGGGGGAAGATGAAAGGGTTCAATCTTATGTTTTAAGTTCTCCGGAAACCGGCGTATTTGTGGAAAAGTTTGCCGAGATGTTGGACTTTTTAATCCCCTATTATATTAAAGAAGGGAAAACCCATTTGGTTGTTGCTATTGGCTGTACCGGCGGACAACACCGTTCAGTTACTCTGGCCAATAAAATTAATAGCATAATAAAAAATTCAGATTATAAAGTAATAATAACTCATCGTGATATTAAAAAAAGTGTGGGTAAAAATTCATGTTAGCATGGTTAAAATGGCTTTATCCAGGTCTTAAAGTCAAACGCTGGCTTGCTCTTGCTTTTCTAGGGCTGTTGCTAATATTGGCAGGCTTGGCTGTTTTTGATGACGCTTACTTTTTAAGCCTTTTATTTTCTCAGGTGATCCATTTATTTTATAGTTTCTGGGGTAGTCCTTTTTCTTGGTGGCTTGGATTAGCCCTAATCGGGGTAGGTATTACTTTTTTAATAATTGGATTCAGAAATACTGTTTTGTCCATCTTTACCGCTTTGCTGCCGGATCATGCAGACCGGCTGGTTGACCTGGTGTATCAAAGGCAGAGTTTGGGTAAAGGTCCTAAGATAGTAGCTATTGGTGGGGGGACAGGTATTCCTGCCTTACTTCGTGGTCTAAAGAATTATACCAGTAATATTACAGCTATTGTGACGGTAGCTGATGACGGGGGAAGTTCCGGGAGACTGCGCTGGGAGTTAGGTATTTTGCCGCCGGGAGATATTCGAAACTGTTTGGCAGCCCTGGCTGAAACCGAAACCTTAATGGATGAAGTATTAAATTATCGTTTTAATCAAGGGGAGGGGTTGGAAGGCCACAGTCTGGGAAATTTGATTTTGGCCGGTTTAACCCAGCTCTCAGGTCGTTTGGACGTTGCTATTCGTGAACTCAGCCGGGTATTGGCAGTACGGGGCAAAGTGCTTCCCTCTACCTTAGATAATGCTCAGTTATGCGCAGAATATAAAGATGGAACTGTGGTTCAGGGAGAAAGCAGAATCCCAGATGTAGGAAAGCCTATTAAGAGAGTGTTTTTAAATCCTAAATGTGAGCTTTTGCCAGAAGCCGGAGAGGCAATTAAAAATGCCGATCTCATTATCCTAGGGCCTGGAAGTTTGTATACCAGCGTAATGCCTAATCTGCTGGTGGAAGGTATGGTAGAGGCTTTACAAGCATCTAAAGCTCCTCTGGTCTACGTATGCAATATTATGACCCAGGGGGGAGAAACTGATGGCTATACTGTTTCTGACCATCTTAAAGCTTTAATTAGCCACATGAAATGCAACCTGATTAAATATGTGGTAGTTAATAAAAGCGGTATTGCCAGCGATATACGGAAAAAGTACGAAGCTGAAAAATCTTTTCCGGTTAAGATTGATAAAAAGGCAATTGAAAAGCTTGGAGTTAAGATACTGGAAGGCAGAATCCTCAATCGCTCTGATCTGGCTAGACATGATGGTGAGGCTTTAGCCCGGTTGATTATCCGTCAGTCACTACTGTGGAAAAAGAAGTAGGACAGATTACTGTTAGGACTTCGTAAGGTTGGCAAGACTAAAGAATTTGCTTCTGAGGAGGGGTAGTTTTGACTTTCTCATCTCGGACTAAAAATGATTTAGCACGTGTAATACCCCGTAACAGATGTTGTCAACTTGCAGAACTGATTGCCTTAGTAAGGCTGGATGGTATTATTATTCTCGACCAAAATAAAAGAATTACTCTTCATCTTCACATGGAGAACGCTGCTGTAGCCAGAAAAGCAGTTAAGCTTTTAAAGGTTCTTTTTAATTTGCCTCTTAGCGTTTCTGTACAACGAAAGAAAAGACTTAAGAAAAATAATGTATACCTGATCAGAGTACCTGCCGGAGACAGTTATCAAGAGTTTTACAACATGATGGGGATTCGGATGCTTAATAATAAAGTGGTGATAGATTGGCCGGCTGTATCTCAGAATAATGGTTGCTGTAGTCGTGCTTACTTAAGGGGTGCATTTTTAGGGGGAGGTTCAATTAGTGATCCGGGGGGAACGTACCATTTAGAGCTTATTACTAAGGACCACACTCACGCCCAGGTTATTTATTCTATGATGCAGAAATTAGGCTTAGAGCCTAAACTGGGCAGACGAAAAAATTGGTTTGTCATCTATCTGAAAGATAGCGACCAGATTGTCAGTTTTCTTAGCCTCGTAGGGGCTCATCGGGCTTTACTTGACTTTGAAAATACTCGAATCATGAAAGATATGCGCAATCAGGTTAACCGGCTGGTTAACTGTGAGACTGCTAATTTAAATAAAACTGTTAATGCAGGAGTTCGACAGGAAGAAAATATTCGTTTTTTAATCAGTAAAATCGGCTATGAAAAACTTCCCCTTAAATTAAGGGAAGTTGCTCGCTTGCGTTTAGAATATCCGGAAGCAAGTCTAAGGGAGTTGGGTGAGTTGTTAAGTCCACCCTTAACTAAGTCAGCAGTTAATCATAGGCTCCGCCGGCTGGAAAAAATGGCGGAGGAGCTGAGGTAATCGCTCCAGTCCCCAGTCCTCAGTCGCCAGTCACCAGCCAAATAATTTCATTTAGGGCTTGGGCGGGGTGAATGATTGTTTCGTGTCAGCGCGGACGAACTCCTACGCGTTGACCCTGAGCTAAGCTTGCGACGGCTGTGGAAATTAGTCCCGCTCCACAAAATATTTGCCCCGACTCCAGCATACTTGCTTGGTAATTCAAAATTCAAAATTTAAAATTTAAAATTAAGAGCTGCAGGTGATTTAGTGCGTAGATTAAAATACTATCCTACTCCTCATGAAAATTCCATGCATAATTGGAAGCGGATAGCCCATCCTTTACGGACGGTAAAAAATTTTATAATTATTACTATCGGTCGTTTTTTGCCTTCCAT
>DUOV01000096.1 GCA_012838615.1 Clostridia bacterium | reverse complement strand
TTGATGAAAAACTAACTAGTTTAGAAGATGAATTAGAGATTCATCGCGAGCGTAAAGCGAAAAGCGATAATTACATTTTAAATTTTCTCTTCTATCATAAATCTCAAGCTGAATTAAGAGTTCTAAACCTGGTTCAAGATGTACCTCCATCCCGTTTGACTGTTATCAAGGAGGTTATTTCAGAAGTTCATGATTTAGGCAACCGGTTATTAGGTGAGTCCAGGCATTGGATATTAGATTTTAACAAGATCTACTATCTCTTTCCGCCAAAATTTGATAAAAAAGCCAACAAGATTATCCAGTACCGGGAGTTACTTCATATCTATGAAAGCATCTTTACAGGCAAACCTCTGGAATATGAACTGGTTATAAAGGAATTTTTAGAAATTATTCAGCTTTATTATTATGACAGATACGAGCGATATAGGATGCCTAAGCCTAAAAGTCCTGATGACCAATCAAGGCAATTACTGTTAGCAATTCTCCGAGCAAATTTATTTATTGTTTATGCTAAAAAATTAGGAATTATGAATTTAGGGGGGATTTGTGTGGATGTATCGAACTGGCTTATCGACGAGGGCGTAAAAGAATATATAAAAGAGATAGGTTTTGATGAATGTCGATCCGGATTATTTTTGTTAGGGTATCTGCTTGGGGAAGTGGCTAATGCTCAATATAGCGATAATAAAAAGTCAAAGCCTGTGTTAGGTAAGTTGAATTATCAAGGGATGGATCTTAAGCGAATTCAAATTTTAAGTTTAGAAATATTTGAAAAACTTCAGCAGTACAAAAAATTAGACCCAAAAGTGGAGAATATTCACGCACAGTTTAAAAAGATCATGGACAAGCACAGTAGGAAGTGGCCTTTAAATCACATTGAAAATGTATTTTACATCCTGTCGGGTTATGCATTTAATACCCACCAGATTATTAGAAAGGCAGCGGAGAAAAAAGAAAAATAGGCTAGGAGGAATTTGTTATGAGTAAAGTTATTTCTAATAGCGACATTTTATTTTTGTATGACGCTAAATTATGTAATCCTAATGGCGATCCTGATGATGAAAACAAACCGAGAATGGATTATGAACGGAGCGTAAATTTAGTTAGTGATGTACGCTTAAAAAGGTACCTACGGGATTATTTCCAATGGAAGGGTCAGGAAGTTTTTGTAGCAAAACAAGATGATAAATCAGTTACTGCTACAGATAGAATTAAGAAATTACTAGAAACAGATAAAATTAAGGCCCTTTCAACGGAGCAGATTGAAGAACTTTTGAATCACTTAATTGATGTGCGCTTGTTTGGTGCTACAATGCCGCTTAAAAGTGAAGAGGGGAAAGGTAGTTCTAATACTTTTACAGGTCCGGTTCAATTTAATTGGGGCTACTCACTTAACAAAACTAGATTAGTGGATTCTAGTGGTATTACTTCTCATTTTAGCTCGGAAAGTGCCATGGAGCAAGGAACTATGGGGAAAGATTATCGAGTCTATTATTCTTTGATTGCTTTCCATGGTATAGTTAGCGCAAAACGGGGAGAAAAAACATTTCTCAAATCAGATGATTTAGAGTTGCTAGATGAGTCTATGGTTAAGGCTATCCCTCTTTTGGCAACTAGAAGTAAAATCGGTCAGTATCCTCGTCTGTATTTACGTTTAGAATATGTTGATGAATTTACTTTTTTAGGTGACCTGAGAAGTTGCTTGCAGATTTCTCCTAATAGTGACACTCTTCGGGACATTAAGGAGCTAAGCTTAGATGTTACATTACTATGTGAGCGGTTAATTGATAGTAAACAAAAAATTAAAAAAGTCTATTGTTGGCAGGACAGCCAACTTAAGCTTGAAGGTATAAGAGAGCACAATAACTTTGCAGCCTTTTTAACAAAAGCAGGTTTTAGTGTGCAGACTTTATCAGTATAAATATACCCAAGGGGTTATTGCTTATGAATATAACTAATGGTGTTCTAATATTTGATATTTATGGCCCAATAGCCCATTTTCGCAAATACTATACCAACTCTTCTTCCTTGTCCTATGCTTTTCCACCTCGAACTGTTATTACAGGTATACTAGCAGGACTTTTGGGGTGGGAGCGAGATTCTTACTATGAAATTTTTTCTCCAAAGTGTTGTTCGGTTGCTGTAAAACTACAAAGTCGTTTACGTAAGATTTTCCAGACAGTAAATTATTTATTTGTCAAAAATTTATCGGACCTAAATGGGCGCTCAGGGCATACTCAGATCCCAATAGAATTAGTTGTTCCGGCTTTAAGGGAAAAGGAAATACGTTATAGAATTTATTTTGCTCATCAAGAGAAAGAAATTATGAAAGAACTAGCAAACATATTGGTAAATAAAAAGTATTATTACCCCCCTTATCTAGGTTTAAGTGAATTTATTGCTTCAATAGAATTAGTGGCAACTAAAGGAATAGCGATCAAAGAGATTCCTCCTGGAGAAACAGTAGAACTCTGTACACCTGTTAACACTAATTTATTAGAAAAAGACGGTGTACTATTTGAAGTGCCTAATAGCCAAGTTATTTTGCAATACTTAAAAGAGCGAATGCCTCTTTCTTTTTTGCCAGGAAGGAAACCAGGAGGAGTTGCTGATTTTATTTTTGAAAAAAATCAGCATTTCATTAGAGCACAGCTTAATTCGCCAGCCTGGAAGCTTAAATATTTAGATGCTGAGGAAACAATAGTTTTTATGGAAGGGAAAAACAATAATGCTAAATAGTAAGGTGGGAAAGTGTTTGTTCTACTCTCATGCGGAAAAAAATGAGCTTGGAGAAATAATCCCGACCAAAGTATTAATTGAACATTTAAGAGAAGTAGGTAAAGCTGCCCAACAATATGTGGCCAAAGTTCCCTATCAGCATGGGGAAGAATTAGCCGAGGCAGCTTTACTGGCTGGCGTCTGTCATGATTTTGGTAAATACACCAGCTATTTTCAGGATTATTTGTTAAAGGAAAAGGAGCAAGGTCAGCGGCATCACCACGGTTTTATCTCAGCTATCTATGGGGCTTTCCAAGTGCAAAAGCACTTAACAAATTGTTGTATGCCATATAAAAAATACCTGCCTCTATTAATCTATATGGCTATTCTCCATCACCATGGTCC
>DUOV01000095.1 GCA_012838615.1 Clostridia bacterium | reverse complement strand
GGCGGTAAGAAGCTGTAATCAGGGAGGGAGCTTGGGCCATTTTAGCAAAGATGGAACCAAAGGAAATGGCCATTATTCCGATTAAAATGGCCATGTAAGGTTTACTCATTATTTACTCCCCTAAATAAGCTTTCTTAACCTGAGGATTTTCGGCCAGCTCTTGGGCCTCTCCTGTAAGGACGATCTCCCCTGTCTCCAGTACGTAGGCTCTGTTAGCGATGCCTAGGGCCATCCGGGCATTCTGTTCTACCAAGAGAATGGTAGTTCCCGACTTGTTAATCTCCGTCACTGTTTCAAAAATCTGCTGTACCAGCATGGGGGCCAATCCCATGGATGGCTCATCCATGAGCAAAAGCTTAGGTCTGGACATAAGGGCTCGGCCAATTGCCAACATTTGCTGCTCGCCACCGCTTAAGGTGCCGGCCGGCTGCATTTCACGTTCCTTCAAACGGGGAAATTTAGCAAAAACCAGCTCCATATCTGCTAAAATTTCCTTGCGATTTTTCCTGCCAAAAGCGCCTAATTCCAGATTTTCTCTCACACTCATCAAAGGAAATACCCTTCGCCCTTCAGGTACGTGGGAAATGCCCAGGGCTACTATTTGGTGAGGGGGTAAATTGTGAATAGGTTGCTCCTTAAAAACTACTGTCCCTTTTTCTTTGTCTACAAGTCCGGAGATAGCCCTGAGTATTGTGGTTTTACCGGCTCCGTTAGCTCCGATTAAGGCTACAACCTCACCTTCATTAACCTGAAAAGAGATGTTATCTACGGCCTTAATACCTCCATAACTGACACTTAAATTTTCAACCGTAAGCATTAGACTCCATCCTTTCCTAAGTAAGCCGTTATTACATCAGGGTTTTTCTTAACTTCTTCCGGTGTGCCGTCGGCTATTTTCCGTCCGTAGTTTAAAACCACAACCCGATCGGAAAGCCCCATGACAAATTTCATGTCGTGTTCAACTAAGAAAATAGTCAAACCCATGTCTCTTATTTCACGAACCATATTGGCTAAGCTTACCTTTTCCCCTGAGTTCATACCGGCTGCCGGTTCATCCAGTAAGAGGAGTTTAGGCTCAGCAGCTAAGGCTCTGGCAATTTCCAGGCGGCGCTGTTCACCGTAAGAAAGGTTTTTAGCCAGTTCATCTCTTTTCTTGCTTAAGCCGGTTAATTCCAGACAAGCCAAAGCTTTATCTGTAATCTCTGCTTCTTCCTTTTTAACAGCAGGCAAACGGCTCAAAGCACCCCACAGCTCACTTTTGGTATGGTTATGGCAACCGATTTTTACATTGTCTAAAACCGATAAGTCCTTAAAAAGTCTGATGTTCTGAAAAGTCCTGGCTATACCTCTGGCGGTAATTTGATAAGGCTTCAGGTGGGTTATTTCTTCCCCGCTAAAATATATGTTGCCTTCTGTAGGAGGGTAAATTCCGGTGACCATATTAAAGATAGTACTTTTCCCTGCCCCGTTAGGACCTATGAGAGCCAATATTTCACCTTTTTCTATGGTCAGATCTACGTATTCTACTGCCACTAGACCACCAAAACGGATGGTGGTATTTTTAAGCTGCAACAAGCTCACTTAACTCCCTCCTTTTCGGAAGACCCGTTGACTTTCTTTTTCTTTTTAAGGCCAAAGGTTTTCAGGACCAGATCAGTAAAATTAACTCCTCCCAATAACCCATTGGGACGGAAAATCATCATGATTACTAAGAGAGCACCGTAAAAGAGCATCCTATACTGTTCAACAAAACGCAAAAATTCCGGCGCAATTGTTAAGACAACAGAACCTAAGATTGTACCGGGAATGCTTCCCATCCCTCCCAATACAACCATATTTAAGATTTCAATAGACTTATTAAAGCCAAAATCTACCGGGTTTATATAAGTTATAAAATGAGCATATAAAGAACCGCCCAGGCCGGCACAAAAAGAACCAAGGGCAAAAGCCACTATCTTATAACGAAAGGTATTAATCCCCATTGTTTCAGCTGCAATCTCATCTTCCCGAATAGCCAGTAAAGCCCTGCCAAAACGGGACCTTTCAATCCTAGCCATGGCAAAAACAATTAAAATAACAGAAATGAGGACAAGAGGCATAGTAGTTTTATAGGGAATGGGAGAAAGGCCAAGAGCTCCTCCCGTTACTTCCAAATTGGTCAAGATTACCCGCACAATCTCGGCAAAACCTAAGGTAGCCATAGCGAGATAGTCTCCGGTCAAACGCAAGGTAGGAAAACCGAGTAAAACACCAAAAAATGCTGCTGTTAAGGAACCACCCAGCAAAGCGACTCCGAAGGGCAAGCCCAGTTTCATGGAAAGGAGGCTTGAGGTATAAGCCCCAATACTCATAAAAGCAGCATGGCCCAGGGAAAGTTGCCCAGTAACCCCGGTAATCAGGTTTAAACCTAATGCCATTATGATGTAGATTCCAATATTTATGATGATGCGAGCATTATAGTCATTAAACAGAAAATCCAAGTTGTTCACCTACACTTTCTTTTGCAGGGGACGGCCTAAAATCCCTGTTGGCTTGATCAAGAGAACTAAAAATAGGATACCGAAGGCGATAGCGTCAGTATAAGAGGATTTACCTAAGGCAATAGCCGTAATTTCGGCTACACCTAAGAAAAGACCACCCAGCATAGCCCCCGGAATGCTGCCGATTCCTCCCAGAACTGCAGCTGCAAAAGCCTTTAAGCCAGCCGAGGTACCCATAAAAGGACCAACAGCGTTAAAATAAATACCCACCAACACACCTCCGGCAGCGGCTAAGGCAGAACCTAAGGCGAAAGTAAAAGAAATAACCTGGTTAATATTAATCCCCATTAGACTTGCAGCGTCATAATCCTGGGAAGTGGCCCGCATGGCTTTACCCATCTTGGTATATTTGACAATTAACTGTAAGGCTATCATGAGACCGGCCGACACCAGAATCATGATCAGCTGCAACTTAGAAATATGGATGGAACCAATGGTATAAACGGTGTTATTAATAACACTAGCAGGGTAATTTGTAGTCTGGGGCCCCCTGATGAGCTGGACCAGGGTAGAGATAAAGATGGATACTCCAATGGCACTAATTAAAGCCGATAGTCGTGAAGAGCGGCGCAAAGGTCTATAAGCAATACGCTCTACTACAATGCCTAAGAGCATACAGGTAGCCATAGCTCCCAAAATTGCCAAAAAAACGTTTACATTAAGGAATCGAGTTAAGGCCAGACCTACAAAAGCGCCAACCATAAAAATTTCACCATGGGCAAAGTTAATTAGGGTTATAATACCGTAAACCATAGTATAGCCTAAAGCGATGAGGGCATAGGTAGAACCGACCGTAATTCCGTTTAAAAGCTGTTCAAAAAACATACATTTTCCCTCCCCGTCTAAAGCAAGAAATCCCTTTTCAGCAACTTAGAAGTCCCCAGCGCAACTTCAACTGGGGACTGATATGTTCCTTACTAATTAATCCATTTCTACAGGAATCTTAGCCAGCAAAGAGAACTTGCCATCTTTCACGTGCAATAAACTGATAGGACTTTTTACAGGTTCTCTGTTTTCCATAAAAGTTGTAGTACCAGAGACACCCGGGAAATCTTTTGTTTGGGCTAAAGCATCCTTAAATACTGTAGGATCAGAGCTTCCCGCTTTTTCCATGGCCGCAGCCAAAATTTTTACAGCGTCATAACCTTGAGCCACAAACATATCAGGCTCTTCACCGTTATGTTTGGCTTTGTATTTTTCTATAAATTGGGCTGTGTTTTCATCAGGCTGCTCAGGTGAAAAACCGGCAAAGACCATACTGCCTTCAACACCTTGGCCACCCAGTTCGATCAGCACATTAGACAATAGGCCGTCGCCACCAACCATGTCTAAATCAAGGCCTTGTTTGTGGACTTCAGCCATAAACAAGCCCCCTTCAGTATAATACCCGGTAAATACAATCCCATCAGGATTTTTAGCTTTAATATTAGTCACTTGACCGCTGAAATTGGTGTCTTTATCTTGAATAAACTCCTCTGATAAAACTTCTACCCCATTTTCAGCCAAGGCCTTCTTAAACACTTCTGTTTGTCCTACACTATAATCATTGTTTTTAGAAGTTACAATACAGACCTTGTTCCAGCCTAAGTTTTCTTTTACATATTTTACAACTGCCGGCGCAGCCACAGAGTCTAGCAAAGTGTTACGGTAAATGTAGTCCCCGATTTCTACTACTCCTGCCCCTACAGCTCCGGCAGAAAGTAATACTGTTTTGTTGGGCTGGGCAATCTGAGCAGCTACGATTGTACCGCCTGTAGTCGGGTCCCCAATAATAGCAGATACTTTGTCCTTGGTAATAAATTTTTGGGTCACATTGGCGATTTCTCCTTTATCACCTCTGTTATCTGCTTCGACAATGACTAGTTCTTTTCCTAAAACTCCCCCGGCTTCGTTGATTTCTTCTACAGCCAGTTCCATGCCTTTTAAAGTATAAATTCCGTAGGAAGCAACCTCACCGGTTAGTGCTCCTAAGAACCCGATTTTAATTACATCGTCAGAACCTGACCCGCTGCCACAACCTGCTGCCACAAGAGTCAAGAGGCTTAAGGTCAGTATTAGTGCTAATGATTTCTTCAAGGTATTCACTCCATTCTTGCTTCTATCGTTTCGAAAAAAATAACTAATTAAAGTTTAGACCTAAAAGGGAGCTATGTCTAGTACTTTTTTGAACAATTTTCTGTCACTTATGTCCAATTTTTAGACACATAGAGCAAAAAAATTTACAGTATTTTTAAAGCTTTCAATTTGTAATATAAGGTGCTCCGGGGTATGCCCAAAAGTTTAGCAGCTTGGGACTTATTGCCATTAACCTTTTCTAAAGCCTGGAGGATGACTTCCCGTTCCGTACGATCAGTTAATTCGTTTAAGTTAGAAGAATTTAAGTTACCGGCGTTATCTTTCCACTTTACCAAGGGCTCAGGCAGGTTTTTGACTGCTAAGGCTTCTCCTTCCGCCAAAATAACAAGCCGTTCCACTACATTCCTCAATTCTGTAATGTTCCCCGGCCAGGGATAATTTAACAAGATAGTCATTAATTCCGGCTCTATTTCTTTAATAGCCCCATAGGCATTGGAAAACTCCCGGGTCAGGGCATAGACTAAATCAGGTATGTCTTCCTTTCTGTGCCGCAAAGGAGGGATGTTAAGGGATACCACATTTAATTGGTAATACAAATCCTCCCGAAAAGTGCCTTGCTGGATAAGTTTTTTTAAATCCCGAGAGGAAGCCGCGATAACTCGCACATCAATAGCTATCGGTTCCTGCCCGCCAACGGGATAAACCTTTTTAGCCTGTAAGGCGCGCAAAAGCTTAACTTGCATATCAGGTTGCAGGCCGTCTACCTCATCTAAAAAAATTGTGCCGCCGTGAGCTAAAAGGAGTTTTCCTTCTTTCTCCAAGCTACCCCTTTGGCCAAACAGTTCACTTTCAAACAGGCTGGCTGGGATAGCGTCACAATTGACAATTACAAAAGGTCCTTCTTTGCGCCTGCTTTCCAGGTGAATGGCTTCAGCAAAAAGTTCTTTCCCTGTCCCCGATTCTCCTGTAATGAGGATAGAGGCATTAGTCTTGGCAACTCTTCTGGCCAGATCTAACACTTCTTGCATAAGCTTACTTTTGCCCCTAATCTTAGCAAATCCGTCGTCCTGAGGTGTAATTTTGTTGATCTCCGCTTGTAATAACCGTACCTTAGAACTAGCTTTGGAAAGTTCATTATGAAGATAAACTGTTTCGGTAATGTCCCGCTCCGCCCCGAGACTGCCAATAACCTGCCCCCCTATTTTAACAGGAGAAGCGTTAATCAAAACATGGGTGTTTTCACAAGGCTGGTGATAGGAATCCCTGACATCACCGTTTTTGATGACTTGGGTTACAACCAGACTGGAGAAAAATTTGTTTATCTTCTGACCTAATATTTCCTCAGGTGTGATACCATACATTTCTACAGATCTCCTACTCCAGCCCACAACTTCGTCCTGATCATTAATAATAGTTACCGCATCATGGACAGTACCTAAAAGGGTTTCCAGCTGGCTTTCCACAACTAATAGAGCCTGCCAAAGGGCTTTTAGAACTTTGGAAACATCCACCACACCTAAAAGCTTTTCCTCCTCATCAGCTACATAAACAGTCTTGCCTTGAAACGCCTCGGCAAGGATTTCATTAAGAGGGGTAGAAGGAAAGACAACTTGAAAGCCTTCTGTTTTTAAGTCCCGGACACTACTTGACAAATCTGCTTCTTTTAAAAAATCACTTACTTTAAGATGGGTAGCAAATTTTTTTAACACAGCCATCACCAACATGGTTAATTATTTAAAATATATTGAATAAATTCCTGAGCCAAAGGACTGAGAGTTTTTTTCTTATTATGAGTAAGGAAAAGAGGACGCTCTATACTAAAGCCTTCTACAGACAACTCTTTAACCTGCCCTAGCTGGAGAGCATCCTTAACTGCCAGGCGAGATACCCAGCTTAGGCCTAAACCGGCTTCTACAGCAGTAATAACTGCCCTAGTGCTGCCGATTTCCATAATAATATTTAAGTCCTGGCTTCTTAAACCAACTTCATGTAACTTTTCCTCAACCACCATCCAAGTACCGGAAGTTTTTTCTCTGGCTACGAAATTCTGCTGTTTTAATTCTTCCAGGGAAATACTACCTTTTCCTGCCAGAGGATGACCTAACCCAGCTATTAATACTACTTCATCTTTATAAAAAGGCTGCCAGACAAGTTTAGATTCTTTTAGTTTAGCACCTGTAATTCCCAGGTGAATTTCTCCGGCCAGGAGCATATCGACAATAGCCCCGGTGTCGGCAATTTGCATAGATAGGGTGGCACCGGGATAACAATTTTTAAAATTGCCGATAATGGTAGGCAAAATATATTCACCGGGTATTGTACTGGCCCCTATCTTAAGATGTCCTTTTTCCAAACCCTTGAACTGTTCCATTTCATTAATGGCTTCTTCATACTGGCGAACAATTTTCCTGGCATGAGCATAAAAGAGGCGTCCGGCTTCCGTCAATTCAATATTACGCTCTTTTCTTTCCAAAAGTTGAAGTTCCAACTCTTGTTCCAATGATTTTATTTGCCAGCTAATAGCCGGTTGAGTCATGAACAAGGCCTTGGCTGCTTGGGTAAAGCTGCCTCCTTCAACAACATTGACAAAAGCCAGCAACTGCCTATAATCAAGCATCTCATACCACCTCAAAAAAATTACAAGATATTTATATCTTAATCTTAAGTTCTACTTGCATTCTAATACTAAAACTAGTAATATACAAATTGCGGTTTAGCCAAAATATAATTTTTCTTCCCTAATTAATGTATGAAACTTAAAATTCACGTCATAATAATGATATCCTTCCCGACAGAAAATGTCATCAGTAAATGATGCATTTATTGGTACATATCTGTAAAAACTATGCCCCAAAGAACCAGGAGGTGAATGAGAATGAAATTAACAGTTGACCAAGATCTCTGTATTGCTTGTGGTGCTTGCATCGACATCTGTCCTGAAGTCTTTGATTGGAATGATGAGGGGTTATCACAAGTTATTGTTGATGAAGTCCCAGAAGATAAAGAAGAATGTGCAAGGGAAGGACTTGACTCTTGCCCAACGGAAGCTATTAAAGAAATATAAACAAGCTCCCGCTTAAGCGGGAGCTTGTTTTATCCGGGTTTCTAGGCCTTTTTGGCGTTAACAAAGTTAGGGTATTCTAAAACTTTCTTTTCCCAGGTCCTGATATATATTTTATCTTTACCTGAAGAAATCAGATACTCAGGCAACATAGGAGTCTTACCCAGTCCGTTGGGAGCATTAATAATATAGGTAGGTATGGCCAGACCTGAAGTAAAACCTCTGAGGCCCTCCATTATTTCAATACCTTCCTGAACACTAGTAATAAAATGTTCCGTACCTTTTACCGATTTAGCATGAAAAATATAATAGGGGCGTACCCGTATCCGTAGTAAAGCCTGATTAAGTTTTTTCATAACATGAGGATTATTATTGACATTTTTTAAGAGTACAGCCTGATTACCAAGGACTACACCTGCCCGGATTAAGCGGTCACAGGCTTGAGCTGCTTCTTCTGTAACTTCCTGAGGGTGATTAAACTGGGTATTGATATAAATAGGTGGGTGTTTAGCCAAGATTTCGCACAGTTCGGGGGTTATCCGCTGAGGCATGGTAACCAAAGTTCTGGTTCCAAGCCTTTTAATTTCTACATGGGGAATATTATCCAGTTCGGTTAAAAGCCAGTCTAGAACTTCATCACTTAAAAGTAGTGCATCGCCGCCGGTAACTAAAACATCCCGAATCTCAGGGTTTTGTCTTACATAGTCTAAAGCTCTTTTAAGATCCTCCAGAGATTTATGTTGATCTGTCTCACCAATATTTCTCCTCCGCTGACAATGGCGACAATACATTCCGCAGACATTAGTAACATTAATAATAAGCCGATCGGGGTAGCGCCTGGTTATGCAAGGAGCCGGTGAAGTAAATTCTTCAGCCATGGGGTCCTCTTTCCCCCCTCCCGGCACTAACTCTAAATAGGAGGGTACAGCCTGAAGTCTTACCCCATCAGCAGGGTTATCCCTTTGCATAATACTGGCATAATAGGGTGAAATAGCCCAGCGATAATGCTGGCCAACTTCTTTAATCTGGGCTTGCTCCTCAGGTGTCAAGGGAAGTATCCGAGCTAACATTTCAACTGACGTAATACGGTTAGCCATCTGCCACTTCCAGTTCTGCCAATCTTCCTCAGTTCCGCCTAACAGTCCTAAGATTCTTTCTTTATTCTTTTGGAATTGCTTGGTCAGTTCAAGTCCGCAAGGAATTGAATCCTTAACTTCCAGATAATCTGAAATCCTACTTTTTAACTCTGAAGCTCGTCTTAAGGCAATCTGCCTTTTTTCCTCCTGACTAAGTTCAGGTTTTACGAAACGAAGGTTTTTTCTTTCCTTGTCTAGTTTCAAGTCTCGAGCACTAAACATACTATCTATCCTCCTCTATCAAAAAAATAACCCGGTTGAACCGGGTTTGGATTTTTAGCATCGCAAGAAGAAGATATTGTTTGAAACTAATATCACAACTTTCCCCTTCTCACGCTTACGAAGTTAGCTGACGGATTCGGGTCGAAAGTAACCCTACCGTTCAAGAAGCAAGATGCAAGATGCAAGATGCAGGAAGCAATAATTAGATCTTGCCTCAGGCTTCAGGTTTCTGGCTTCTTGAATCGGATTCACCCCATTAGTTGGTTCCCCCGCTTCTCAAATCATTGAGAATTCAGCGATACTTGAGAAAACACTATTCATATTTATACTATTATACCATACCATGCTGCTAACGTAAACAAAATATAACTTTTTTTACCAGTAGATTATTCCGTAGCATAGTTGTCAAAATAACCCTGCACAAGCACGATAGGTGTTCCTTTATCACCACTTCCGCTAATTAAATCGCACAAGCTTCCTAAAAGATCAGTAAGCTGTCTAGGGGTAGTTCCTAAAGATTCGGCTTTGCCGCGCAAATTATCACCCTTAGTCATAATCTTTTGCTTAACAGCCTCGCTCTTTTCATCATCAGGTAAGCCGTACAATTCATCGTCAGCAAGATATTTTAACTTCAATTCGTTGGGAACTCCAATTAGGCCTTTGGTAAAGCCTGGTGATACAACAGGATCAGCCAGTTCCCAGATTTTTCCTTGAGGATCTTTAAAGGCCCCATCGCCGTAGATCATCACTTCTATCATTTTCCCTGTTTCACCGTATAAAGCTTTTTGGATTTTTTCTACCAGTTCCTGGCAATCACGGGGAAATAGTTTAACCTTTTCATCAGTTGCCCTGTTAGAGCCAAGCAAGCCATACTCCGGATTGAAACCGCTGCCCTTTACAGGTTCGTTTAAAATTTCGTCAAGGGAATATACTCTTACAGCTCCTGCCTTTTTTAAAATCTTCTTAATCCGCTGCCGTTCATGCACATTGGCAACTAAAATCTCCTTGGAATAATTCAGGGCTACTTTCGGATCATTAGCAAGATAGATTTCAACTTGACCTTTCCCGATCTTCTTGTACAAATCCACATAATCAACATCGGTAAAAGGGTGAACTACCTTTGCGCCGAAAAGCTGCCGGTATTTTTCTTCACTTAACACATCAAGGTAAGGATTAATGCCTAAATCAGCCATTTTATCTTGATCCATTAAGTGATTTCCTACTTCATCGGAAGGATAATTTAGAAATAAATAAATTTTCTTGCCACTCCTAACAAGCCCTTCTAAGATTAAAGCAAATCTGTTTCTGCTTAAGATAGGGAAAAGGAGAGCAATATCCCCCTCAAACTTTCTATTAATGTCTAAAGCTATGTGCTCAAGGGTAGCATAGTTCCCCTGGGCTCTAGCCACTAGCGATTCTGTAATACCAACCACATCTTTGTCATGAAAACTGAAATTTTCCGCCTGGGCAGCTTTTAACAAGCAGTCTACCACAATGCTGACCAGATCGTCCCCTTCTTTTATAATAGGTGCCCTAATGCCTCTAGCAGTAGTTCCTACCCTTCTAACCACCTATTTTCCTCCTCTCATCCCAAGGATGACTGATAAACTTAAGCATAAGTTGAATAGCCATTTTACATTCTAACATATTTCTCGTCACTTAGTTATATTTTAACTAAGTTTATTGTAAGCATAAACAATAATTATATGCTTACTGATATGCTTTTATGTCATCTTTTATTAGAAAGCTTTTGCTTATAAAAAAGTGGACAAATGATTGTTCCGCGCAAGCGGTTAGGGGACACTCCGTTCAGGAGGCAGGAAGCAAGAGATAAGAAGCAAGAAATATTAAAATAACTTAGCCTGCACCAAGTCAAAGCAAAAGACGCCCCTCAAAGGCGTCTTTGTGTCTAACTCCATTTACCTTTACTTATGTGGGTCCCAATCTCTGCCTTAATCATCTGCTTGATGATCAAAGCTTCTTCCTTGGCTTTTTTAAAGACAACCACACATCCCGGATCCAGATCATCTTCAATGCCAGCTTCTGCTATGTCTAGAACAACGTCTAACTGAGCAGATAATTGCATGTGTAAATCATTGCTAAACCTGGAGCGGAGGATCTTGTCCTCATCTTCCTTGGCTATTTTTTCAAACTTATCTTGAGGCGAACCACACTTAGGACAATTTTTAGGAGCATTTTCACCATCATGCACATACCCGCAAACTAAACAACGCCACATAACCGGCACTCCTTCCCCATTAGCTGATTTTAATAATTTTCAGCCAACAATTCATAGTGAGCTTGTGGGTGTGCACAAGCAGGACATACTTCAGGAGCTTCCTTTCCTTCATGAACATAGCCACAATTCCTGCAACGCCACTTTACAACTTCATCTTTTTTAAAGACTTTACCTTCTTCCAGATTCTTCAGTAAGGCTAAATATCTTTTTTCGTGTTCTGCTTCTACTTCAGCAACTTCATGGAAGAAATCAGCTATTTCATCAAAACCTTCTTCCCTGGCCTCTTGCTCAAACTGCTTGTACATTTCAGTCCATTCGTAGTTTTCACCGGCTGCAGCAGCTTTAAGATTAGCTTTCGTATCGCCAATGCCATTTAAAAATTTAAACCACAGTTTAGCATGTTCCTTTTCGTTGTCAGCCGTTTCGTTAAAGATAGCCGCAATTTGTTCATAACCTTCTTTTTTCGCTACACTAGCATAATAAGTATACTTATTTCTGGCCTGAGATTCTCCGGCAAAAGCAGCCCATAAGTTTTTTTCCGTCTTACTTCCTTTTAAATCCACCAAAATCCCTCCCGTTAGATTAAATAACCGTTTTTATTATTGCTATCAATTCCTTTTATTAAACATTTTACCATAAAATCCTTTTACAAAACATAAATAATAGCTAAAATATCTAACAATTTTCTTATGTCCGGCCCCAAAAAAAATAAGCCAGTTTATTTTACCGGCTGATTTAGTAAGTAAATATTTAAAGATTTAGTATTTAACAGCAACATTTATTCTTGAGATAAAGCATATACAAAGCATGCCTGTTTTCATCATGCATGATGTCAAACCACATATCCCTTAGCCTGTAATTTCCAGAGGCCAAATAATACTCTTCGTATTTTCTGTAAGCGCCTACTTCTTCATGAAACCGATCGTCCAAAGACCTTTTATAATCTTTAACCATTGGACTAGGTAGAGCTGGCTTTTTATATCTAATACCGAACAAGCCTTCATAAGCATCCATAAGTTTTCTGGCATGGCACTCTTCGTCAGCAGCAATATTTAAAATAATATCCTTGGCTTCGTAATCAGGTGCCATGGTGGCCATGCGATGGTAATAAGCGGCATCACATAATTCATCCATAATGCTGTCTTCAAAGATCTTTTTCCATTCTCTTTTGGAATACTCCTTCATGGTGTGAACCTCCTTTTAAGCTTATAACATAATATGCAGCCGAATTGGGTTCTGTTCCCGTTAGGTTTTAAAACAACTTACAATATCTTTGCAAGGCAATATAAAAAAAGCTTTGCTACCCAAATTATAGGCAGCAAAGCCATAACTTACCCGGAATTGAAACACGCAACATTTTACATGAATTCCTTAAACAATTGTTCAAACTTTTCGATTGGATCTATAACATGGTATACATGTTCGTCACTGGGGAATTGTCCGGATCTTACGTCCTTAATGTATTCTTTAAAAGCATTGATCTCCACTTCAGCACAATTGGCGTATTTTTTAACAAACTTTGGCGTAAAGGTCTGAAACTTACCCAGCAAATCTCCGCTGATTAAGAGCTGGCCGTCACATGGTCCTGCTCCTATTGAGTAAACCGGGATGCTTAACTTTTTTTGAAGAAATGCTGTAACTTCAGGAGGTACTGCTTCTATCAAAATAGCAAAAGCTCCTGCATCCTGTACTGCTAAGGCATCCTCTATCACAGCTCTGGCGTTCTTTACATCTCTTCCCTGAGCTTTAAAACCACCTAACTGGCCGGAACTCTGGGGTGTTAAACCAACATGCCCCATAACCGGTATGCCGGCGTCGACTATAGCCCTAATTCTGCCGGCCACCCTAACTCCTCCTTCTAGCTTGACACAATCTGTATCTGCTTCTTTAAGAAAACGAACTGCATTTTTTACAGCTTCTTCATTGGATACCTGGTAAGAACCAAAAGGCATGTCTCCTATAATCCAAGTATTAGGAGCTCCTCTTCGCACGGCCTTACAATGGGAGATACAATCTTCCATTGTAACCGGAATGGTACTTTCGTATCCCAATACCACCATGCCAAGGGAATCCCCGACCAAAATCATGTCAACTCCTGCCTGTTCAGCAAAAGAGGCTGTTGGATAGTCGTAAGCGGTTACCCAGGCAACTTGTTCACCTGCTTTTTTCATTTTGATAAAGTCCAAAATAGTCTTCTTTTTACTCAATTAATATCCCCCCTTAAAACCACTGATGATATTCTACCGGTTACTTTTTGTGTCACATTAATCCTGCGTAAACCGGAAACTCTTAACCATCCTCAATTTAGAAAAACTTACCTATAGTGTACTTTTAAAATGGGGGAAATTCAATGAGTTAAAGCGTGAAAGGAAATTTTTTATTAATTATTTACTACCCCGATCGGTTTAAAAAAACATCCTGTTCTTAAGTTCACCTTAAGAACAGGATGTTTTTCTTGTTATTTCACATATGTAATAACGTTTCTGTTTCTGTCCGGAGCTGCCGGATTATCCCCCGCTTTGTAGCCTAAACTTACAGCGATTACATGTTTATAGCCTTCTGGCATGCCTAATTTCTCCTTAAACCTGGCTGCCTGTTCAGAGACAAAAACCGGGCCGGCTGAGCCAATTATACAAGACCCAAGGCCGAGGGCTTCAGCCGCCAGAGCAATATTTTGAGCAGCCATAGCACAATCAATGTCAATCCAAGGTGCTCTTTCGTCGCCGCTGATCATGATTACTGTGGGCGCATGGTGAAAAGAATGATAGTTTGGATTACTAGCTTTAGATTTTAAGAATTCATTGTCCGATTTCATAATGCTGTCTTTAATTATCTCAACCATCTTACCAAGCAAATCCTGGTCTTGCACTATGGAAAAATGCCATTTTTGCTGATTCATAGCACTTGGAGCCATAAGTGCTGCTTGGAGGATTGTTTGAAGTTGTTCATCACTAATCTGGTCACTCTTAAAGGCTCTGATACTTCTTCTCTTCTTGATAACTTCTAAAACACCGCTCATCATACCAACCCTTTCCTGATTTTTTTAAGTACATTATACCATTCTAACAAAATTATTTAGAAAAAATTTATGTATTCTCACCAACTGTCACAAGTTTGACTCTAGTTCATATCTTGTAGTGAACTATTTACCACTACCCAATCTTAAGGTAAAAAGGAGCTTAAAAATGAATACGGAAATAATAGCTGTTACCTCCCCAAAAGAATGGGAGCAATTTTTAGCTTTACCTCGCCTAATCTATAGCGGCAAGGAGTTAGCCAAGCTTACTCCGCCTGAAATCATCAGAAGAAAGTTTGACCGGCATTACAACCCCTTTTTAGCCCACATAAAATGGATTGCTTTTCTGGCTAGAGGAAAAAAACAGCCCTTAGGCAGGATTGTAGCTTCTATTGATTACATGTGCCCCCATCCAACCTGGGGCTTTTTTGGCTTTTTTGAATGTGTCGAAGAAGAAAGTATTGCCCGGGGACTTATCTTGGCCGTAACTAACTGGTTATTACAACACAATAAACTAACCATCTACGGTCCCATTAGTTTGTCGACTAGTGATAATTTAGGTTGCCTGGTAGAAGGCTTTAATGAAGTCAATCCCTTCTACCTGCCTTATAACCCCCCTTACTACAATAAACTCTTAATAAACTCAGGTTTTGAAACTTCTCATGACTTGTATGCTTATTCCTGGCATAATTCTCAAGAGTTATCTGAGCGTATAATTCGCATCGGTCAAAGACTGGAAAAGTCAGCTCAGGTCAACGTCCGACCGGTTAACTACCGCCAACTAAAGGAAGAAGCCCGGTTCCTTCACGATATATATAATCAAGCCATGGTCAACAATTGGGGGCATACACCCTTAACCGAGGAAGAAGCCTGTTTTATTTTAGCCAGCCACCGCCGACTTATTCCTCCGGAATATTTCCTGTGGGCAGAAGTAGAAGGTAAACCGGTAGGCTTGTGTATGGCTTTGCCCAACTTTAAAATAAGAGCTTTACGTTTAATTCTCTTAGCTGTCAAACCTGATTTTAGCCACCTGGGATTAAGTGCCATACTTATTAAAACTATTATGGAAATAGCCCGGCAAGATAAAATAAACTACGGCGAATTATCTTTTGTCCAGGCACAAAATGCAGTCGTCAACAAACTTATTCGCCAGGATACAGGCAGTATCGTTACCAAACGCTACCGTCTATATAAAAAAACGTGCGAATAATTGTTCCGCATAAGCCGTCTGGGGACACACCCGTATTTTATTCCAATATTTGGCTAAAGTTTTTTCTTAAACTCCTTTACACATACCCCCTAAGGGTATTATAATATAACAGCGAAACTATTAATTGCTGATAAGGAGTTGAAGAGGGTTGTCTAAGTTGGCTTTTCAAAAAACTAACCGGGTTTTTAACAAATTTAAAAATTATTCCTGGATAATGGTTCCTGTAATTGCTATTGGAGGAATGTATATTCCTAAGCTTGGGCTACTGTTAATCCCAATCATGCTTACCCTGATGGTGCTGGGCTTCCTGAAAGGCAAGTACTGGTGTGGAAATCTATGTCCCCACGGCAGCTTATTCGATAAAATACTTTTATCTGTTTCCCCCAACGGCAGAATCCCTGGGTTATTCACTTCCAAAGTGATGAAAGTAGCATTTTTTCTCTTTTATATGGGCATGTTTGGCAGCCGTTTAGCCAAAGCCTTCTCCTACTGGGGCTCAATGACTTTTCTAGACAGACTGGGCTTTGTTTTTGCAGCCAACTATCTTATTCCGACCATCGTAGGAACAACTTTAGCTCTTTTTGTTAATCCCCGATCCTGGTGTACTTTTTGTCCCATGGGTACCTTTGAAGAGTTAGCTTACAAATTAGGCACCTTTACCGGGTTTAACCGTAAAACTGATAAAAAAGTAACGTCTGCCCAGCCGGAAAAATGTACAAAATGCGGCAAGTGTAGCCGTGTTTGTCCTATGCAATTAGCCCCCTACCGGGAGTTATCTCTGGAAACAAATCAGTTTAATAACGTGGACTGTATCCGCTGTTCAACTTGTGTTTACAACTGTCCTACAGGAATACTCATTATGGCTAATGCTGAGGAGGCCAGCCAGTATAAAAATTATAGAAAAAGATCCATAGCATAATCAGCTATGGATCTTTCTTATTCAATGCCGTGTTTGACAGCTTCTGGTCCTCTGGACATAGAAATTTTGCCGGTTCGTACAATTTCAATAATCCCGTGTTCCTGAAGCACTTGACACAAGGCGTCAATCTTGTCTGTTTCGCCGGTAAGTTCAATGACCATTGTTTCCCTGTTGACGTCTACAATATTCGCCCTAAAAATGTTACAAATATCCACGATATCAGTACGAAGTTCCTTGGCCGCCCTGACTTTAATCATGGCTAGCTCCCGGGTAATGGAAGGAATTTTTGTCAAATTAGAAACGTGGATAACGTCAACTAATTTCGCACATTGTTTGATGACCTGATCAATTTCCTCATCTTCACAATCTACTACTAAAGTAATCCTTGTCACATTAGCATCTTCAGTTGGACCGGCAGCAATGCTTTCAATATTATAGGCCCGCCGGCTGATCAGACTTGCAATGTTGGTTAAGACAGTAGGTCTGTTGACAACAAGCAGGGCAAGGGTATGTAGCATAGTGTACCTCCATTATTCTAGTCTTTGCTTGTATTATATCCGCCTGTCAGCAATTGTCAAATAAAAATAATTGCTTATTTCTAAAAATTCCATTTTACTTTTTCCGAACTATTTAATATAATTTACTTATAATATTCGCCTTTTGGAGGTTGGAAATGGAACTTTTAAAGGAAAGAATTCGACTTGAGGGAAAAGTTTTGTCTGATAAGGTTCTTAAAGTAGATTCTTTTTTAAATCATCAGATAGATCCTGTGTTAATGCTGGCTATAGGTGAAGAATTTAAGAAACGTTTCAGCGATTGTAAAATAACTAAAGTTTTGACTGTAGAAGCTTCAGGAATTGCAGCTGCCCTGATGACCGGTTTGACTCTTCAAGTTCCTGTGGTATTTGCTAAAAAGAAAACTCCTTCCACTATCCCCGATAATGCCTTGGTTGGTAGCATTCAGTCTTACACTCGTCAGGAACCGGTAGAAATTGTAGTTCAAGACGAATATTTGCAACCTGATGACCATGTCCTCATCATTGATGATTTTTTAGCTACAGGGGAGGCAAGCCAAGGACTCTTAAGTATTATGGAGCAATCCGGAGCTAACTTAGTAGGCGTAGGCATTGTAATTGAAAAGTTATTCCAGGAAGGCGGTCATACTTTACGTAAACAAAACATCAGGGTAGAATCTTTGGTGCAAATTAAAAGTCTGAAAAATGGGCAGGTAATCTTTGCCTAAATGGAGTCATACTTTACTGCAAAGCGAGCGAATGATTGTTTCGCTCCCCCGCTGACTCTTAAAAACCACAAAATATAATGCCTTAGAAAAAATAACGTCATAAATAGTAAAGCACGCTTTCTTAAGCGTGCTTACCTTTCAGCCCCGCAGGGGCTTAAAATTATAACTGGAATTACTGCTGAATTTATAGTGCCTATTTTGCTGCCACTTGTTCTTTAATTAAGCTATAGAATTTGCTGCAATTTTTACTATAAGTATGCTGAGATAAGAAGTACAATAATTTTTGTTACTAAATTTTTTGCTCCATATAGTAGTGGGATTAAGCTGTGTATAGTGCTGCCTGCTTAAACTCAAGCCTGGAACATATTAGTGACAATTGTTGTTAGAAAACTTACTGCATCTAAACTGCTTCTATTACTTGAAGCTTGAGTTAAGTATTACTTGAACTAACTTTAGTATAGCAAACCACATTTAATTTGTCCATAAATTTTTAATAAAATTTAAATTACAATTCATAGTTTAATATTATTAAAATTAATTTTTAGCAATGAATTTTCCGGAATTAGAACTCCTAATGTGTTCCCCTTCTTTAGCTAGTACACCGCCTACTAAGACATAGGCTATTCCCCAGGGTGCCTTGGCTGAATTTAAATAATCTTCCTCATCGCGAATTTGTTCAGGATCAAAGACAACCAGGTCAGCTGCATATCCTTCTTTAATCAAGCCTTTCCCTTGTAACCCCAAACGGGTGGCAGAATCATAGGTAACCCTTTTAACGGCATCTTGCCAATCCATAACCTTGTTATCTCGAACGTAGGTGCCGAAAAACTTAGGAAAAGTACCAAACAGCCTGGGATGGGGATTGCCTGTCGGAATTCCGTCTGAACCGATTTGATTTAGGGGATGGGCTACCAAGTCACAAATATCTTCCTCGGAAAACATCTTGTGGACTACCATACAGCTTTCCGCATCATCACTAACTATAAAGCGGGCTGCAGCCTCTACTACGTTTAAGCCCATCATCTGACTTACTTCCTGTAGGCTTTTACCCAGATAAATTTTGTTCTCTTCTTTTTTTACCGCACTAATGACTAAATTTTCCCAACCGCAGATCCCTACATAGTTATCCCATCCGGCATAAGGTTTGCCACCGTCTTTATAATCGTCTTTTAATTTAGCCACCACAGTAGGATCTTTCAACCTTTTGATTATGTCAGGAGCTCCGCCTGCTTTAGCCCATGGGGGCAGAATCTGGGACAGCAGGGTACTGCCTGCCGTGTAAGGATGTTG
>DUOV01000094.1 GCA_012838615.1 Clostridia bacterium | reverse complement strand
TGGTAGCGATTTTCGACAAGGCCCCAACGGCGAAGCACCTCAAGTTTGGTTCGACAATAACTTGGCAACAGATATTACCTGGGAAGCTCATAACAGAATAACAGCTGTAACTCCCCAGGGAGAAGGAACTGCAGATATTATCGTTGTTAACCCGGATAAAGGCCAGGCCATTCTGGAAAGAGGATTTACTTATAAAAAAATTCCTGTTCCGCTAATATATAGCGTTAATCCTAATAGTGGTCCCGATACAGGGGGAACAGCTATTGAAATTAAAGGTGAAGATTTTGCCAAAGGTGCAAAAGTCTTTATCGGGGAGAATATTGCCCTGGAAATCGAGGTAGTAGATAAAAATACCATTCAGGCTGTTACACCGCCTGGTGAACCGGGCTGGCAGGAAGTGCGGGTAGTAAATCCCGACACCGGCTGGGCCAAATTAGATGAAGGCTTTTTGTACCGGGGCAAACCGGATGAACCAGGCTGGCTCTATGCAAGTGCGCAAGATTATGAAACTATTGAATTAGTGTGGAGCAAAGTTAATTTTGCCAACTATTATGAGATTTATATTAGCAATAAGCCTAATGGTACTTACCGCTTCTTAGCCCAGACTCAAGAAAACTACTACTACGCAACTAATTTAGAACCTGATACCAGGTATTACTTTAAAGTGCGAGCTGTCAATGAAGTAGGGGTGTCCACTATGACCGGTTACGACTACGCTACAACCGATGATGATGCCCCAAGGCGGAAAAAAAGCGATGCTGAAAACATTATTACCGCTGCAAGCGGCAATCAGGCTGAAATATTAATTCCAAGTCTAAAGGCTCTAAAAAATGAAGGATATGTTTTAGATTTAACCCAGCAAAAACTACAAAAGCCGGTTCAAAAGATTACTTTCAAAGGAGAAGTATTAAACGACTTTAGTTGGGTTTTTACTGTTAAGACCTCAGACTTTACTTTAAGCGTAAATCCATTAAGTATCTTAGGTCCCCAGTATTGGAACGCTAGTTCCAGTAAATTAGAAGGCGTTTATTCCAGTCTGGTCATAACCGATTTAGGCCAGAGGGAAGCAGAAAGAGCGTTAAAGCAACTTCCTAAAGGTGCTAAGATTTTATCTAAGGTTTATAGTGTAGGCTGGGAATTGGCAGAAGGGAAAAAAGTAACTCCTCAACATTTGTTTTTTAGAGATTTTTACCTGACTATGGACTATAAATCGGCAGATGTGCCTGGTGGAAAAAATGTAGACATCTTTGTATACAATGATTCCTTAGGAAAATGGGAAGCAGCCAAAGCATTTAAAGATTCTTATTACACTAGGCTAAACTTAAGCTTAATCAAACCAGAAAAATTCGTAGTCGTCGCCTATTAATAAGTGCCGGTCCCTGGACACCGGTCCCCAGTAAAAGATAAATATTCTGGCGACTGGGGACTGAGGACTGGTGACTGACTATAATTCAAAACTCAACACTCATGACTCTTAACTCTAAAAACGGGAGAATCACCATGACTAAAAAGTTAATTTCTTTGTTCATCTTAATAACCTTCTTAGCTTTTCCAAGTGCCGGAAGTGCTGCTTTGCCCCAGTACTATGGCTCCTTACAAGCTCCCCAAGTTTTAAGCCAAATTCAGTTTACTGATGTGGCTAACCATTGGGCCAAAGGACCCATTCTCAAAATGGCTGCTTTAGGCATAATACGAGGCGTAGGAGGAAACAGATTTAACCCCAACGGGGTTCTTACCAAAGAACAAGCCCTCATCCTTATTTTACGTTCCATGGGCTTAGGTGAGTTGGCAGAGTCTAAAGCGGAGGAGTTAGCTGCTGCAACAGGACAAAAGCCAGAAAATGCTACCGGCTTTACGATTCGGGGCTACATAGAAACTGCTGTGGAAGAAGAGATTTTAAGTGAGGGGGAAGCTGCTGTACTCCTGGCTAACCGGACAAAACCGGCTGAACGCCAAGAAGTAGCCTACTGGACTTCAAAAGCCCTTGGTCTTAGTCCTGTCTACGGAACGGCCCAAAAGCTGATCCACGGTTTTAACGATGCCGGCCGGTTTGATGCCAGGTATCTGGCAGCCATTGAAGCCTTACTGCAGGAAAAAATTATGTCCGGTACAAGTCAGACCACATTTAGTCCCCAAGGAAACATGAAGAGGGGCGAGATGGCAGCCCTTTTAGATCGCATTTATCCACGTTTAGCTGAAAGACAAAAGCTGGTGATTGATACCGGAATAGTGACGGGCGAGGGCAGCCAGCAAGTAGGCGCTTACCGGCAAAAGCTGTTAGAAATACGGACAGATGATTTACAAGTGTTCAATCTGGTTACAGGTGCTAGTCCTGCCGGTCAAAGGGATGTAATTGTCTATAAAAACGGCTCTTTAGGCAATTCTTCCCTTTTAAAGGTGGGAGATCGCATCACTTTTACTTTTAATTCAGCTCAGGAAGTAGAGTTTATCGAAGCTGTCCCTGCTGCTGACCAGTTGGTGTTCGGTCAGATTGCCAGTATTGATCATACAGGTAAGACTGTTGTCGTAACTGATAATTTTGGCACAAGCAGAGTTATAAGCTTACCTGCCAGTCCAACCGTCATTATCGATAACCGTCCTGCTACGGTAAATGACCTGGTTATTGGACAAGATGTGGAACTAACTATTAAAAACGGTATAGTACAGCGTATCAATGGTACTTTTGGAGCTGAGCTGGTCGGTTATACTCCACCCCGCCGGGGAGTTCAAACCGGCTGGATAAAAAGCATTACTTCTGACGAGCTAATCCTGGCTAACGATAACGGCCGTCAGGAAACTTATCCCCTCCACAGCGGTGTTTGGGTAAGCAAAAGCGGCAAGTGGCAAACTGTGAGAAATTTACAAATAGGTGACAGAGTAAAAATTCACCTTTCTGATAAAGGTACCGGCGAAATAGACAGAATTGAAATATCAAGTTTTGCCGGTCAGGTGGTAAGGGTAATCCAGGGTAGACTGGAAAACGTCTATCCGGATGGGAAACTTATCGCCCTGGAAAATGTTAAAGAGCTGGAAAACGGTCAGTGGTACAGGGCAGAAGGCTTTGATTTTGTAAACTTAGCGCCGGATGCTCATCTTTACGCCCGAGGTAGAAGCCTTACTCCTTCTGAATTGGCCCAACATTTTATCGGCGAAACCGTTTACCTAGCCTTTACTTCCAGTTTTGGTACTCATGAAGGAATTAAACTGGTGGTCAAAGAAGGAGAACCTTTAACTTTTAGCGACACCATCCACAGCATCACCTGGGCAGGTTACGAAGTTGAATTGAAAAAAGAAAATGAAACCTTACAGCTCAATCCCGGTACTATTGTGACTAAAAATAACCGGCTTATTGAACCGGAAGATTTAGCCGAAGATGAGCAGGTAATCCTGGTGGCCAACCGTGGAGAAGACGCCATAAATTCTATTATCGTAGTCTCTAACACCTATTACCCTAACGATTTGGAAGTATATCAGGGCCGGATCGACGAAGTAGAAGAGCGTGAGTTTGAGCTTGTTTACTATACCGTCTTAGATGGCAACGCCTGGGACAATCCTTCTACCCGCAGAAGAGGCAAAGACTTAGAATTTGATAATAATACGATCATTATTGACACTTCTGAATCTGACCCTCAAGAGATTAGTCCCGACAAATTTGCTGAAAGTCGCTGGAGCGGCTATTACTCAAAAAGCTTCTATGCTTTCGCTGTTACCAAAGACGATAAGGTCCTAAGCATGACTTTATGGAGAGAATGGGATTTAGGGGATTACCCTGATGAGCTAAAAACAACTTTAGGCAGAGTAACTGAAGTTGATAGCTTTAAGGGAGAATTAACCCTTGAGCGGGTAGTAGACTGGAGCGAGACATATAAAGAGTGGGTAAGAAACGACTTTCCTCTTGAGCTAAAAGTAAACAATGCCCTTATTTACCGGGAAGACCAAGCCATAACAGTAGACCATCTCAAAGTCGGCGATAAACTCTACCTTATCCACGACCAATACCAGGGATTTGTAATATTTGTACAGTAAGGATCAGTCCCTAGTCCTCAGTATATAAGTACCCAGTTAATAGTCCCCAGTCACCATTAATAGATTAGACAAAACTGAGGACTGGCGACTGGGGACTGATGACTAAACTTTTAACTCTTAACTCTAAACTTTTAAAAGGGTTGTGATCGACATAATGAAAAAACTTTGCAAAATAATTTTGCTCATACTGCTAATAACACTTTTACCTGGTTGCCCGGTTTTCGCTGCTGAAAATGGGGTAAACAGCCGTTTAATTGATGGTATTATGAACGAGATAGAGTATAGAGAAGTTATCTTTGTTACCGGTGAGCCTATCTGGCTTACCGGTAAGGCCAGAGTTACCCAAAGCGGCAGGGGCGATTCTGTTCAAACCCGGATAACTTATAACTTAACTGACTCCAGCGGTCAGGTAAAGTTTACCCGTAACGTCGGGTTTACCTCCCAAAACACTAAAAAGCTGGCTAAAAGACAAACAGTTACCGAAACAAGTATCAACAGCTATTCGGAAAATATAACTATAGGTAAGGACAGATATGTCTTAAAAGATTATCAATACAGCCGTTCCATACTTACCGATCACAAACCGGGGTTAGATTACTTTAGCGGTAACTGGGAAGGAAAAAAGATTTATACCCTCAACCAAAATCAGGCTACTATTACCGTTGAAAGCTGGGGTAACACCGTTGGTTACGAACACGCCTGGGGCGGCACGGAAACCCAGACTATTGACAATACTGTAACTTTTTCCGGTAAAAAGCTGGTTGTTACTGAAGAAGAGGAAAAAGCATATGACCAAAAATGGTCCGGTACTTACCAGCTTAACCTTTCTTATAATCTAGGCAAAACATTAACTTATGAAAGCAATGAGCCAACTCAAATAAGTTTTGAAGGTGGCTTCTTAGAGAAAACCCTGGAAGAACAAACCCTTCAGGTTAGTTTCAATATGCCTAAGTTTGACAGGGACGGTTTAGCCAGGGAAGCCAGGAATAGGGACAATAAGAGTGTAAAATTAAATACGACGCCTACTTACCGTAGGCTGCCTATTCCTTATCTACGAGATGTGAAAGGGCATTGGGCCGAAGGGGATATTTTGCGTCTGGCCAGCCTGGAGGCGCTTCCTGTCAGAGGTGATTACTTAGGCCCTCGGCTTAATATGACCAGGGGAGAATTTGCTTACGCCATGTCAGCTTTGTGTCAGTTAATCCTGGAGGAAGAAGATAACACAAAGCGTCCGGCTTTGCGCTTTGACCCTTACGGCAATAGTGGGGAAAAAGAAGTGTCACCTTTCTCTGATGTACCTACTGATCATCCTTATTATAAACATATCAAAGCAGCCTACGATAAAGGGGTTATTTCAGGAGTGAGCACAGGAAAGTTTTCACCGGATGCACCACTCACCAGAGCCCAAGCCATAACTATTATGATCAAAACCTTGGGCTTTGAAGGTTTGGCACCTATGTACGGCAACACTACTGATTACCTGGACGATCATAAAATACCTTACTGGGCTAAAGATGCTATTTATGTAGGCTCGGAAATCGGCTTAATCGCAGGTCAAAACGGCTATTGCCTGCCTAACGAAACCATGTCCCGGGCCGAAGCCGCCGCCTTCCTCAACCGCTTCCTAAGTTACTTGCAGAATGACTTGAGATACGAGTATCGTGAAAGGCTCTTAAACTTCAGGTAACTGAAGTTTAAGAGCCTTTCTAAGTTAAAAGTTAAGAGTTATTATGCATGTTTTTCTTTGCAGTCATAATAATGGAAGATAACATCTTGTAAATCTGTCTTAATTCACTTAGTAAGGATTGGCCTTTATCCTTAGTTATATAATCCGTCTTGATTAAAAGTTCTATCCAATACTCTGTTTCAGATGTTTCTTTCAATGAAATATGTAACTTAGCAATAAAGTCACGCTTAGATTGGGCTGCTAAGGCTTCTTTAATATTAGCGCCAATACTTGTTCCTGATTTAAGCAGTTGCTTGGACATAACATATTCTTTTTTTTCATTTATAAGCTGTTTATATAGTTCGATGATTTGAATTGCAAACTCAAAGGCTTTAGTATAAACAATACTTTCAGTTTTCATTATCCCAACCCAGATAGTTTCCTTTAATAGTTTCAAGTAAATAGTATAGATCGTTTAAATCATTATTGAGGATATCAAAAATTATTTCTGGTTTGACTTTTAGGTAATCATGAACAAGTATATTTCTAAACTGAGCCATCTTTTGAAGATTAGTAGCCTTTTCTTTAGAGATTAGCTTGTTTTCAAATAAGACTTCAAAAATATCACGGTTGCTTTTGGGTTCTCTAAATCGTTCATCTGCAATAATATGATTGGCAATGTCTAAGCTGGATTCAATTGCTAGATGTAAGGTGCGTTCAACATACCTGTTAATTACTTTGTCCTCTTTTAACATTTGGATGTTAAAATCCTTCTTATTTTTTACTTCTTCCAAATCATTAAGATATTCCTTTAGCTGCACCAATCGCTTTGTAAGCAGCTCAATGTCTACCATTTTTTCACCTCAATTTCATTTAGCAATGCATTGTTTCTTTGTTCAATAAACTTTCTAAAATCAAAGTATTCTCTTCTTGATTTAACCACAAATTCAACACGTTCTCTTGGATTTTTTTCAAAAAGCAGAATACCATGTAAGAAAACTTGATGACGCAATAAATAGCTTGCCTCTTCTAAATCAACAACATCTACTTGTTTTGTCAACAATTCTTCTAAATCGCCAGCCAGACTTAGTTTTAAATCAAACCTTTCTTTAAATGATAAACCAGTAGTAAAAAGAACAGCGATGTCCACATCGCTGTCTGCCCTGGCTGTTCCTTTAGCATGAGAACCAAATAAATAAGCTGCTGAAACAGTCGGTTGTTTCTGTAAATAGGCGGTTATCAGTTCTAAATTAAGCCTCATGACATTCACTTCCACTTCCTAATCCCATCTGATTTCTTCTGCAGTCTTGCAGGTTCCAAGTTTCTTATTCGCGTTATTAAACTTTTTAATTCTTCTAATAACTTAGGCGAATTTTTCTCCGCTTTCAAAGCATATAGTTTACATCCAAATCATTGTAATGCAGCTTTAGTAGTTTTTTCTCCTTCTTGCATCTTTAATGTAAAAATAACAGCGATAACTTGATCGCTGCTATATATTGCACTAGTAGTTTATGTTTATATTATCAAACATCTGTTAATAAATGTCAAACTACTGGTCTTAATTAAAATCAAAACTTAATACTTAGAACTGAATGATTTTACTTTTCACTTCTAGCTATTTTCTAATTGTGTCAATAATTAAAACATGCACAATAACAACTCTTAACTCTTCACTCTTAACTTTTAACTTATTAAATAAATTTCTCCCGCCGGGTCTAAAGTTTATTCTTAAGTAATCCGATACTATTAGTGTAAAAGATCTACAGCGGCCGCTGAAGATTAAATTAAAAAGTTTTAAAAAGGAGCTTTCCTTTTTAAAAGTTCAAATTTAAGTGGCATGGACGCCAAATAATAATCACTTCAAGGAGGAAGAAAGTATGATTATTAACCACAACATTTCAGCTCTTAACACCTATCGTCAGTTAAGTACCAACAACTCTGCTACTGCTAAGTCTTTAGAAAAGCTGTCATCCGGTTTACGCATTAACCGTGCCGGTGACGATGCTGCAGGTTTGGCAATTTCCGAAAAAATGCGCGCCCAAATCCGCGGTCTGGAAATGGCCTCTAAGAATGCTCAAGACGGCATTTCTTTAATCCAAACTGCAGAAGGTGCTTTAAATGAAGTTCACAGCATCCTGCAAAGAATGCGTGAATTAGCAGACCAATCTGCCAATGGTACCAATACTGATGAAGACCGTATAGCCTTAAACGATGAAATCAAGCAATTAATTGAAGAAATGGATCGCATTGCCACCACTACAGAATTTAACACCCAAAAATTGTTGGATGGCAGTAAAGGTGCCAAAACAACAAGTGCTAACATTACAGGCGGAGTGGCCAAGGAAATTTCTGCAGCCAATAAATTGGTGATTACCGACGGTACAGAAACTAAGAATAAT
>DUOV01000093.1 GCA_012838615.1 Clostridia bacterium | reverse complement strand
GTTTCCAAAAGGATTATTAACAGACTACCGGTCCAGCTATCTACTCCGACATTTTGGGCAAGGAGTACGGATAAAATTGAAATAACTACAACCGCCAGAGTTAACTGGATTCTTCTCTTCATAACCATCCCTCTCTCCCAAGAATAAAAATAATAATATGAAAATATTATAAAAATTCTTTAAAATGATCGCAGAATCCTTCAAAGTTTGTCATTTTAGACAACCGGACTACTTGTACCCCCATTATTCTCCGACAAGATTCTAGGTTTAACTTACCGGTAAGATAAAAAAGGCGACTCTTTAAGTCACCTTCCGAACAATTATGGAACTTCCCGCATGAGATGTGGTATATTTCTAACATGATTCCCTTACAACTAGCGAGGGGGGTAAAAGTATGTTTTGGTTTTGCAATTCGGGATTCTTAATCTTTTTCAGCAAAAGTTCAGCAGCTTTTTTGCCTAAATCAATAGCCGGTGACTGGACTGAAGTAATCCCAGGATAGTAGAAGCCATTGAAAGGTATATCCCCACAACTAATTACCGCAAAATCTTCCGGAACCCTATATTTATTTTCCAAAAGATAACGCATGGTTCCTATGGCTAAAATACCATTAAATGCTACAATTGCCGAAGGCGGCTTACTGGAATAAATTATTTTTTTACTTACCGAATAGCCACTTTCCAAGGATGCATAGCTACCATAAACAATATTTTCTTCTTCGATTTTAATATTTAACAACTTACTAAACCTTTTTATTTCTTTTAAAATACTCTGAGTAAGTTTATATTTTTGTTCTCCGGCAACTAACCCAATGCTGGAGTGCCCCTTTTTGCTTAAATACTTCATGGCCAGCAAAATACCCGCTTCTTCGTCAGTATAAACAGTATCTATTCCTTTTTCTACCGGGCCTGGATCAATAGCGACAATAGGTGTTTGCATGATGTTTTTTAATGCTTTTTGGTAGCCCTCTTGTAGTGACCCAGATCCGACTAAAATTAAGCCGTCCATAAAAAAACTATTTTTCTTAGTTCGTACATACTCTAAAAGAGTAGATTGCCTGTCAATATTTTTCCTGATATTGTAAATCGTCAGGATATAACCGGCAGCAGCTAAGACTTCTTCAGCACCCTCTGCTACTTGAAGGTGAAATGGATTACTGGCATTTGGAATCATCATTACTATGTTTTTAGTTTTTTTATTTATTAAATTACGGGCAAAGGGATTTACATGATAATTATGTTTATCCATGATCTGTCTTATTCTGCGCAACGTTTCCTCATTAACCAGTTCCGGCTTATTTATAGCTCGAGAAACAGTAGTAACAGAAACACCTGCCAGCTTAGCGATTTTTCGCATATTCATATCATCAACTCCACTTTGTTATAAGATGAAACGCAAGGTAAAAATAACTTTTTAAAAATTTTCTTGGAAACTATTTATACAAAAGCAGGAATTTTCAAACTATAATTGAATATTTCTAATAATACATTTTACCATATACCTGCTTTATACCGCAGGTTATATTTAAGCACAAAAGTGCAACTAGTTTCAACAATTTTTTTGTTTAAAATTGTTGAACTTTGTATAATATATTTTGCACTTTTATTGCAACTATTTGCATAGCTCAGAAAGGATCTTGCAAAGGAGGTGAGGATTAGGATTTAAGACTTAAAACAATACTGTATCAGATTAAACAGGGAGGAAAAAACGATGAGAAAAAGTTTATTTGTTAGTATCGTTTTTGTATTACTAATCTCTCTAGTTGTTGCAGGATGTAGTAGTGGAACAACCGAAAACCAATCCCCAAATTCAGAAGATACTGAAGAAAAGCCTATAGAGAACGTAGAACAACCTGAACCAAAGCTTAAAGTCGGTCTCCTTTTATCAGGCCCCATTAGTGATATGGGCTATAACGCCTCTGCTTATGAGGGCTTAATGGAGGCTCAGAAAAAATTTGATATCGAAGTAAACTATCATGAAAATGTAGCCCAATCTGATATGGAAAGTATACTCCGCAACTATGCAGTAAATGGTTACGGTCTTATTTTCGGCCACGGGTATCAATTTACAGATGCAATTGTAAAAGTTGCTGCTGAATTTCCGGACATTAAGTTTGTAATTAATAGTGGAAGAGATGCTTTTCCGCCTAACGTCGCCAGCTCTGCCACTTCCAGCAGTCAACAGGGATTTTTAATGGGTGCTACAGCTGCTCTTATAACGGAATCAAAAATTGTTGGCGCTATCGGAGGACAAGAAATTCCCTCAATTAAAGAAACTATCGAAGGTATGAAACAAGGAGTCGCCTATGTAGATCCTGATGTGAAAATATTAACTACTTTTACTGGTAGCTTTGATGACGTGGCAAAGGCTAAGGAAACTGCCCTTGCTATGATCGACCAAGGTGCTGATGTGATTATGGCTAGCGCAAACCAAGCAGGTCTGGGCACAATCGAAGCTTGCGTCGAAAAAGGCGTATTGGCTATTGGCTGTAATGAAGACCAAAACCCCATAGCTCCTGACACAGTTGTAACCAGCGGAATTAAAAGCGTTAAGGACTCGGTAGTGTTTATGGTAGAAAAGGTATTAAATAATGAATTTGAACCTATAGTTTATAAACTAGGAGTCAAAGAAGGAGTTGTCTATTTAGCTCCTTGGCATGGTTTTGAAGAAAAAATTCCCCAAGAGATTAAGGATGAAATAGCTCAAATTACCCAGGATTTGGCTGATGGAAAAATCGAAGTCAAGATAAATTAGGGTAAACATAATATTTTCCTGAGGTGAAAACATGACTCAAATTAACGACCTGAGAAGTTTTATTGAAATATTAAGACAAAATAATCAATTAGCAGAAATCGAAAGACCCGTAAGCCTTGAATACGAAATAGGAACAGTTATCGCCAACTTAGAAAAAAAGAATATGGGTGCAGGTCTTTTTAAAAACGTAAAAAACAGTAAATTTCAGGTTATAGGCGGAGTACTTGGCTCAATGGAACGAGTAGCCTTAGCCTTAGGATGTAAAAAATCAGAAATTAATGAATTTGTGGGGAAATGTTTGGATAACCCCATTCCACCTGTAGTTGTAGATACGGCCCCTTGCCACCAAAATATTCTTCTTGATGATGAGGCAGACCTTAACCTTCTCCCAATTCCTACCCATGCACCCAAGGATGGGGGCCCTTATATAACCGGTGGAGTTACTGTAGGAAAAGAACTGCACGGCAATAGACATAACCTTTCCTTTATACGAATGCAGCTAAAAGGAAAACGTAAGCTAGGCGTTAATATTAATGAATGGCGACATATGAGGGAATTTTATGATGAAGCTGAGAAGGAAGGAAAAAGACTACCAATTGCTGTGGTGATCGGAGCTGACCCGGTGTATTACATTGCTGCCGGCTTACGTTACGATGGGGATGAAACAGAAATAGCCGGAGCTTTACGAGGAAAAGCCATTGAAGTTGTGAAATGCATAACCTCGGATATTTATGTGCCGGCTACCTCGGAAATAGTGATAGAAGCTGAGATACTTCCTCACTACCGGGAAGAAGAAGGACCCTTAGGAGAGTATACAGGTCACTATAGCGCCACCTGGCAGAACCCGGTACTGGAGGTTAAAGCCATTACCTATAGAAATGGAGCAATTTTTCAAACAATAGCCGGCGCTTCTTTTGAACACGTCAACTTGGGTAATGTCCTGCCAAGGGAACCTTTACTAAAGAAATTCACTCAATATGTTAGCTCCGGGGTCATAAATGTTCACTTGCCTCCTTACGGTAGCGGCTTCTTAGCTTTAATCCAGGTTAAAAAGAAAAATCCCGGCGAGCCAAAAAACCTGGCCCTGGCTGCTATGATGTCTTATGTAAATATAAAAAATGTGATAGTTGTTGATGAGGATGTAGATATTTTCAACCCGGCTGATGTAATGTGGGCTCTCTCAAATCGTGTAATACCGGAGAAAGATATTTTCTATGTTCCCAACTCCCAAGGACACGAACTTGATCCCTCCTCAGACAGAAGAGGTGTCCACACTAAAATGGGTATAGATGCTACCTTATCCGAAGAGAGTAAAGGCATTGAAAGAGTAGTATATCCTGATATAGATCTTCAAGAATATTTAGATGCTAAATAAAGAGTTCTAGTTTTTTAAGCATCTAATAAAGCAATTTACCCCAAATGTTAGACCAGACCTTTCATTTGGGGTAAATTTTATCCCAAGAAAAACCTCAGTTAACTTTAAGGATGTAAAACCTTATTAACAAGGTGCTTTGCCTTTTCACTTTCCCCTTCCCCCTTTAGCTACTGAAAGAAGCTTTGTCTACAAAACAGAGGCGTTTTTCCCTTTTTCGATTAGTCTAGCCATTTCAATAACTCTCCCCACTACCCCATAGGCAGTATCCATTCCAATATTATCATTTAATGCTTCCTCTTTGGAATCCTTACTCCATATTTTGCCACCATGATACTGGCCTATCTCACCGCCGACAACGGCCAGTCCCCTGGTCAGCAAATAATTGTTGATAATATCTACTGTTAATTCTTGGCCTCCATTTCGTGTACCACCTACGGCGACGCTGCCACCAATTTTGTTTAGCAATACCCCTTTATTCACATGATGAACCGGACGCAAGCGACTGAAAAATGCACTTAACTGGGGAGTTGGCCCCATAACATAAACCGGAGATGCAATAATGTAAGCATCAGCTTCAATAAATTTTTGATAAAGCTCTACCATATCATCTTTGATACGGCAGTTTGTTTGATTCTTTTTGCAGTAGTTGCAACCATTACAGGGAGCAACCTTTTTGCCAGCCAAAGAAATAATTTCAATCTCAACTCCCGGTGCTGAATATTTCTCTTTTAGTTTTAGTAGTATTTTTTCCGTCGCCCCACGGCGTGGACTTCCGTTTAAAAAAAGCACTTTCATAAATACCCCACCTCGTATAACGTATTTAGAAATTATCTTACGCCCTTTACTTACACTCCAGGTCTTAAGATAAGAAAACTCAGAGTGAAGACCCTGAGTTTCTTAAAAATTTTCTCGTATTTTTGATGAAATTCAACTTGGCCTGTCTCTGTATCTATCTTAATCTCTACTTTACCGGATTTAATATCTTCTTATTTGCATAATGCACTCAACTTGATCTTCAGGCAATTTTTCTCAAGTTCTAATTCCCTATAAAATTTTTAATTCCTGCCATTCGTGTAAAAATTATAAGTAACTTTTGTATTTACCTTTAGACAACCAGTTTCTCGAACCCTTGACAGCTAACGATTTTATTCTATATATAATGTAATTGCAAGCAAAAGACAGAAGAAAGGATGCATTCCAATATGAAGTATAAAACTGATTATCACGTTCATCCCAACTATTCAATAGATGCCTCTCCAGTTGAGATCAAGGAATATTGTAATAAAGCCCTGGAATTAGGGCTAGCGGAAATCTGCTTCACAACTCATGTGGAGCTTGAGCCAGAACGTAATGATATAGACAATTTCGTTATTTTAGCTGGGCAGAAAGTCTCAGTTTTTAATGAATTCTGGCTGGATAAATATTTTGAAGAGATAGTCGAGGCCCAAGATGAGTACGCCGGAACTCTTAAAGTTAAAGCGGGGATTGAAATAGGGTACTGCCCAGGTGTAGAAAAGACTATTGAAAAAATGCTTAATAATTACCCTTTCGACTTTGTCCTTGGCGCCATCCATTGTTTAAGGCATATTGCTATTTCTTCTATGAAGGAAAGCCCTGTTTACTATGAATCAAGGGATTTAGCCACATTACGCCAAGATTATTTTGAAACCCTGGAAGAAGCTGTTGCTACAGGACTTTTTGATTGTATTGCTCATGTGGATCTTTACAGTAGGTACGGATTTAAGCATTACGGCCCTGACATCCATTCTATCCATCAAGGCGCCATTGAACCGATTTTTGAAAAGATGGCCCGCAAAGGAATGGGACTGGAAATTAACACCTCCAGCCTGCGCAGGGGATTAAAAGAATTTCATCCTTCCAAAGAAATCGTGCAACTGGCGGCAGAGTCAGGAATTGAGGTATTTACCGTAGGCTCCGACGCCCATTCCCTGGAGCAACTGGGCGATCATATTGACGAGGCTCTAGAGCTACTAAAAAAGTTGAACTTAACTAATCACGGTTTTACCAAGAGAAAGGCTTATCCTATTGAAGCTGGTTACCTACCTTTACAAGCCGCATCAGGGTCTGAAAGTGGGAAATAACAGCCAATAAAATTAAAGTAAAAGGCAGCAGGTTAAACACCCCTCCCAACATGATAAGCAACAGCCTGCCATCCCTATTGGCCGGTACAAATCGGAAAACACCGTCATAATCTTCAGGGATAAACTGTTTTCCTGAAATTGCTTTAAATTTTTCTTTAAAAAGCATGGACATGGGCATACCGGCCAGGGCAACCAAGCCCACTAAAAGAGCAAAAACTCCTCCTGTACCGGAAAACCAGGCATAAGTCATGCCAATGACTATGGCAAAATCCCCATAGCGATCCAAAATGGCGTCAAATAAGGCTCCATAATTACTTTTTAGAAACTTTAGACGGGCAATTTCACCGTCAACACCATCTATGATAGAACTAAGCTGGGCTAACAAACCTCCCCAAAAAGGGCTGACAACAGCAAAACACCAAGCTGAAGCCAGGCAAAGAAAGAAGGAAATCAGAGTAATCTGATTAGGTGTAAGATCGGTAGATGCTAAGATTTTAGTTAATCTTAAGGAAAATCTCCGGTTAATCCATTTGGAGATTAACCCGTCTTTAGGCGGGATCAGGGATTTTAACAGCATTTTTTCCGCTTCCTTTAGACTGGGTAAATCATCAACATCTATCCAAAAGCCTTCTACAAAATGTAGTTTCAACTTGCCCTTTTCAGCCAGTCTTTTTACACCGTCAGTCAGGTTATATTTTTTTTCAGCAATAGCTTCCGCCAGAGAATTTAGTAGAGCTTTGGTACCAATAAATAATCCGCAGTCAACAGCGTTATATTCAGTTAAATTTTTACCCAAGTATAAGCCCTTATTCGTTTCTGCTTTAATTTTAGTGCATTCTTCCAAGTCCCAAACCTTTTCTAAACGTTTATCTGCGGCGAGCAGCACTTCCCCTTCAGCAAGCTTTTCTGCCGCTGTAATAAAAGATTTAACTACCTTTGGCTCAAAGATGTGATCACACATCATTAAAATAAACTTTTCCCCATTCCGATATTCCCTATGAAAAGCATAAGCTGACACACCATTTCCTAACTTCCATGCCGAGTTATGCAAATATTTTAAGCTTACTCCTAAACTATCTCCCTTGCCTAAAAACTCCCTGATTTCCTCATCGTAACAGCCAGTAACAATAATAAACTCTTTGATGCCGCAATCTCGCATAGTTAAAATGTTTCGTTCCAGTAATGATAAGCCTAATAAATGCATAAGAGGCTTAGGCCCTTGAAAGAAAGGCCTTAGCCTCTTTCCTTCACCTGCAGCAAGCAATACTGCCCTCATTAACGTTCCCTCCGACCTTCGATGAACTCAGCCACCATCTTTTTAGCTTGGGTATCCGTATATTGAACTGGTGGTGACTTCATGGTAAAAGCTGAAATAGACTCTAATCTGCCACCTATTTTACGATCTAAGGCCAGCTTCATACATCTTATGGCGTCGATCATGACCCCGCCGCTATTTGGAGCGTCTTCCACAGATAGTTTCAGATCTACAGTTAAGGGAACGTTGCCAAAACCCCTTCCTTCCATTCGGATATGGCAAATCTTATTATCATTTAACCAAGGAATATAATCGCTTGGGCCAATATGTATATTCTCGTCAGCTAAAGGTTTTTCCAGTTCGGCCTGTACCGACTGAGTTTTTGATTTTTTCTTCGAAGCAAGTCTACTGTGGTTAAGCATGTTTAAAAAGTCGGTATTCCCGCCAAAATTGAGCTGGTAGGTCCGATCAAGGATTACACCTCTGTTTTCAAATAACTTAGTTAAAGTCCGGTGAATAATGGTAGCCCCTACCTGACTCTTTACATCATCCCCAATGATAGGAATATTTTTATCCTTAAACTTTTTAGCCCATTCATCATCTGAAGCAATAAAGACGGGCATAGCATTTATAAAGCCCACATTGGCTTCCAGACAAGCTTCAGCGTAAAATCTTACAGCTTTTTCCGAACCAACCGGTAAATAATTAACAAGGATTTCAGTTCCGCTTTCCTTTAATACCTTAACTACATCACAAGGCTCTTCATCGGCAACTATAAATCTTTTATCATCAGCGTAATTGGCCATGTGTTCGGACACGCCATCCAAAATATGTCCCATATGTACTTTAACATCGTAGTCGGGCAAATTTTCATAGAACACAGTAGTACAATTAGGTTTGGCAAATACAGCTTCTTTTAGTGGCTTACCTACCTTACGCTTGTCTATGTCAAAGGCAGCCACTACGTTGATGTCACCCGGTTTGTAACCTCCAATTTCATAGTTCATTAGTCCAATAACATTTTCCGGTGAATGTTTATACATTTCAATCCCTTGGAGCAAAGCACTTGCACAGTTACCAACACCAAGAATAGCAATATTGATTTTGGACATATACTATAACCCCCCATTCTTAATAGTGAATTAAAAATAAAATATAATATTCTTACTTCTCACCTCCGGTTTTCTCCTTATTTAACCTAACCCTCCCATCACCTCCTAAGCAAAAAAATAACTCCCGAGAATCGGGAGCATTTACCTTAGTTATTTCTATTAAGTAAGATTTCAAAAAAAATACTCCCGTAATAATTGGGAGTGTTACTGTTAGTATTCTGTACTGGAAAAAACACTCCCGATTAAAATCAGAAGTTTTTTTCTATCATTCTTACTGTTAGCACTCTAAATTTGCTGCTGCTAAAAATAATTTTAGCAAACCCTACCTGAATTTTCAAGTAGGGGAAGAAATTTTCCTATAATTATTTATTGTTCTCATTGGCAAGCAAATCATGTTGGTCAAAGGTAATGATGCACCGGTAACCAGGACATTTCTCCTTAAGTTTCTGATTGATGCCTAAATGTAATTCCTCAATCTGCTCCTCAGTTACACCGTTTTTAATAACTACATCGAAAACAAGATTTTCATGCTTTCCTTTGCCTACTATTCGGAAATCATGGAAAGATAAAACCTCCGGAAAATCTTGTAAAACATTTTGAACCTTATCCATTGCATCCGCTACTTCCTTAGAGTCTAGGTTCAGGGGGTCCATATGAATAGTAAGCAGTATGCCCAGCTCTTTTGCTACCTGTTGTTCGATCAGGTCAATCTGCTCATGTACCTTCATAATGTCTTCATCGGCTGAAACTTCCACATGAATGGAAGCCATGTACTGATTGGGGCCATAAGAGTGGATAACCAGTTCATGAATTCCCCTGACTATTTTATAGCTGCGGATTTTTTGGCTGATTTTCATAATAAGTTCTTGCTCAGGGGCCTGCCCCAATAAAGGGCTAATAGTTTCTTTAGTTAAGGAAAAACCGGAATATAAAATAACCCCGGAAACTAAAAGACCAACATAGCCATCTAACGGAAAAGTTGTAACTAGCGAGGCTACTTGTGATAAACCTATACAGCCGGTAGCTATGGTATCGCCTAAACTATCATAAGCAGTAGCCAGAAGGGTTTTGGAATCAATCTTTTGGGAAAGGGTTTTGTTAAAGAAAAAAAGCCAGGTCTTTACTAAAATAGCTAAAATAACAAGCAAGAAAGCCGGCCAACTAAAAGTAACCGGTACCGGGTTGATAATCCGGCTAACTGATGATTTTATCAACTCATAACCTACCAAAATCACAATAAATGAAACTATTAGCCCGGTAATGTATTCAATTCGCCCGTGGCCAAAGGGGTGTTTTTCGTCGGCAGGCTTACTGGCAAGTCTAAAGCCTAGCATTACAGCTACTGAAGAAAAAGCATCAGTTAAGTTATTAAAAGCATCTCCAATAAAAGCGATACTGTTAATAGATATACCCATAATAAGCTTTGCTGCAAATAAAAATACATTAGCTATAATTCCCACTATACCACTTAACAAGCCGTATCTCTCCCGGACCTCCGGGGATTCAGTTTTCAAGTAATCTTTGATAAATCTCTTAATCAGAATTTGGCTAAGCAAATAATTCACTCCAAGTTAAGGGTGTTGCCTAATAGTCTATCCTATAGTAAAAATACACGCAACTATTAAACTCAGAAAATAATAAAAGCCTATGGCCTAAATAATAATTGCAAAAATAGTTAAGAGATGCGTATAATTACCGATATTAATAGTATGAGGCTTGCCTTAAAAAAACCAACATTTAAGGAGTGACGTCTTGTGAAAAAATTTGTTGTCGTATTAGCTTTAATTCTTCTACTATTACCTTCTGCTGCCTATGCGGGGCAAATAACTGTTAATGGGCAAGTTTTAAATGCCGAAACACAAATGTATAATGGCAGAACCCTTGTACCTATGAGAGCTATATTTGAAGCATTAGGTGCAACAGTAGACTGGAATGCTAAAGAGGGTATTATAACTGCCTATAAAGGAGATACAGAAGTTCAACTTAGCATTTCTTCCCCTATAGCACTTATCAATGGAAAAGAAGTTGTTATGGACACACCCGTTCAATTAGTGCTAGATAGGACCCTAGTCCCCCTGCGTTTTGTCTCCAACGCTTTAGGTGCTGAAGTTAACTGGGATGGCAGTACAAAAACAGTAACCATAATCTATGCTGAAGAAGAGCAAAAACCGAACAGTATTATAAATGGACTTAAAATAACTGTTGACGGTACGGAAGAAGCAAGCCCTGTGGTAGACGGAGAAGAAAAAAAAGTTGTAATAATTAAGCTTACAGTAGAAAATGTAGTTACTGAAAATCGTGGAATCGGGGTGGGAAACTTTAGCTTATTAGACCAAAATGGAACAAAATACGATTACCTGACTTATAGCAACTTTGCAGAAAACATAAGTTATGAAGAGGAACTATTCCGCTCCCCGCCGGCAAATATAGGCAGTATCCTTACGGAGCCAGGCCAGGTTCATGAAGGCAAGCTAGGATTTACTGTCCCTCTTACTGCTCAAAACTGTAAACTTTTAATAGAAACTCTAGATGAACAGCTAGAGTTAGACATATAAGGAATGCTTGGCCTCAGCCAAGCAAGAGTTCATTTTGCGAACACGGTCAAGAATGTAGTATTCTTGACCGTGTTCTTTGCTGTTCTATTGTTTAGCAGATGATTAATTACACAACCTTAGCGCCCAAAACACTTTGGATCTGCCCTAAGACAAAATTATGGGCAGCTTGATCAAAACTAGCCACTCCGTCCCGTAAGACAACAGTTTGGATATCTCTATTGCAGAGTTCTTCTACTGTGTAGAGGACGCAGATGTTAGTACAATTTCCTACAACCTCAACTACCAGTTCTTCCGAAGAGCAACCTCTTTCAGAGCAGATATTTTTTAAGATTGCATCTAGATTTGTGTTATGAAAACCACTATAGCGCTGTTTTTCTACAATGCGAACAAGCCCTGATTCTTCATGAGGTTTTAGTTCCGAAATAATCTCCGCACCCCAAGTACCCTTAATAGCATGGGGAGGAAACTTGGTAAATTCCTTATCATCCTCATCGTGGCTGTCACAAATGTAGATAACAGGCTCCCCCTTCTTTTCATACTCATCGATTTTCCTCTTTATAAAGGGGATAATTTTTCTCGCCTCGTCTCCACAAAAGATTGCTCCTTGAGGGTCCATAAAATCATTAAGCATATCCACCACAAACAACACTTTGGCCATGAGATTCAACCCCCTTTCGTTAAATTTTCCATAGTTCATTAGATGATAGCTTAAAGTGTTTCTTTTCCAGTACCTGTAAAATATAAAGTTCACTATCTATAGCCAATTTTAAGAGCAGTTACAATATTGGCCAGCATATTTTTCTTTTTTAACTCTACAGCCTTATGCAAACATAACTCATGGCAGCACATGCATTCAATACATTTCTGATAATCAATCTGTTTTGTTTCTTTATGAATAGCCTGCACCGGACAGCTTTCTATACACATATTACATTTTTTGCATTTCTTAAGATTGATTTTGGGATATGCCTTTAAAAAATCAATTACTTTAACTAAGAATCGATAATTTCGTTTTTTGGCACTTCTATATCTCTTTGGGAATTTAAAATTCTCCAATTTGGGTACCTGCTCATAATCCCCATCTATAATTATATTTTCTAATTTTCCTTCCCCTAGTTTTCTTTTCTGGGCCGTAGCTAAAATAGGCACATCCTCTATAGTCATTCCTAACATTTTAACCGCAACAGCATCCAAGGCCAGCGGATCTGCACTAATGAGTATTTTGCTTGCCTTATAAACTTCCCCGGCAGTTGGACCCTCTCCTTGCATGGCACTTATGGCGTCCATAATATGCAAGTTAAATTTTCCGGCCTGATGAATATCAGCTATTATTTCACCGAAATCTTCAGGAGCTGGAGCCATTCTGTGATACTTAGCCTTCCTTAGTCCTGGAACACAACCAAATACATTTTTAACAGCGCCTGTGTATATAGCTGCCGAATGGGTTTTTAGCTTAGGCAAATTTATTACAACGTCGGCCTCAAAGATTGGTTTAGCTAAATACATTTTTTCATCAAATTTACTTTGGGGCTGAACTTCGATTACACCTTCACGATCAAAATTCTTGATTTCTGCGCCCTCTTCCTTAGCCACTTTTTCATATCCCGCTACTTTAAAACTTTGAGCTGTTGGTGCAATCCCAGCTATAGCGCCACCTGAACTATCTCCTACCCACACTATACATCCCAATTGCTTAAGTATCCTAATCATGGCTCGTACAAACTCACTATGGGTAATAGCGCCACTCTCAGAAGTCTTGGGGCCAATTAAGTTTACTTTAAGTAACACTTTATCTCCTGGACGGACAAAGGAGCTCCAACCCCCTATTTTTTCTATACCGGAGTTTATTTTTGAAATTAAGTTATCGAGTTCATAATTCTTACACTCTTGAATAATTACTTTGCTCATTTAGCCCCACTCCTTAATTGTTTCAACTAAGCCTGACACACAATAATCTGTTACAAATCATTGATGTGCTTTTTAATAAATGAACAAATTTCTGCAAAAGCTTTTGCCTTCTATGTTTGCAGGTGACACTTTTATATCTTTGGGTACCTTTCCAAATTTCCCCGCACCTTCTTCCACCCGTTTTCTAAAATTTAGGATGGATTCCTTTTGGGTCCAATCAACAACTTCTTTTTTAAATTGCATCTTTAGTAAATGACGATTTTGTAATAAAAATTTGACTATTCGGCCTCGTAAAGTAAGCATCTTATACTCCTTTGTACAGAACAATCCTTACCAGGATAACTCTCCTAAAAAACAGGTTACTCTGCAACCTTATATGTAAAATTATACTCTATATGTTGATAACTTAATGTATTTCTTATCCTTTTGCAAACATTTTTTTCCTTTAAGCACAATTACATAAGAAAAAGACTCAATTCATAATTAATGAGTTGAGCCTTTCGACTAGTTATTATAACTCTTTGGCAAATATTACCTTAGATCTTGCCTTTTATTGATGTTTTCTTCGTCCAAGAAATTAGTTCTGATTACCCCACCTACAATAAGTATAGAGCCTATAATTTGATAACTACCTTGGCGTTAAAAATATCAATAAAAAGGACAACCAGCAAGGGGATTTATTTATGCATGGAGAAACTTTCCTCCATGTTAGGAAAGTTTTTATTCAGTTACCTAGTTAGACAATCTTTTGAAACTTTTCCAACAATCTTATAAAATGGTTGGATTCGCGGAGTACGTGATCGCCTAGCAGGGGTAATATTATGGATTGTATTTTACATTCAAGTAATCCTTCTGTTCCTTGAGCGTTAAATTTGCTAACCTCCCGGGTAGCTGCCAAGCTTTCTTCTGTTATTCTATCCAAAGGTAAATAATTATTCATTGCTTCTATGACCTTTTCTGCTAATTCATCAAATTCTTCGGCAAAATCATTGGCAATATTTATTAAGCTATTTTCAGTAGGATCCAACAACCCACGTATGAACTTGGAGTGTTCCGCCATAATCCTGTTCCAGAAAAGTTCTTGCTCATAAATTTCCTTTTCAATATCAATTGCTTTTCTTTCTTGAAGGTTAATGATTGTTCTTAGATATAATCTTGCTTCTCTCAAAATATGGTCAATTAGCAATGGATAATTGAGGGTAAACATTTTACACTTAATGACATCATCTAAAATCTCTTTTTTGAAATCAATTATTTGTGTGATTATGCGTATTCCTCTTTCGTTAAGCTTATATACGGCTTGTTCAAATCTAGAATCAAACCTTCTACATTCTCCAGCCTCTAGTTTAAGTTCTGCTTTGGTAATTTCACTTGGGATATTTATACCTGTATAAAATGAAGACTTGTTCTCTGCCCTTAAAGTAAACGAAGTTACAATTTCGTTAGATTCAATAACACTACGGCTTATATTTCCATTGGATAGTTCAACTACATCCCATAGGAAATTGTCAAATTCCATTCTTAGTTGATTAGCCCTATTAGTGAAGCTAGTGTCTCTCGGTGTGAAACCTAGTTGCAAGAATAGTGCATGCTCTTTCATGATTCTTCCAAAGAAAAGGTGGGTTTCTAAGGATTGCATTATAAATTTACAATTAGAATTCATCTTAGCCTTCAATCCTCCATTTCATATTATCTAGTCAGTAACTATAACTATAATATTCAAAATGGTAGGATATTGTGTTATTATCTAGAACATTCACTTATGATAGGGTTCACCCTTGATTATCTTAAAAGCCCTGTAGATTTGCTCTAGAAAAATTAGCCTAACTAACTGGTGTGGGAAGGTCATGGGAGAAAGGCATAGCAAGTAGTTGGCCTTTTTAAGGAGGCTTGGGGCTAATCCTAAAGATCCGCCAATCAGAAAAGTAATGTTGCTTTTTCCACTTAGAGCTAAAGATTCAAGCTTATTTGCCAAGGCTTCTGAGCTAAGCATTTTTCCCTCCAGGGCTAAGGCAATGACAAAGCTACCTACCTTAATATGCTTAGCTATTTTTTCAGCTTCCCGTTCTTTAATCTGCAGTTCTTCGGCTAATGATGCTTTTTCCGGCGCAGGTTCGTCACCTACTTCAATTATTTCGACTTTGGCGTAGGGGCGTAATCGTTTTAAGTATTCGTTAATACCTTCTTTTAAGTACTTTTCTTTAATTTTTCCTACTGCAATGATAGTGATCTGCATTGCTTGCTCCCGTTACTTTATTTTACATTTCATAAATAGTATAGTCTAAAAGTAAATTAACGCCAAACAAATATTCCACCAGATGATTTTTCTTAACTGCCGGGTAGCTTTTTGGCGACAGGTAAAGAAAAAACCACCTTATACGGTGGACAATTTTAAATATTAGACTGGTCGGCGGTTGACATGTCTTTTATTTCCGCAGGAGCCAATTTATCTACTGCTCTTGAAACGCTTTTATAAACTACAAAAGTAACAACCGAGTTAATGCCGGCTTTTATCAGGTTGAAGGGAATAATAGTAGGTAAAAGCATTGCCATAACCGCTTCTCGAGGTACACCTAAAAAGCGTACCGTAAAAATTAAATTTAAAGGAATCATAACTAGCGTCATTCCTAAGGAGCCGACAACAAGACTGATGAATGCAGTAAGGCGAGTTGGCTTAAGTCTATAGATAGTCCCTGCAACGATGACAAAAGCTCCTGTGGCAAATATATGCATCAAAATGCCAATCCAACCACTAGCTGCTGAAACGGTAAAACCTTGGATCAAAGATACAAGAATCGTCAAAATTAGGCCCTTAACCGGTCCAAATAGAAAAGTACCAATTAAAATGGGTACATCGGCCATATCATACTCTAAAAAGGGGGCCGCAGGTAAGATTGGAAAACGCACAAAATACATAAGCACAATTGAGATCGCAGCCAACATTGCCATAGTAGCCATTTGATGCACAGAATTCTTTTTCATCTCCACACCTCCAGATAAATTTTAATTTGATGCTGGACGGCAGAGATAAAAAATGCCCCCTAAAAGCCAGGGGGCATTTGTAATAGCACAAGAGCTATATATCTCTCGCCTCTCCCATCCGGACTATACCGTCGGCACCGGAATCTAACCGGTTCAGCTAATAGCTCGCGGGCTTGTCAGCTCATGGCTGCATTACCGCCGGTGGGGAGTTACACCCCGCCCCGAAGCATCATCTGTATTATAAAATATTCCTAAAATTTCGTCAATCCTGCCCAACCCTTGAACGATTATTATTTACCACGTCTTACTCTTTTGGCATCTCACCTAATTCAACTCTTAAGTCAATTTGTCTGGTCCGGCGTACAACTGTAATTAAAAGTTCATCACCTGCTTGTTTAGTATTTAGCACTTCCTGCAAATCAGCAAAAGAAGTTGCTTTTTTCCCATCTACTTCCACAATAATATCTTCTACTTCCATTCCTGCTTTTTCAGCCGGCCCGCCAGGAAAAACTCCTCCCACGTAGATTCCTACGGGTAGATCATACCATTGGGCCATTTGAGGAGTTATGTTTTGAAAATTATAAATGCCAATAAAAGGTCTACTTACATATCCTTTACTGATAAGTTGATTTATTATGGGCTTGGCGTCACTAATAGGTATGGCAAAGCCCATACCTTCCACATCTGCCCTTTGAACTTTTACGCTGTTAATGCCAATGACTTCCCCCCGGGCATTAACCAAAGCTCCTCCGCTGTTACCTGGGTTAATGGCTGCATCGGTTTGGATAAGGTTTAAAGTAACTTCCTCTCCCGGACGGGATTGGACAGTAATCTTACGGTTTAAAGCGCTGATTACACCTTGGGTTACTGAACCTGCAAATTCTTCCCCCAAAGGACTACCAATAGCTACTGCCATCTCTCCCACTTTCAGCTTGTCAGAATCGCCTAAAACAGCCTCTGGAAGATTTGGAGCATTAATTTTAATAACAGCCAAATCGGTTTGCACATCTCCCCCTACCAATTGAGCCCTGTAGGACTCACCACCTGCCAAGGTAACTTCTATTCGCCTGGCATCCCGGACTACATGGTAGTTAGTAACTATATGACCTTCATCTTTGTCAATTATCACGCCAGAACCAGAAGTTGTTTCAGCTTGGTTAAAGAAATCAGTAGAAATATTAGTAATATGGACAACGGCAGGGCCTACTTTTTCAGCAATGGCTACTACCGGATATTCCGGAATACTAATCGAATCAGTTACACTATTTTCGGGAGGAATTGAATTTTCGCCGGCTGGAAAAGGTGTATTTTCTTCCCGTTCTCTTGCTAAGGAAGGACCTAAGGCAAAAACAAGCAAACCTCCCACTAAAGCACCGATAAGGATAAGACTCAGGTAAAGAACATAGTTCGGTTTTCGGCGACCATAAAAGTCATTATCAAAATAACTCATATATTTTCACCCCGTTACTAGTTTTACTGGATTAATTCCTTTTTATACCAATACTATACGATTAAACATAAAGGGACACACCTCTTAAACTCTAAGAAGTATGTCCCTAAATGGATAAAATTCTTTTTATGTAACTAAGGTGAGAGAAAATCAAGCCAAGTTTGAGGCTTTCGATGCTTTATACCTAGGTGCCACCTTGATCTCCGGCAACTCATCGAATCCTTTTTCCTGTAAAACTTGTTTAACTGTCTCTAGGGCCAGAGAAGGTATATTGTTTTGCTCACTTAAATGGGCTAAGGTGACTTGCTCTGTTTTACCTGTTATAAACTCAGCTAAGGCTTCCCCGCTCATCTGATTTGACAAATGACCCATAACGCTGGCTATCCTCTTTTTAAGATAAGCCGGGTAAGGCCCACGCCGCAGCATGGTGGGATCGTGGTTTGCTTCCAGCACCAAAGCAGTACAACCTGTGATGTTTTTCCGCAAGCCTCTGGTAATCTGCCCCGTATCAGTAGCAAATCCTACGCTCAGTTCGCCTTGATGGATTGTAAAGGCCACCGGCTCCTGAGCATCATGTGAGGTTGCCGCGACTTCTACTTTTAGGTCACCTATCTCCAGGCAGTTATCTACTTCTAAGTACTTTTGATTCTTTTCGGCAATTTTACCAACAGATTGTTTCATACCCTGCCAAGTTCCTTCGGTCGCAAAAACAGGTAGGTCGAGCTTTCGCGACATAACACCTACCCCTTTAATATGGTCTCTATGTTCATGGGTTACTAAAATTCCCTCCAGGTTCTCAGTATTTACTTTGTTTTGGGCTAATTTTTCGCAAATATCTTTTCCGGTTAAACCTGCGTCAATTAATAACCCTGATTTTTCTGAACCTACATAAACGGCGTTACCTGAGCTGCCGCTGGCTAAGGTGAAAAACTTTATAGACATTGGCAGTCACCGCCTTTTTTACTATCGATCAATACTAACGTCCCTAACTTGTACACGTCTAATTTGAGCTCCTAATTGATTTAATTTTTGTTCAAACTTTTCATAACCCCGATCAATAAGCCTGATATTACTTACTTCCGTTACCCCTTCAGCTGCTAGACCTGCCAATACCAAACCTGCTCCTGAGCGTAAATCACAAGAACGGACGTGGGCCCCGCTAAGCTTTTCCACACCTTGGACAACAGCCGTTTGGCCTTCAACTTTTATATTTGCACCCATACGGTTTAATTCTTCAGCCACTTGAAGACGATTTTCAAACACGTTTTCAACTATTACACTAGTTCCTTGACAAGTAGCTAAAATAGCCATCATCTGGGACTGCATATCTGTAGGAAAGCCAGGGTAGGGTAATGTTTTGATGTCAGTTGGCTTTAAAGGATCCCCAGCTGCAACATGAACATATTCTTCGTCTTCTATAATTTCAACGCCCATTTCCCTCAGTTTGGCAATAACCGGTTGAAGGTGCCGGCTGATTACTTTCCCAATGGTGACATTGCCTCTGGTAATGGCTCCGGCTACCATTAAAGTTCCCGCTTCAATTCTATCAGCAATCACACTATAACAGGTACTTTTTAATTCCTTAACCCCTTCAATCCTGATTAGATCTGTACCGGCGCCCCGAACCTTAGCGCCCATGGCGTTTAAGAAGTTAGCCAAATCCACTATTTCCGGTTCTTTAGCTACGTTTTCGATAATTGTCGTCCCCTTAGCTCTAGTTGCTGCCATCATGATGTTTTCCGTTGCTCCAACGCTGGGGAAGTCCAGGTATACTCTGTTTCCCTGCAGTCTACCTGAGGCTTTGATAAAACCATGCTCAATTTCCACTTCAGCCCCTAAAGCATGGAGGCCTTTAAGGTGTAAATCCATGGGACGAATCCCAATGTTGCAACCGCCGGGCATAGATATTTGGGCTTTACCTCTGGCTGCCAACAGCCCTCCTAAGAGCAGATTAGAAGCCCTGAGGCGTTTAACTAAACTATGGGGGGCAATATAGTCTATTTTTTCGGGAATGGTTAAACTTACCGTATTTTCTTCCAGCCAAGCAACTTTCGCACCTAACTTTTCAACAATGTTTAGTAATATTTTTACATCAGCAATTCGCGGTACATTTTCTAAAATAGTTTCGCCAGGGGCTAGTATACTTGCCGCAATCAGAGCTAAAGCTGCATTTTTAGCCCCGCTTACGTATACGCTACCTTCTAATCGCCTACCCCCGCTAATTAAATACTTATCCAAGTCTACTCCCCCAGTTTTAACTGCTTTTCGGGACAAACTGATCCCAAGTAAGTATATTCTTGATAGAAACTTGTCATTCCTTTATTAGTTTTAATAATTTAGGCAAAATCATCCTATCTTGTTAGAAAAACCTCTTGGACAGGAGACGAAGCCAGGTTGCCCTTATATAATAACCCCTGATTTTATAAAAATTGTAACAAGGTGTAGATTAGTATATCAAATTACCCTTTTTAGTATCCTCATCTGACTGATATCTTTTAGCCGCTAAAACAAAAAGGAACTTCCATTATCTTAGCTAGACTATGAAAAGTTGTTTACCAATAATAATTCATATTTTGTAAATTATGCGTCGTAGCTGATAAGTAAGATATAATGTGTATTAGTAGTAGAATGTGAAATAAAGCAGCCAAATGGGAAATTGCCTACTTCATAACAGTATTTATATCAATTTTTCACGCATGCCAGGAGGCGAATGGTTGTTCCGCTCTGGACGGCATCCTACGCCGT
>DUOV01000092.1 GCA_012838615.1 Clostridia bacterium | reverse complement strand
ACTGATGGAGGGCAGAACTACCTTTGTAATTGCCCACCGCTTATCTACTGTTCGTGATGCTAATGCTATTATGGTCTTAGAACAGGGGGAGATTATCGAACGGGGAGACCATGAGGATTTGATGGAGCAAAAAGGACGTTACTATGCTTTAAATACTGGGGCACTTGAATTAGAATAGGAAGTTATCGTAGATTTTATTTCTTTCTTGTCTTGAGTCCGATCACCTGACTGAAGATAAGGTGACCTATAAAATTCGTTAGGGGAGTTTTCCACCCGTCCAGGCCTAAACCAAACAGGCCTGGTTTTTTTATGATTCCCCTACGCATAGGAGGATCAGTTGCGCTTAATAAAAGCATTGCTACTCCACCTAGGCATTATCTACTATGTTTTGTGATAAAATCGCCTAAATTTTAGGAGGAAACAATTGGTAGGTAGCGAAGTATAAAACTACAAATATCTATCTTTTATGACAATTGTTAAATGGGCTGGTACTTAACAAAGGATGGGAATTACTATTGGTTATAGGCATTTGTTAAATAGCTTATGGTAAATGGGGTGAAAATTTGAAAGAATCCGTAAAAATTGCCACAATTGGTGCCCTCCTGCACGATGTAGGTAAAGTATTGTACCGTAGCGGAAACTTAGACGGCAGGGCTCACAGCATATCCGGTGCTGATTGGTTAAAACAATTTATTAGTGATCAGGCAATACTCGACTGTATCCGCTATCATCATCATCAGGAGATAATTAATGCCAGTTTGCCGCAAGACAGCCTAGCTTATGTGGTCTATCTTGCTGATAACATCTCCTCTGGGGCAGATCGCCGGGAAATTGAGGGGTCGGGAGAGAAGGCTTTTAATAAAAACAGGCCTTTAGAGTCTATCTACAATTTACTCAACAATAACCATGGTAACGCTGTCCATAAGGTGGCTGCTATTGGGAAAAACATCAACTATCCTCAGGCACCACAAGCCCATGACTACTCACCAGAATATAAAAAGATTAGCCATGAAATGTTCGAGGCACTCAAAGGAATAGAGTTTTCAACTGCTTATATCAATTCATTATTAGAGATATTAGAAGCTTATCTTTCTTATATACCTTCTTCGACATTCTTGGCAGAAGTTTCTGATATCTCCCTCTTTGACCACTCCAAAATTACTGCAGCTGTTGCCGCTTGTCTTGTCCTTTACCTGGAAAGCCAAGGCAGGCAGAATTATGCTCAGGAGCTTTTTAAAAACCGTGATCAATTTTATGGGGAACAGGCTTTTAGCCTTTTATCCATCGATGTATCCGGCGTGCAACAGTTTATTTATACTATTTCTTCTAAAGGTGCTCTTAAGGGACTGCGTTCCAGATCCTTTTACCTTGAAATATTATTAGAGAATCTTGCAGACGAGCTTTTGGCTGCCTGTTCTCTTTCCAGGGCCAACCTGATTTACACAGGTGGTGGACATGCCTATCTGTTAGTACCTAATACGGAGGAAGTTAAACAAAAAATAGATCTAGCTTTAGCAAATTATAACCGTCGTTTGGCTGAAAAATTTGGCACCAGGTTGTTTGTTGCCCATGGGATCAAAGAATGTTCGGCCAATGAATTAATGTCAAAAACTGAAGATCCAGAAGCCTACGCTAATATTTTCCGTAGTGTGTCAGCTCAAATAGCGCAAAAGAAGTTACACCGCTATTCTCCTCAGGAGCTGCGCTTATTAAATTCAAATAACCAGACTGACAAAGAGGGCCGGGAATGTTCTATTTGCGGAGTATCAGGCAACTTAGTTGAACAAGACGAAGTGATTATTTGCAGTACTTGTGCAGCCTTTGCAGATATCTCTAATATGCTTATTCGGCCGGAAGTAGTGCTAACGGTTATCAACGAAAAACTTTCTGGACCCTGTTTGCCGCTGTTTTCTGCCGAAGGTAAGGATTTATATTTGTATGCTTTGGAAGCCGAAAAGGTTAAAGAGCTTTTAAAACACTCTCCTGCAAGAGTTGTCCGTTTATATAGCAAAAATACCTTCAGAACTGGGTTTTCTTTAGCCACAAAACTTTGGCTGGGGGATTATGCCGCAAAAAATAGCGAAGGTCTTTTAAAAACCTTTGCGGAACTAGCCCAAGATTCTCAGGGTATTAAAAGGATTGGAGTACTCCGGGCCGATGTAGATAGCCTTGGTAAGGCCTTTGTCAACGGCTTTGTTAGAGCAGATGATCCGCAGAATAAATATCGCTATGTCACAATTTCACGTACAGCTACTTTGTCTCGCAGTTTATCTATCTTTTTTAAATATCATCTCAATGCTTTGCTGGAAAAGGGCGAGTTTAGCTTAAGTGAAAAACAAGGCAGCAGAAACATTGTTATAGTTTATGCTGGGGGAGATGATTTGTTTTTGGTAGGTGCGTGGGATGAGGTTTTGACAGCTGCTCTTGATATCCGTCGAGCCTTTACTTCATACACAGGTGGTGCTTTAACACTATCGGCTGGGTTTGCCGTCTTTGAACCTGGCTATCCTATTTCTCGGATGGCTGCCGAAGCTGCAGCTCTGGAAAGGGCAGCAAAAGAACACATTTATCCCGGTGGCACAAAAAACTCCCTTTCCCTCTTTGGCCTGGAAATAGTAGGGGAAAAATTATTAGCTCAGCATACATATGATTGGGATACTTTTGAAAACTTTGTTCTGGGCGAAAAGATGGCCAGTATTACCGAACTTTTCAGTATATGTGGGGATTATGGCAATAGCTTTTTGTATAGCATTTTACAACTTTTAAGGGTTGCTGAAGAAGAGGATAGGATTAATTTGGCTCGTTTGGCTTATTTACTAGCACGCAGGGAACCGCCAAAAAACGCTTCGGATCTGGTTCAAAAGACATATAGTGAATTTGCCAAAAAACTGTATAAATGGGCTTTAGATCCGGAAGACAGGCGGCAAGTGATAACGGCTTTGATTATTTATACTTATTTAAAACGGGATGAAAAGGAGGATGAGCAGGATGAGCAGTTTTAAGGATGCCTTTGAGAAAGCCGGCTATAAAGGAGGAGAACAGCATAGGACATCGACTCAGGTCTCTCAGCCTAAAAAGCAAGAAAATCAGGAAACAATGATCATAGGAAAAGGTTATACAGCCAAAGCTGAAACAGTTATTCAGGAATTGAAAAGCTCAATGGGGAAAAATTATCAGGATTTCACCACCAGTAAAATTAGAAATATCCTGGCCATGGTAAGTGATATTTATAATGACCTTTACGGCGACCAGGAAGTTAGCTTAAACCAGGAAATTCAAAATCGGATTGAATATTTAAAAGTACGCCTGATCTACGAGTGCGGACGAGAACCTAAGGTGATTAAGCCTTTCGTAGAAAAGGCCCAGTTGTTGCCATTGCTTGAAAGCATAGGGGACAGTAGTGAGAGATTTCGCAGCTTTGCCCATTATATGGAAGCATTGGTTGCTTATCATCGCTTTTACGGCGGAAAAGATTGATAGGGGGGAAGAGTTATGTATGGGAAAATTGCAATTGGTTGCAAATTAACGGTTTTAACAGGAATGCACATAGGAGGTTCTTCAGTTTTTTCCAGCATAGGAGCAGTAGACAGTCCTGTGGTCAGGGATAGCTTGACAGGTGAACCCATGTTGCCTGGCTCCAGCCTCAAAGGGAAGTTAAGGACTTTACTGGCCAAGGCTATTAAGAATCATTATCTTACCCAAGAGTGTAAGGATGATCCTCCTGAACTTAAACGGCTTTTTGGTTCGTCAGGTGATAATCGCCGGAAAGAAGATCCTAAACCTGCCAGACTACAATTTGCCGACGCTTTCTTAATAAACGCTGACCAGCTTAAAAAACGGACAGGCATGACCGAAATAAAGTTTGAGAATACCATCAGTAGACTTACTGCCGTTGCTAATCCCCGTCAAATTGAAAGGGTAGTACGAGGGGCAGAATTTGCTATAAATTTAGTTTACGACATTGAAGAACCGGCAGAAGTCGAGGGAGACATTGCTAATCTGGCCAAAGGTCTGAAGCTCTTATCTATGGATTATTTGGGAGGACATGGTACCAGGGGTTACGGCAAGGTGGCTTTTTCTGACTTTCACCTCGAAGTTAAGGCAGGAAGCTGTCCGGTTGAACTACCAAAGCTTTTAAAACTTTTGGAGGAAGTAGAGGATTATGGCATATTTGCTTTGCAAGCTTAATTTCACTACACCGGTCCATTTCGGGGTAAGTATGGGGGGTAACTCCTTAAATGATGGGCAGATGGTTATCCATGCCGATACCTTGTTTTCCGCTCTTTGCTGTGAAGGCGCAAAATTTGGTAAATTGGAACAGTTGGTAAACTATTTTGCCGAGGATGTTTTAAGCATTTCTGATACCTTTCCATATAACCAGGAGGACCTTTTTCTGCCGAAACCGGTGCTTTTTCTGACTAATAATCGGCAGGAAGGGGATCCAGGCTTAAAAAAGGAGCTTAAATCCCTGGTATATATTCCGCTGTCATTGTTTAAAGACTATCTACAAGGATTAAAATGCGCTCAGCCAAACTTAGGTAGAATGAAAGCTACTTTTGGGCAGTTGACTACAGTAACTAAAGTAGCCATTAAAGGTCAGAGTACACCGCTGCCTTACCATGTTGCGACCTGGAGCTTTCTGCCCGGCTGCGGTTTATATCTGATCGTACGCTCAGAAGATGAAGAAGCCTTAGATTTATTAAAAGAATTACTAGCTACTTTGGGTTTATCCGGCATAGGCGGTAAGACTTCCACCGGCCTGGGCAAATTCACATTGGAAACTTGTCCTTGTCCCGAGACCCTTCTTAGCTTTTTAGAAGATCAAGCAGCGGAATATCAGATGCTTTTAGGTACAGCCTTGCCGGAGGATGCAGAACTGGAAGCAAGCCTAACTGGCAGTTGGTATACTACTATTAGGAGGGGCGGTTTTATCAGGTCTGCTACATACGCCACAGGACAATTAAAGAAAAAGACAATCTATATGCTGGCACCGGGCTCATGTTTTCGGCACCGATTTAGGGGAGGAATCTTTGATTTGGCGGACGGTGGTACCCATCCGGTTTGGCGTTTAGGCAAGACCCTTTTTATGGGGGTGAGAGTGTGAAATACGGTCATTTAGAAAGAGCCAAAGTTACCTTGAAGGCTTTATCACCTGTTTTCATCGGTTCTGGCGAGAGTCTTACCAAAAAGGAATATATTTTTGACCCTGCTAAAGGCTTGGTCCATATACCTGACTTAACTAAACTAATCGGGTTTCTAAAACAAAGATCACTTCTGCCTAGGTATGAAAAGTACCTTATTCATCCCCGCAATAATGATCTGCGCATTTTCTTACAGGAGTGTAACATTGGGGAAAAGGATTATGCTGCTTTTATTAGATACAGCATTGAAGCTGGAGAGGCTGCTAAGGCTAATAATTTTCGTGAGGTGTTAACCTTTGTTAAAGGACCCGAGGGCAAACCTTATATACCTGGTTCAAGTTTAAAAGGGGCAATTCGTACAGCTTTAGCCGCTAAACTGATGCAGAACGGCAATTGGAGTAATTTGCGCAACAGCATTGAGGCTGGGGCAGATAATTTCAGAGGCTTACGCACTTATCTTAAGCAGGAAAGCAATAAAACGGAGCAATATGTTTTTGGCCGCTTAGAAATAAAAGATCCTAAAGACCCTGCCAGAAGCATACCAGCCCCAATCAATGATGTAATGCGGGGTATACAGGTTAGCGACAGTACACCTCTGGAGTATGATAATCTTATCCTCACAGGAAAATATGAGCGCAAGCCAGATGGGACAGTTAAAGTATTACCAATCTTCAGGGAATGTTTGCAGCCAGGTAGTAAAGCTCATTTTATAATGACTTTAGAGATTCCTATTCTTGCCAAGGCAGGCATAACCTTAGAGTTTATCGAGGAAGCCTTACATGCCTTTGCTGATCAACACTATGCTGTATTTGAAGAACATTTCAAAGAACTGCCCCAAGATGCTCCTTTGGCAGCCGAAAAAGGGGTCGATATAATTTTAGGTGGCGGAGCAGGTTATGTTTCCAAAACTATAACCTATAATCTGTTTCCTGAGCGGAAAAAGGCTTTATCATTGGTGACAAAAATTTTGGACAAACAGTTCCCTAATCACAAACATACTAAAGATAGCAGTATCTACAAGGTCTCTCCTCGTATTTTAAAAACTGCAATGTATCAAAACTGCTATTACCAAATGGGCAGATGTGAACTGATTTTCAACTAAACTCGGGGGAAAAAGTAAAACAATGCTGGAGAAAATTATTATTACATTTGGATACAGCGGTGAGCAAAAAGCCTCCTATAACTGGGGTACCATTTTACATGGCGCTTTACTGGAGCTGCTGCCGCCGGAGTTGGCGTCAATGTTCCATCAAAGTGAGCTGCGTCCTTTTACCCAATATGTTTTACCTCTGTCTGACCAGCAGTTAAGGTGGTCAATAGGTATCTGGGAACCCAATATAGCTGAGCTTTTTGCTCAGGCTCTCTTGCCTCTTTCCAAAATTGAGCTTAAGCATAAGGAATTAACCTTACAGGTTATTGACACTCAAAGAATGAGAATAAGCAAACAGGATTATTTTGCCAGGTTCTTTTTGCATGATGATCCATGTCGTAGATACCAACTGGAGTTTTTAACCCCTTGTACTCATAAACGGGATGGCAAATATGTATTATTTCCTGTGCCGGAATTAATCATCCGCAGTCTTTATACCCGTTATTCTTCTTTTAGTCAGGAATTTTCTCTTGACGATCAAGAGACCATGGAGCAATTAGCGGGGCATCTCTCGATTGCCCGCTATTCCTTACGCTCGGCAGTTTATTATCTCGAAAGAACTAAAATAACAGGCTATCTGGGAAAGGTTACCTTATCTATCGGTGGACCTGAGCAATTGGTTAGACTGACTGGGGCTTTGCTCTCCTTTTCCGAATATGCCGGAATCGGAATCAAGACAGCCCTTGGTATGGGTGGAGTAAGGGTTACTGAAATCAGAGGATAAGATCTAAATTTTGCGCCGCAGAGAGTAATTGGAAGAAAAACAGAGAAAATAAACGAAATGACGAGTTTCAAAGCGGGTGATTAGTTGTTGTTCTACGCAAAAGCACCAAGATTAATATTTGCTCCGCAAATGCCTGTGTTAAGGCACGCACCATAATGCTTAGCGGAAGCAGGATTCAAATAAAAAGACCCCTTTAAGGGGACGGAAACTTTGCTTTTACGGCCTATTTCATTTCAGTATCTAGCATTCAAATAAAAAGACCCCTT
>DUOV01000091.1 GCA_012838615.1 Clostridia bacterium | reverse complement strand
GCGAAACAAACATCCGCCCTTTACATTTCTGGGGACTGAGGACTGACGACTCCGCGGAGAGCGGGTACTGGCGACTTGGGCCTGGGGACTAAGAAACTCCGTAGAGTTCCTACGGAGTTTCTTTCTGCGTAATCGTCATTGTCACATATTGCTTTGTTCCGTCCCGCCAAATTAAAGCTGTAACTTTACTGCCGATTTTGACCTCCTGGACTGCTTCCTGTAGCTGATTTGGATTCTTGATTACTTTGTTATTAAACTCGAGGATAATATCTTTTCTTCTTAGCCCGGCTTTGGCAGCAGGACTGCCTGGAATTACATCGGTAACAACAACGCCTTCTTCCTTATCTAAACCAAAGTAATCAGCCAATTCCTTAGTCAGGGGCTGCATATAGACACCGATCCAGGGTCTGGTTACTTGGCCTTTTTCGATTAGTTCTTGTAGTACCTTTTGGACTGTTGAGCTTGGAATAGCAAACCCTATACCCTGACCGGAAGAACTTACGGCCGTGTTAATGCCGATTACCTCACCGTTTAGGTTTAGGAGCGGACCACCACTATTGCCTGGGTTAATCGAGGCGTCGGTTTGTAGTAAATTTTTAAATTGTCTTTGACCAGAATCGCTTTGAATAGTAATCGGTCTTTCTTTAGCACTTATAACTCCTACAGTTACTGTATGGTCTAGTCCTAAAGGATTGCCGATAGCTACAACCCAGTTACCTACCTTAATCTTGTCAGAATCGCCCAGTTTTAAAGTGGGTAATGGCTTATCACTATCGATTTTTAGTACTGCTAAATCCAGATCATAATCTTTTCCGATAACTTGAGCCGGAAAACTTTTTTCATATCCGGAAACAACCACCTGAATATCTGTAGCACCTGAAACCACGTGCTCATTAGTTAGAATATAACCGTCCCGAGATATGATAAAACCTGAACCTAAACCTTGGGTGACTCTGGACTCTGGCGCGTTAAAACTATCTCCGAAGAAATAACGGAAAAAGGGATCGTTAAAAGGACTGTTAGCATAGGGGTTCTTTACTTCTGACGTTGTTTCAATTTTTACTACTGCAGGGCCTGCTTGCTCCACCATTTCAGCTATAGTGTTAGCGTTTAGCCCAGGTGGAATTAAAGAGGCCTGCTGAGCTGCTACAGGCTCTTTAGCCTCCTCACTATTTTCCACATCTGCATGAATTACTGATTCAAGTCCCTCATTAGTGTAGGCATAGGCTAAGCCAGCCGCTAAAATTAGGACAATTATGCAACAAATCGTAAACGATTTTTTTGAGTCAAATATACTCATGACTTCATACCACCTCGCTAATGTGCTTTTTCTTATCCCTAATTTTAGGTAATAAACCTTAAAATTATATGAGAGGTAACTTAAATTAAGTTAAAAAATTCTAAGTTAAAGACAGAACCTTTATTGATTTGGCTCTCCAAGCTAATCTTGCCGCCATGAATTTCTGTAATCCATTTAGCTATTGCCAGACCAAGGCCACTTCCTTTAGAACCTCGGGTTTTGTTAGCTTGATAGAAACGGTCAAAAACATAGGGCAAGTCTTCTTCGGCAATACCTATCCCGGTATCTTCTATTTGAATTGTAATTGAATTTGCTAAACGTTGAAATTTTATCTTGATTGAGCCGCCCTCAGGTGTATATTTAATTGCGTTATCAAGTAAGATCAGCAGTAGTTGTTTCAAATAATCTCTATTGGCCATGAGTTTAATCCCTTTCAGCTTTTCCGGGTTATCGTGTTCAAGCTGATGATTAGGCGCCAGTATCTTAGCTTGGCGAATAACCTCTTGGAGGAGGGTTTCTATAAGTACAGGCTCTTTTTCAGGTTGTTGACCTGTATCAGCTCTGGCTAAGGCTAAAAGATCGTTGACTAGGCGAGACATACGCTCCGCCTCACTTTTAATATCCTGTAAAGCTTCCTGTCTAATTTCAGGTTCTTGCTCACCCATTTTCTGAACTAATTCGATGTTACCGCGGATAGTTGTTAAAGGGGTGCGGAGCTCATGGGAGGCATCGGCCACAAAACGTTTTTGAGCAATATAAGCTTGCTCCAGTTGTTCATAAGCATTTTCCAAACGTTCTAACATATTGTTGAAAGTTGAGGCTAGGCGACCAACTTCGTCATTAGGACCGGTATAAGGTATCCGCTGGGAGAAGTCCTGTTTATCCCCAATTGACTTGGCTGTTTTTATTATTTTTTCTATTGGACTTAAGGCCGACGAAGTCATCAGCCAACCGCTGGCTAGGGCTATTAGGATAAAACCTATTATTCCAAACGCTAGCACTACTCTTAGATTTTGTAATGCTTGTAAAGTAGGATTTAAAAATCTACCGACCCGTAAAACTCCTACCAGCCTTGCATCTAAATAGAGGGGTACATTATAAACACGGAGACTGGCTTTTTCCAGGTTATACGTCTGGAACAGTTGGCCTTCTTTAGCAACCAAATCTATAGTGTCCTTGAAAAGAGGTAAACTTTGTTTACTCAAATTATCTGAGGAAGCTACCGGGGTTCCTGAAGTGTCTATTACTTCCAGATAAATATCAGGTGTAGCTGCAAAAATATTTACGTCGGGCAAAATTACCTTCTGTAAGGGGATAGGGTACGAATCTAGGATTTTAATAGACTTAAATATTTCTACAGCTTTGTCTTGTAAGGATTTATCAATTTCTCTGATTAAACTGTTTTCTAAATAGTCATACATAAAATTGCCGAAAACAGCCAGGGCAACGGTTAGTATGACGGTGAACAAAATAGTTATCCGTAAACGCAAAGACATTTCATTACTCCCTCAAGGCATAACCAACGCCTCGAACAGTTTGAATTATTCGGCTTTCGCCTTGGGCTTCCAACTTTTGTCTCAGGTAGCCGATATAAACTTCAAGCACGTTAGATTCTCCGCTGTAATCATAGCCCCAGATTTCTTCCATTAAATATTCCCTTGTTAAGACTTGACGGGGATGACGTAAAAACAAAACTAAAAGATCAAATTCTTTCGCAGTTAAACCCAACTCTCTTTTACCGCGCCATGCTTCCCTCGTTGAAATATCTGCCGATACATCTGCATAAGTAATTTTTTTGTCCACGTCACACCCGGATCTACGCAAAAGGGCTTTGATCCTGGCCAGTAGCTCTTCCAGGGCAAATGGTTTAACTAAGTAATCGTCGGCTCCCAAGGTAAGGCCCTTAACTTTATCTTTAACGTCATCTTTAGCCGTTAACATGAGAACAGGGATTTTAGGGTAAGTATCCCTTAAGCGTTGGCAGACTTGATAACCGTCTAAACTTGGCAGCATAAGATCTAAAATAACTAAATCAGGCTTCGTTTGTGCAGCCAATGCCAACCCTTTTTCTCCATCTGCAGCTGTGGTAACTCGGTATCCCTCAAATTCCAAACTTCGCCTAAGTAAGGCTGTAATTTTTTCATCGTCATCAATCACTAAGAGATGTAGCAAAATGGACCCTCCTTGAACTAATAGCTTTTTCCTGGCTATAAATTTGATTTTGCTCATTTGAGCAAAGGGTGTGACCTTTGGTAATCCGGTTTATTTCTTATTATGAATTGTAGCGCAACAAATTTTTGAGGGCAAGACAGAAACAATTGGGTAAAGATTTACAATATTTACATTTTTTATTTTAATAAACATATTATTATGTTACAATTTACTTAAGACATATCTGATGTCAGACAAGTTAAAGAAAAGGGGACTTTATGAAAATACAAAAGCCATCTATGTCTTTAAGTCATTTAGCTAAAGAACGATTACTAGAATATATTGAAAGTGAAAAATATAAATTTAACGACAAACTTCCCTCTGAGGCTCAAATACAGGAGATGTTAGGGGTCAGCAGGTCTACAGTCAGAGAAGCTTTAGCACTTTTGGAGCAAGAAGGAATAGTACGGAAGATACAAGGCAAAGGTACTTTTTTAGCAAGGACTCCCGTTAAGATAGAAGATGGTCTGGAAGAATTACGCAGTACCACAGATACAATTCGGGCTTTTGGCTATGTTCCTGGCACAAGAGGGTATAAAGTTCGAAGGGGAAATGCGGATACAGATATGCAGCAAAAACTTAATCTTAATAAGGATGAAAAAGTTTTGACCTTTGAAAGAATAAGAACAGCTAATGATCTGGTAGCGGCTTATTGTATTGATACTTTTGCCGAAAAAATATTTAAGGGCAAAATTCCAGAACCAGGTTTTCAAGGTTCTATGTTTGAATATTTAGAACAGGAATTGGATATTCATATCGAATATGCTGTTGCGGAAATAATGCCTGCATCTTTTGAAGGGGCAATGCGAGAAAAGCTTGGCCTTCCTGAGGATACCTTCTTTCTTCTATTAAAACAGATTCATTATGATAGACAAGGTCAACCTGTGATTTATTCTATGGATTATTATAACAGTAGCATCTTTAAATTTATCGTTAATCGCAAAAGACATTTGAGGTGATGGGATGAGGGATTGTACGAAGTCTTTGCCAAGAAAAATTACTTGTACTGCAAAGATGAGGGGAGGGAACAAAGTTGAAAGAAGAAGTAATTAATATTAAGAATTATTCATTTCGTTACAAAGACCAAAAAGAAGGTCAAGCTTTAAAAAACATAAACTTACAAATTGACAAAGGTCAGTTTGTTGTCATTATGGGCCCTAGTGGGGCTGGAAAGTCTACTCTGGCTAATTGCCTTAATGGACTTATTCCGAACTTTATCAAAGGCAAGTATGAAGGCGAAATCATAGTGATGGGGAAAAACCCTGCCCAAGAAAAAGTCGGTACTATGGCTAAAAATATTGGCTTGGTTTTTCAAGATTTTGAGTCTCAATTATTTTCTACCAACACCAAACTGGAAATAGTATTTGGTCCTGAAAATTTTAATGTACCCAAAGAAGAAATGGAGGAAATAATTGAACGAATTGTCAGAGTAGTAAAGCTAGAAGGGCTGGAAAACAGACAACCCTTCACCTTATCTGGCGGACAAAAACAAAGATTAGCCATTGGTTCTGTGTTGGCTAATCAACCAAAGATTGTTTGTATGGATGAACCGACAACAGATCTGGATCCTGTCGGTAAATTAGGGATTTTCCAAATAGCTAAAGAGCTCCATCAAGATAAAGATTTTACTTTGCTGATTATCGAACATGAAACTGAAGAAGCCTTAGAAGCGGATCGAATTGTGGTCATGGATAATGGGCAGATTGTTTTAGACGGAAAACCGGAAGAAATTCTGCCACAGGTTGACTTTTTTGACAACTTAGGTATTATGCCCTTGCAAGTACCGAAATTTTTTAGCTGTTTAGGTTTAGCTACAGATGACTTACCTTTGACTCCGGAAGCGGGCCTGGCTAAATGGAAGGACTTGAACCTAAAAATTGATGATGCAAAGTATCAAGCATTATTAGAAAAAGATGAACAATTGGAAAAAAGATATGGTGATGTGGTCCTTTCCGTTAGTGGATTAGAGCATGTTTACCCTAACGGAAATAGGGCTTTAAAAGGCATAGATCTGGAAATACGGGAAGGTGAGTTTATTGCAATTCTTGGTCACAATGGGAGTGGCAAAACCACATTGGTTAAGCATTTTAATGGTTTGCTTCTACCTACTGGTGGCCAAGTTAAAGTTTACGGTAAAGATACACGTGAACACTCAATTTACGAAATAGGTAAAGACATTAGTTATGTTTTCCAAAACCCTGATCATCAAATTTTCTCAGATACTGTGTTTGAGGAAGTAGCTTTTAGCCCTAAAATGCGCGGCTTTACTAAGGAAGAAATTGAAAAACGAGTAAAAGAAGCCTTAAAAGCTGTAGATATGGAAGGGTACGAAGAACAAGATCCTTTTTCTCTAACCAAAGGGGAAAGACAAAGAATAGCGGTTGCTTCAGTTTTGTCAGCTCAGCCAAGGATAATAATTTTAGATGAACCGACTACAGGTTTGGATTTTAAGGAACAAAGACAGATGATGGAACTTGTTAAGAGACTTAATGAAAACGGCCATACCATAATTATGATTACTCATACTATGTGGGTTGTAGCCGAATATGCTCATAAAGTTGCCGTAATTAAAGACGGGGAATTTACCATGTATGGCAGAACCAGAGAAGTTTTTCAACAGGAAGATAAGCTAGCTGAATCTTATTTAAAAACGCCCCATATTGTAAATTTAGGTAATTTATTAGGTAGAACTGTCCTATCAATTGATGAACTCTTGTTCTGTACACAAAAAGGTTAAGGGGTGAGAAAGTATGGAAATGTTTTTATACTTAGATGAAGACACCTATATGCACCGACTTGATCCTAGAACAAAGATTTTTATCATGATAGCCAGCTTTGCTATTGCCTTAATGTTTTTCACAATACCACCTTTACTCATAATTGGGGCATTAATCGTTATCTATGGTTCTTCAGGAAAGACTCTGAGTAATTTAAACCGTATCAAGTTTGTATTAGTGATGATCGGCTTTTTTTCTGTAGTTATCTGGTCATTAATGGGTCAGGGTGAGACAAAAATTCTTGGTCCTATTACGCTAGAAGGTTTTTTATATGGAATAGCTATGGGCATTAAGATCGATATAATGATAATTGCCGGAATGATCTTTTTAAGCTCAACAAAAATGGAGGAAATATCTGCCGGTTTAGTAAAACTTAAAATTCCTTATCGGGCAGCCTTTGCCTTTTCCACCGCCCTACGTTTAGTTCCTATGATTGTAGCAACCAGTTCTATTATTATCCAGGCCCAAAAATCAAGGGGATTAGACTTAGAGTCGGGTAGCCTTATTGCACGAGCTAAAAAGTACATTCCCCTGCTTATTCCTGTGTTTATATCAGTAATTAGGGGTACTAATGTTTTTGCCATGGCCCTTGAATCCAAAGGTTTTGGCTATAGCGAAGAACGGAGCAGTTACTTGGAAATCGGTTACAAGCGCAACGATTATATTATGCTTGCTCTTGTTTTGCTCCTATTGATTGTAAGCATCATTGTTAAATTTACGACTAACATATAACCAAAAGGAGGGATGTTTAAGTTTTTTAATCATAGTTTATACTAGAGGTTTTCACCGGGGAAGGGCAAAATGTAAAATCAAAGTGAGATGGAGGTTTTACAATGAAAGGCTTGATGAAGGTGAGAAAATCACTACTTATCAGCTTAATATTAGTCGTCCTTCTAAGCCAATGTTTTACAGCATTTGCCGCAACAGCTCCCATTTACGAGGTAGAGTATCTTTCGAATGTTTATCAAATTGAGATTTCTGAAGACATTACTAAAGGCGAATTTGAGCAACACCTTAGTATGGCCTTAAATGATGACCAATTTTTAGTGACAGAAGAGCCTTTAGCTTCAGAAAAAATCACTACTTTGGAAGCTCTTTCTCTTGCTATAAAAGCTTCCAACATGGAAGAATTAGCCCGTACATATTCCAAGGAAAAAATAAACAGAGCTCTAAAAAAGGTCAATTTATCTTTTGACGAAAATAACAGCAAAATTTCTAAGGCTGAGGCTCAGGACTTGGCTTTAGCTTTAGACATAGAATTATTACCTGCCAGTTTAGTACCTGATTTTGCAACTGAAAATTTATTATCTCAGAAGGAAGCAGCATTAATATTAACAAGAACATTAGATCTCAATGGCTGCTATAAAAATTACCTGGGCACAGTTATGGAACCAACTATTTATGGGAAAGTCCTTAGAGCCATAGAAAATGCCAAAAAGGTTAACGACGAAGAGCTTTTAACAGCTTTGGACTCTGCCATTGAACTGGGGCTTACAACAGGTTATAACATCAGAGATACAAGAAATAACAGCAATTTTGATCCGGTTCTAACCATTAGATATGGACATGATAACCCAATTCATGCCATCCAACTTATCGGTTTACTTCGTAGTGAAGGTGTAAACGCTAAAGTCAATATTGAAACTAAAACATCATCCTACAAACATATGGCTGAGTGGGGTACTGATCCTAACCCTAATTATGAATTTGTTCCTACTGCAGATGGAAATTATTATGCTCATGTTAAAGAATATGATATTCTATTTGAGTTCCCAACAGTTGAACTGAAGAACAAGTTTCAAGACATCGTCTATCAGTATGCTATTAAGAAGGAAGCAGACCAACCGGGACTTATTTACCAAGCCTGGTGGCAACCTGTCTTTACTTCTAATGTTGAGCTGGGGCAATACCTAACTATGACAGATAATATTGTCAAAAATGAAGTCTATGAGGCTCATGTTTATACTTTAAATGAAGATTCTCAGGCCCTAGTTGATGCCTTAAAAGAGCTTGATCCAAGCTTAGAGATTAGCACGGAAATTGTTTGGGTTAATGTTCAATTTTACAATTACTTAAAAGGAGAAGCAAGATAAAAATGAAATTTGCAATTATTGGTGGCACCGGGGTGTATGATGTAGCCAGTAAAACGAGAGTAGAACAGGTTACAACACCTTATGGAGATGTAGAAGTTGATATTCAAAATATCGAAGGAAAAGATATTATATTTTTAGCACGCCATGGGAAACAGCATAGCACGCCGCCCCATATGATCAATTTTAAGGCCAATATGTGGGCGCTCAAAGAGTTAGGTGTGAAGTTTGTCTATGCAACAGCTGCAGTCGGTTCCTGTAATTCAAATTTTAAACCGGGTGATATAGTAGTTTTTAATGATTTTCTAGATTTTACTAAAGTAAGACCTATTACCTTTTATGACGGGAATGAAGGTGTTATTCATACCTCTATGGCAGATCCTTATTGCCAAAACTTAAGAAAGCTTTTTATTACTGCTGCCAAGGAGGAAGGTGTTAAGATTGCTGGGGAAGGCATCTATGTCTGTACTGAAGGTCCTCGTTTTGAAACCTCTGCTGAAATCAGAATGTTTCAAAAGATGGGAGGTGATGTAGTCGGTATGACCAATGTGCCAGAAGTTGTTCTGGCTAAAGAACTTGAAATGTGTTATGCAGCAGTAGGGATCATTACGAACTGGTGTACAGGCTTAGGTGAAGAACTTGATAAAGAAGAGATACTTTCAGCTGTTGAAAGAAATAAGGCAGCCCTTACGAACTTATTTATAAAAATTTTTGTAACAAACAACCTTTCCCAAGAACAATGTCATTGTAAAGGAGCTTTAATGAAATTGTAAAAAGGGGTGTTATTGATGAGAGAAGTGTTTGGTATGTGGAAACATACAAAAATGGTGGTTTTGGTTGCTTTAAGTGCAGCTATTTATGCTGCAGTTCTAATTCCTTTTAAAGGGTTTGTTCTTATCCCTGGCATTACTGAGTTTCGCCCGGGCAGCGCATTCCCCGTACTTTTAGGCCTGCTGTTTGGACCTGCTGGCGCATGGGGCTCTGCTATCGGGAATTTAATTGGTGACTTCTTTGGAACTTTAGGCATAGGTAGTCTTTTTGGCTTTGTAGGCAACTTCTTATTTGCTTATGTTCCCTATAAACTTTGGAATAAGTTTGGCCTGGTAAGTAAAGATGATGAAAATCCTCTGGAACTAAAAGATGGTAAAAAAATTGCTAATTATGTAATTGTAGGAATTTTAGGTTCTATGGCTTGTGCTCTCTTTATAGGTTGGGGTTTAGACTTACTTAAAATGGTACCTTTTGCAGCTTTAGGCGTTATTATTGCTCTTAATAATTCCATACCAACAATTGTTCTGGGTATTCCTTTAATGCTTGTGCTATATCCACGTATTAAGAAATGGGATTTACTCTGGACCGATATTATGGATGAAGAAGCAGTGGAAACCAATGTAGCTCTTAGTAGAATTGGTGCTGTGCTTATGGTTGTAGGGGTAG
>DUOV01000090.1 GCA_012838615.1 Clostridia bacterium | reverse complement strand
GAATTAAATATTATATAATGGAGAATTCTTCTAAAAATACATCCTTAAAACTAAAATACACCTCACATATTAGATTTTTTCTAGCATGTGAGGTGCACTTTTTTAGCCTCTAAAAATTAAACTTATTATTTGTACCCTAAAATTTAATTTTACACGCTTAGCCTGAACTTTGTGGATTAGTAAACTAAAGCCTTACTAATTCCAAATTACTAACACCTGCCTCAAGGTTTACTTTAACCAAAGAATCTGAACTTACCGAATCTGGTGTAACATAATAATCTCCTGAACGAACAAGACCTGCAGCTTCCAGATTAGAACTGCTTAATCCCCCATCAAGCTCAATCTGTAGCCTGACATCTTCAGGTACAACTATTTTTATATTAGAAGCTCCTGCATCAATATTTACAAGAGTTTCCAGACCATGAGCCCCCAGATGGAGACTTAGATCACTTGCTCCTGCATCTACCTCCAGTTTTTTAAGCTTAAGCTGGCTTAAATCCAGTTCAGTACTGGAAGCCCCCACATCTAAATCAAGCTCCCAGATGATATCCGGCGCCAAAAATAAATTCCATTCCCCCGAGCCATCCAAATTAAAGGGGAAATGATTACCTGGTCTAATTGTGTAGTAAGCCTTTGCACCTTTAACTTGGTGTTTTACCGAAGGAGCACTACCCACATATTTAAGTTCAAATTCTACCGTATTAAGCGAGCTGTCTTTTACTTTTAAGTTTCCCGCTCCAAACTCACACTTAAGTTCAGCATGGGTGATATTAGACTCTACTTTCCAACTATGTTGATCAATTCCTGAAGTAACTTTACTATCAGTAGCAATTGGTACTACTGAGCTAAAGCCTATCCCTAAAATTAAGATTATGATACCCATTGGTAATAGGGATTTATCGAAAAAGATTAGTATACCACATATTATCAACAGTACAGGCCAAAACTTTCCCACCTGGTACCAGACTGACCAGGTCAAAATCCCATAAGTGTTAAGCAGTAACACAACTCCTAACGCAACAATAAGTAACCCGGTGAAAATACGTCCTGCTTTCATTACTTTTCTCCCTTACTGCCTTGAAACATAATAAGTACTCCTACCACAATCAGCACCACAGGCCAAACTCTACGCCAGTAAAAATGTGGTATATACATTTTAGCCAGGAAAAATACTCCTACCCCGATTAAAATGATTCCTACTATCTTATTGCCCCGTCCCGAAACGTTAGTGGAATCAGTACCTTCCCCAGACTGCCCGTCGTCTAAAGAGTCTGTGTGGGGTTGAGCAGTTGATTGAGCAGGGATGATGATCCAAGCTATGATATAAGCCAGGACACCTGAACCTCCCAGGAAAAACAATAAGACCCATAGCAGCCGAATGAGAACTACATCTATGTTAAAATACTCAGCCAGTCCGCCACAAACACCACCTATCATCTTATCTCTTTCCGAACGATAAATTTTATTAGTCATAAGTATCTCCTTTTAGTAAATTTTATACGCTAGTTTTATTCTCAGCTACTTTTTATTTCCGGTCAAGATAAAAATTAATTCTCCCTAGGTCATCTAAATAATATTTCTTCGGCAAGATAAGTTAACTGTAAAAACACCTTGCCAATCAGGATAAGGCCTAAAGAAAGTACAGCAAAATGTAAGGCTTTAGCCCACTTTTCTTTTCCCTTGCTGCGTAAAATCTCTTCCAGGACAGCAATAATTAAAACGTACAGGCAAAGCATTAAAAAGGTCCTGGCTTCAGGCATATTACCACCTCAAAAAGTTTATTTATACAAAGGAGCAATCCTGGTTGCCCTGATTGCTCCTTAACAAATTTCCTATAGTTATTGTATTTGTTGCTGCAGTATTTCTATGGCTTTTTGAAGTTGAGGATCTTTTTCCACGTTAGGAGAAGTCAGCATGATTTCTTGTCTTAATTCTGCCGGCACCTCTACCTTAACATTAGGCTCAATACCGGTTACATTAATATCCTTTTTGTTAGGTGTTAAATATTTGGCTGTAGTCAGTTTAACAGCAGCTCCACCGTTTAAGGGGAAAACTGTTTGAACTAAGCCTTTGCCAAAAGTTGTTTCTCCTACCAAAACTCCTACTTTAGTATCTTTAATAGCCCCTGAAACAATTTCCGAAGCACTAGCACTCCCTTTATTAATTAAAACTGCTAAGGGGATGTTGAGATTGCCTCCCGGAGCCTCATAAGTTTGAGTGCGATTTTTATCTACAATATGAACGATAGGCCCTTTGGGCACAATGTGGGAAGCAACTTCTAAGGCAGTACCCAAAAGCCCTCCGCCGTTGTTGCGTAAGTCTAAAACAATCCCTTTCATGCCCTCGGCTTCTAATTCCTGTAAAGTTTTTTTGAAATCCACACCAGTTTGCTTAGCAAACTGGGTAATGCTGATATAGGCGATGCCACTATCGTGATCTAACATCTGTCCCTCAACAGAAGGCACGTTAATTATTTCCCGCTCAATTTCATAATCTCTAATACTTCCTTCCCCTTCACGCCAGATGGAGAGCCTAACCTTTGTTCCCGGCTCACCTTGCATCAAGTTAGCAGCTTCTTCTAAAGTCAACTTAGAAGTATCTTGCCCGTCTATTCTTACAATCCAGTCACCACTCAAAATCCCTGCTCGGTAGGCAGGAGTCCCTTTGAAAGCACTAACTACAACTAAGCGATTATCTTCCTCCTGAGTAATAACTAAGCCAACGCCGCCATATGTACCCTGAAGATTCTGGTTTAAACTTTCAAACACCTCAGGTTTAAGATAAGTAGAATAGGGATCTTCCAAAGAGCTCACCAGACCGGCTGAACTGCCGTCTATTAACTGAGAAGCAGTTACAGGCTGAAGGGCCTGGGTTTTGATTAAGAAGAGGACCTGAGCCATTCGAGCAACGCTGCCTGCGTTAAGTAGAACAAAAATCACAAGCAGGGTCGTCAAAATCATACTAAAGATTGCATAAGCCCTTAGACCTTTGTATAATCCTTTTCGTTCTTCCAAGTTTTACACCGTCCCGTCCTCACGTGTTTAGAGCTAGTTATTTGTTCAAAGCATAATATTCAATTGAAACTGTTTTATTTATATGTAGTTGTCTACCAAATTATTATAAACTAGATAAAGTGAAAAGGAACTGAAAACTTCAGTTCCTGGAAAATTTATTTTAAATAGTCCCAAGGGCTAGTAGGATCGCCGTTTACCCTAACCTCAAAATGCAAATGGGGGCCGGTACTTAACCCTGTACTTCCTACTTTCCCGATAGTATCCCCTTTATCTACTGTATCTCCAGCCTTTACTGAAATAGAAGACATATGTCCATACAAGGTTGTAATGCTTCCTCCGTGTTCGATTAAAACCGTATTACCATATGCCCCAAGCCAGCCTGCATAAGTTACTGTACCTCCGGCGGCAGCCACAATTTCTGCTCCCTTCGGAGCTCTAATATCAATGCCAGTATGCAGCTTTTTGACTTTCAAAATTGGGTGTACACGCATTCCATAATCTGAGGTAATGTATTCATAACCTGGGGTGGGCCAGGTAAAAATACCACCGGTGTACTTAGATTTTCCTAATTTAGCTTGAATCTCTCGAATTTTTCGTGCTACTTCCTTGGAGGTTTTTTCTTCCTCTGCCAAAGCTCTTTCAGCTGCTTCTTTTTCCGT
>DUOV01000089.1 GCA_012838615.1 Clostridia bacterium | reverse complement strand
TCTTTAAGTTTTCTAAAACAGTTAAAATAGAAAAGATACGGCGTCCCTCCGGAACTAATGTAATTCCGTCCTTTACTATATCAGCTGTCTTCTTATTAGTAATATCTTGGCCTAAAAAAGTTATTTTACCGGAGGTACTAGGTACTAAGGAGCTTATAGTCCTTAAAGTAGTACTTTTCCCTGCACCATTTGCTCCGATTAGTGTCACAATCTTATTTTCAGGAACTTCTAGCGAAATACCTTTTAAAGCATGAATACCACCATAATAGACGTGTAAATTATCAACTTTAAGCATCATCTTCCACCGTCCCTAGATAAGCCTTGATAACCTGTTGGTTTGCTTGGACTTCGGCAGGTGTACCTTGGGCTATAGTAATTCCATAGTCTAAGACTGTAATTCGCTCACAGATTCCCATTACAACTTCCATATGGTGTTCAATTAAGAGAATTGTCAATCCATAAAGCTCTCTAATCTTTTTGATAAAATCCATTAATTCAAGAGTTTCTTGCGGATTCATGCCGGCGGCAGGTTCATCTAAAAGTAAAAGGGTGGGTTGTGTAGCTAGTGCTCTGGCAATCTCAAGTCTTCTTTGTTTACCATAAGGTAAAGAAGTTCCTTTTTCATGTGCTACATCAGCTAAGCCTACCTGTTCTAAAAGTTCCATACATTCTTCCAGATGTTGACGATGGGCATTTGTATACCTTGGAAGATGCAAAACAGCTTCAAGAAGATTCGCGTTAAGCCGTACATGTTTGGAGATCATTACATTTTCTAAAACAGTCATAGAATTAAACAAACGAATGTTTTGGAAAGTACGGGCAATCCCGAGTTTAGTGATAAGGTCTGGGCGGAGACCTGTGATGTCTTGATTGTGAAATAATATATTTCCTGACGTTGGTTTATACACACCGGTAATTATGTTAAAACAAGTGGTTTTACCAGCCCCGTTTGGTCCAATTAAGCCAATTATTTCTCCCTTTGAAATATCAAGATTTAAGCCGGAGACAGCTGTTAAGCCTCCAAACTTAATAGTTAAATCTTTGGTAATTAGAATTTTTTCCGAACTCATCAGCTTACCTCCTTTTGCTTGCTACGTTTAGAGGCTAGTTTCAGAAAAAAGTTCCAGCTAAACTCTTTTGTCCCCAGCAATCCTTGCCTGTAAAACAACACTACCAAAAGAAGTAGGATAGAAAAGATAACCATCCTCATGCCAGAAATGCCTGGGATAACAAAACCAAAAAAGTTCATATCTTGTTCTACAAAGCGTAGCCATTCCATAGCAACTGTCACAAGAACTCCTGCAACTATAGAACCAGTAATACTACCCATGCCGCCTAATACTACTATTAGTAAAATTTGGAAGGTAAAGGTGAAACGAAACATAGTCGGGTCTATAGAAGTAATTAAATACGCCATTAATGCCCCTGATAGACCAGCAAAGAAAGCTCCTATAGTAAAGGAGAGTAATTTGTGTTTAAGTATATTAATTCCCATGGCTTCAGCAGCTATTTCATTATCTCTGATAGCTTTGAAAGCGTAACCCCAACTGCTATTGATTATAGCTCTCAAGATCAGGATAGTAAGAATAGCAAACCCCCAGTAAACCCATAGGCTCTTAACACTAGGAATATCTTTCAGACCTAAAGAACCATTTGTAATACTGGTAGTGTTAGTGACCACAATTCGGATGATTTCAGCAAACCCCAAAGTCGCGATAGCCAGATAATCATCTCTCAGTCGTAAAGCGGGGAAACCTACTAAAACACCAAAAATAGCAGCAACTATCCCGCCCGCTAAAGCAGCAGGGATAACGCCCCATTGAATGTTAGCAAGTAACGGATGAATAGGAACCATGTAATAAATCAATTCTTTAGCTGCAGGTGACATAGTCAGAATTGCAGCAGTATACGCCCCTACACACATAAAACCAGCATGTCCTAATGAAAACATTCCCGTAAATCCAATTACCAAATTCATACTCAAGCCTAAAATTACATATATAGCAGATAAATTTAAAATCCGCAGTTGAAATCTGGATAAGTTGTTATCTCCTAAATAAATTAACAGGGTACAAAAAAGGAGCGCAATAATAGTTAGGATAGTATTTTGTCTTTTGTTTTCCATAACTACACCTTCTCTACTACATTTTCACCTAAGAGTCCGCCAGGCTTAAATAACAAAATTAGAATTAATACAACAAAAGCAAAAGCATCCCTGTACCCCGAAAGTTCAGGCATGAAACCTACTATCATAACTTCGCCCATGCCTAAAATAAAACCACCGAGCATTGCCCCTGGCACACTACCGATACCGCCCATAACTGCTGCAATGAAACATTTAAGTCCTGGGAAAACTCCCATTAAAGGATCTATCTGCGGGTACTGCATACCCCACATAATGCCACCAACAGCTGCAAGAGCAGAGCCTACTGCAAAAGTAGCAGAAATTACTTTATTGACATCAACTGCCATTAGGCTTGCTGTTTCAAAGTCCCGGGAAAGGGCCCGCATAGCTATGCCAACCTTTGTTCTGTTTACAAATAGGGTGACTGCTATTAATAAAAGTATGGTAATGATAGGTATGATAACCGCTAAGGATAAAAATGAAATGTTACCAACTTTAATATTCCAGACTAAGTTTTCGGGGCGGGGAAAAGGTCTAGGACGGGCTCCTAATACAACTATACCCAGATTCTCGAGTAAATAAGAAACACCAATGGCTGAAATAAGAGCTGAAATTCTGGGAGCATCCCTCAAAGGACGGTATGCTGTTCTTTCAATCAAGACACCTAGTACAGTAGTAACAATAATAGCAATAAGAAAGGATAACCACCAAGGAAGAGCAAAGATTGCTATTCCAAAAAAAGCAACATAGGCTGCTACCATCAGTAAGTCAGCGTGTGCAAAGTTTATTTTTTAATCTAATTTTCTTTGACTTTAATAGTATGTTTTAGACAAGAATGTGGTGGCATAGTTATAAAATACTTATCTTTTTTAAGTTCTGCGGATGTAGACGAAAACTTGGCCGCATTTTTTAAAAACAAGAAAACTTAAATTTTCTGATTTTAATGAAAGCTATAATGTCCTTTGGACAGTAATCTAGAAAGAATTATAATGCACCTTTTGATAGGCCAAATCATTATCGCTGTAGGCACTTTTTTCTTCGGCCGGATAGCCAATTGAGATTATACATTCAACCTGATACCTATCAGGTATAGATAATACCTGCTTAACGTAATCTTCTGACTTCTGTGTTTGATCATAAAATCTCTTCCTTACTTGAATCCAGCAGGATCCTAAACCTAGGGATTGGGCTGTCAACTGTATAATCATCGCTGCGATAGAACAATCTTCCACCCAAACATCACATACCTCTGAGTTTGCTATAACAACTACGCCCAAGGGAGCTTCAGCCAAAAAACTTGCGCTATGTTCCTTACATTGAGCCAACTTTTGCAAAAGCTCCTTATCTGTAACAACAATAAATTCCCAGGGTCTCCTTGTTCTTGAGGAAGGAGCAAGCAAGGCACTTTTGATAATCTGCTCTACTTTTTCCTGTTCAACCTCTTTAGTTTGGTATTTTCGTATACTTCGTCTGTTCATTAAAAGATTTAACATAAACCCATATCTCCTTTAATTTTTAGTTACTCACCAATTATTTTTACCAAGACTCTTTTTGGCCTTTTTCCATCGAATTCGCCATAAAAGATTTGCTCCCATGGTCCAAAATCAAGTTTACCATCAGTTACGGCAACTACAACTTCCCTGCCCATAATAGACCGCTTCAGGTGAGCATCAGCATTATCCTCGTAGCCATTATGAAAATACTGGCTATATGGTTTCTCAGGTGCTAGCTTCTCAAGCCAGTTTTCCATGTCCTTATGTAAACCTGCCTCATCGTCATTAATAAAAACGCTGGCGGTTATATGCATAGCATTACAAAGCAATAATCCCTCTTTGATCCCGCTTTCTTTTAGACAATCCTCTATTTGAGGGGTAATGTTAATAAACTCCCTCCTATTTTTGGTATTAAACCATAATTCCTTACGATAACTTTTCACTTAACAAGTCCCTCCAGTTTTTAAAATTCGTAATACTGTTTAAAACCTGTTTTTACATTGCTTATTTCTAAATTTACTGTTATAATTCTTAAGGTGGTTCCAAAACGGGATGTGGCTCAGCTTGGTAGAGCGTTCGGTTCGGGACCGAAAGGTCGCAGGTTCAAATCCTGTCATCCCGACCAGCTTAGAAATGAG
>DUOV01000088.1 GCA_012838615.1 Clostridia bacterium | reverse complement strand
GCTAAAGCAGGAATTACATAGTAATATGATAAAAAGATACCTAACAAAACAAATAAGATAATTGCTGCAACGATCGCAGCTTTTATCAAACTTGACGAGAACTCTTTCATATTTCACCTCAATGAAAAATTAAGCCTTGTACAAAATAATATATTATCGGCGCAGCAAAAAGTAGGCTATCAAATCTGTCCAAAACTCCTCCGTGACCGGGAAGCAATGAGCCCGAATCTTTAACACCACCTATACGCTTTAAGGCAGATTCCCATAGATCACCTACAATGCCTAAAGTTGAAGCTAACATTCCCAAAACTAGAGCCTCTGGTAAAGACATGTAGCGAAAAAGTAAATTAATAACGAAGGATATACAAGTAGTTAATGCTATCCCTCCTAAGGCACCTTCGATTGTCTTTTTAGGACTGACAATCTTATGCAATTTATGTCTACCGAGATAACGTCCGGTGAAAAAAGCTCCTGTATCATTAGACCAAATAAGTATTAAGGTAAAGTAAACCCACCATTTCCCCTGCGGCGCAAAAAAACGTAATAGATTTAAATAATTAAACAATCCAAAGACATAGACAACGCCCAAGATAGTCAAAGAAAAATCTTGCAGTTTAAGTTTTTTAAAATTAACAATATAGATAATAAAACCTATAAGTAGAAATAGCAGAAGCATTAATGGCCTAAATTCTGCCTGAAAAAATACTGCTGCTTGCCAGACTATACCGCAAAAATAAGCGTAATAACGCATTATACCTATATCATAAGGTATTAAGATTTTAAAAAATTCATGCATACCTAAAATACTTAAAATACCAACTGCAATAAAAAAGGGAATGCCTCCAAGGTAGACAAGGAAAAAAGCAAGGGGAATACCTACTATAGCTGTCAGGCATCTTTGCCACATAATTTTATCACTCCGTTATATTTTTAAACCACCAAACCTGCGTTCACGATTAGTATAATCTAACAATGCCTTTATCAAGTGCTCACTATTAAACTCTGGCCATAAAACTTCGGTAATCCAGAATTCAGTATAAGCAATTTGCCAAAGTAAAAAATTACTGATTCTATATTCACCTGAAGGCCGAATTAATAGATCTGGATCAGGCAAGTTTCGTGTGTATAAGTGTTCTGCTATTGTCTCCTCAGTTATCATGGCAGGACTTAAAGTACCTGCAGCTATTTTTTTGCTGATCACTTTTACCGCATCTACTATCTCTGCTCTACCCCCGTAATTAAGAGCAAGATTCAAAATTAATCTATTATTATTCTTAGTTAAATCAGCCGCTCTTTCCAGTTCTTTTCTGGCAGATTCGGGTAATTGATCCAATCGACCAATAGGGTTAATTTTTATATTTTTTCGATGAAGCTCATTAATTTCATTTTGTAAATACTGGGTCAGTAAGTTCATTAACGTGTCAACCTCTTCTTGAGGTCGTTTCCAATTCTCAGTAGAAAATGCATAAACAGTTAGAATAGAAATTCCCAATTCGCAACAAATTTCCACTATGCTTCTTAACGATTCTACTCCCGCTTGATGACCTGCACTTCTGGGAAGTCCTCTTCGAGCAGCCCAACGCCCATTACCATCCATAATTATTGCCACATGCTTTGGTAACTTAGACTTATCTAATTGTCTAAGTAAGTCAGGATTAACTACTTTTTTTCGTTTCAAAAATAATGTAGTAAACATTTTTTCCAGCAAACTCATCAATGAAAACTCCTTTATTCTACTAATAAACCCCCTCAAGTGAGGGGGTTTATTAACTATTCCTCGACAATAGCTTCGTTAGGGCAAACGTCTGCACAACTTCCACATTCTGTACAAACATCTTTATTAATAACAAAATATTCTTCACCCTCTGAAATAGCACCACTTGGGCATTCATCCATACAAATTCCACATGATAAACAAGCATCTGTTATTTTATACACAATTGTCACCCCCTTTCACTTAGAACAGAAACCCATGGGGAATTGGCTAAAACTAAATCCACTTTTTTACCAGAAATAATATTTTGCCGTACCACCCTCGGGTTAAGTGTTTCATTTTCTTGCTTAGGTGAAATTGTGTACGTAACCTTACCGATATTAAAACCTGAAGTTTTAATTTTTTCAATAGCTATGAGATAAGGTAAGCCAAGGACATCGACTAAATTAGACTTCAAGTATCTCAGCTTCCTTTTTCTCTAAAACTTTATCAATAAGTTCGATGTGTTTATCAGTTAACTTTTGTACTTGTTCAATAGCTTTCCGACTTTCGTCCTCAGAAATACCGTGTTCTTTTTCTGTTTTTTTAATTTTATCATTGGCATCACGACGCAGGTTTCTAATTATTACCCTAAATTCCTCAGCTTTCTTCCTCACTACTTTCACAAGCTCATTTCTCCGTTCTTGTGTCAACTGTGGAATACTTATTCTAATAAGGCTACCATCATTAGTAGGGTTTAGACCAAGATCAGACTTTAATATTGCTTTTTCAATAGACGGAATAACCGAACGATCCCATGGCTGTATTACTAATAGCCTTGGCTCCGGAGCAGAAATATTTGCCATCTGGTTAATAGGAGTAGGTACACCATAGTATTCCACCGTAACTTTCTCCAGCAAAGCAGGGTTAGCTCTACCTGCCCTAATGGTCGCATACTCCCTTTTTAAAGAATCAATGACTTTTTGCATGTCTGCTTCTAAGTTGTTCATTAATTCTTCCAACATACTCTCTACCTCCCTATATATGTCCCTATTTTTTCACCTAAAGCAACTTTTAATATATTACCTTTTTTAGTCAGATTAAAAACTATGATTGGAATATTATTATCCATGCATAAGCTCGCTGCAGTTGAATCCATAACATTTAAGCCTTTGTTTAAGATATCAATATGTTCTAAATCAGTAAATTTCTTAGCTGCAGCATTTTTTATAGGATCCGAGTCATATACACCATCAACCTTTTTGGCCATCAAAATAACTTCCGCTTCGATTTCGGCTGCACGCAAAGCAGCAGTAGTATCTGTAGAAAAGTAAGGATTTCCTGTACCAGCTGCAAATATCACTACCCGTCCTTTTTCCAGATGGCGAATGGCCCTTCTCCTGATATATGGTTCGGCAACTTGGCGCATTTCTATAGCTGTCTGAACTCGAGTGGAGACATCAACTTTTTCAAGTGCATCTTGCAAAGCCAACGAATTCATAACAGTAGCCAGCATTCCCATGTAATCAGCTGTAGCACGATCCATTCCTTGTGAACTGCCAGCTACCCCTCTCCAAATGTTTCCTCCCCCAACAACAATAGCTACTTGAACACCCAGATTATGTAATTCTTTAATCTGCTCGGCAATTATTTCTAAAGTCTGTGGATCTATTCCAAATCTTTGCTCTCCAGCTAAAGCTTCGCCACTTAACTTTAATATTATACGTTTATATTTAGCATTTGCCATGCCTTAACCCTCCATCATACCCAATTAAGTTTCTACATATAGATTAAAAATCCTTTCTAATTCAGAAGTTTTCCCGAAAAAAAGAGAACACATTCGTGCTCTCTTCTTACTTACAGGCTGATGTCATCGATTTAATTTCAGCCGCAAAATCATTTGATTTTTTTTCTAAGCCTTCACCGAGTTCAAAACGAGCAAACCTACGAACCTGAATATTCTCCCCTATTTTAGCTATTTTTTCAGTTACCAAATCTTTTACAGATTTATCAGGGTCCTTTATAAATGGTTGTTCTAGGAGACATACTTCTTTATAAAACTTCTCTATTCTTCCTTCAACCATTTTTTCAACTATTTTTTCAGGTTTACCTTCATTTAAAGCTTGAGCTCTTAAAATAGATTTTTCTTTATCAATTACTTCTTGTGTTACTTCTTCTCTTGAAACGTACAAAGGATTGGATGCTGCTACCTGCATGGCCAGATCCTTTACTAGCTCTTTAAACTCATCAGTCTTGGCAACAAAATCAGTTTCACAGTTGACTTCAATTAAAACACCGATTCTACCGCCACCATGAATATAAGATTCTACCAGACCTTCGGTAGCAATCCTACCAGAGCGTTTGGCAGCAGCTGCTAAACCTTTCTCACGTAAATATTCAATAGCTTTTTCCATGTTGCCATTGGTCTCGGTAAGAGCTTTTTTACAATCCATCATACCAGCGCCCGTAAGTTGCCTTAACTCTTTGACCTGACTTGCACTAATCATATTATCTCACCCTTATTTAAAAACTTCGCTACCGGGGGTTATTCAGCTTCATCAACTTCAGGTTGACCTTGAGTACCCTCGATGACTGCATCTGCAATTTTACTTGTCAGCAATTTGACCGCCCTAATAGCGTCATCATTTCCTGGAATCACATAGTCGATTTCATCTGGATCACAGTTAGTGTCTACTATAGCAACTATAGGGATGCCTAACCTACGAGCTTCCGCTACAGCAATTCTTTCTTTGCGTGGATCAATAATAAATATAAGCCCTGGTAGCTCTTTCATGTTTTTGATCCCGCCTAAGAATTTTTGCAGCTTATCTCTTTCTGCAATAAGTTTAGTTACTTCTTTTTTAGGCAGTACAGAAAACACGCCCTCCTCTTCCATTCTTTCCAGCTCGTGTAAACGTTCAATACGCTTGCGAATTGTTTGGAAGTTAGTTAGGGTGCCTCCTAACCACCTAGTGTTTACATAAAACATGCCACATCTTTCAGCTTCTTCTTTTACAGAATCTTGGGCTTGTTTCTTAGTACCTACAAATAAAACTTGTTTACCTTCGCTAACCATATCCCTAATTACATTATAAGCTTCTTCTACCTTACGAACAGTTTTCTGCAAATCTATAATGTAAATGCCATTGCGTTCGGTAAAGATATAAGGAGCCATTTTGGGGTTCCAACGTCTAGTTTGGTGCCCAAAATGAACGCCTGCTTCTAAAAGTTGTTTCATAGAGATGACTGCCATTGTTACACCTCCTCCCCTGGTTTAATCCTCCGCCTCCTTCATAAACCGAACAAGACCATTACTGGCACCCCTTGTTGGCTTCAGGACTGCGTGTGTATTTTAAACACCATTTTAGAGTATAGCATAAAAAATGTGATTTAAGCAAGAAAAAGCTTATTTATCTAATGTTGGTTTAAGAAATTACCTTCTTTTTAAGTTTTTTAATTCATCCAGTAAATTCTCATTTAGAACTCTTATATATGTTCCTTTCATACCAAGGGATTTAGACTCTATAACGCCGGCACTCTCAAATTTCCGTAAAGCATTTACAATAACAGAACGGGTAATCCCTGCTCGATCTGCAATTTTGCTTGCTACTAGGACCCCTTCATCTCCTTCTAACTCACTAAAGATATGTTCAACAGCTTCCAATTCGGAATAAGACAATGTTTCTAAGGCAATATGAACAGCAGCGCGTTTTCTTGCTTCTTCTTCAATTTTATCAGCCTTTGAACGTAAAATTTCCATTGCTACAACAGCAGCACCGTATTCGGCTAAAATAAGATCCTCGTCTGTAAACTTATTGTTTACTTTTGTAATCAGTAAAGTACCAAGACGTTGTCCTCCGCCAACAACAGGAACAACCGTGTCTAATTTTGATTCAAAGTCGCATGTTTCATCGGGATCAATAAAACATTTTTGTTCAATTTGGTTAAAATTAGCTTTTGTTTGAGTTATCCTTAATAGTTCGTCGTTGTACTCCTCTGGAAAAGCCCCAACTTCATATACTATTCTGGACATTATTTCACAATTAAAATCTTCTAAAAAAGCATATCCTAAAACTTTACCATGTCTGCTAATAATATAGCAGTTAGCGTTTATCTGATCTCTCAGAACTTGCGCCATCTCCTCAAAATCAACCGGATTCCCTGCGGATTTTTGCAATAACTTGTTGATATTTCTTGTTTTTTCTAATAGTGTGTTCATATTATTACTCCTTTAAACATCATATTTTTAAAGTATATACCTACTTAAATCTTGATCTTTGACTACATCCTGTAAACGTTTTTGAACATAAGTTTTATCAATTATTACTTCTTCACCTGCTAGTTCAGGCGCCTCGTAGAACAAATCCTGTAAAACTCGTTCTAAAATTGTATGTAGTCTTCTTGCTCCGATATTTTCAGTTTGAGCATTAACTTCATACGCAATTTTAGCAATTTCGGATATAGCGTCATCTTTGAAAGTTACTTTTAAATCCTCAGTAGATAACAAAGCAACATATTGTTTAATTAGAGAATTTTTAGGCTCAGTTAAAATGTGCTCAAAATCTTTTTGAGTTAAACTATGCAACTCGACACGAATTGGAAATCTTCCTTGTAGTTCAGGAATTAAATCAGATGGTTTAGATGTGTGGAATGCTCCGGCAGCGATAAATAGAATATGATCTGTTTTTACAGGACCATATTTTGTAACAACAGTCGACCCCTCTACGATAGGAAGAATATCTCTTTGAACTCCTCCTCGCGACACATCAGGCCCACTAGTATTATCCTTACCGGCAATCTTATCTATTTCATCTAAAAAGATTATTCCATCCTGCTCTGCTCGGAAAATTGCCTGGGTTATAACTTCATCCATATCGATTAGTTTCTCTGCTTCTTCTTGGGTCAAGATTTTTTTTGCTTCTCTAACAGTTACTTTTCGGTGTTTCTTTTTCTTAGGAAACATACCTCCCAACATATCTTGTAAATTAATTCCCATTTCTTCAATACCAGCACCTGTAAAAATTTCAACCATAGGAGGCTTTTGATCTTCAATTTCTATTTCAATTAGCTCATTATCTAAATCATTGCCAGAAAGCTTACTTTTATAAACCTCCCTTTGTTTTTCAATTTGCAGTTTTCTTTCAGCCAGATGTTCTTCTTCCATTTGTAACGATTCTGAAGTTTGTTTTCCCCCAAATAGAATATCAAAAGGATTTTTAACTCCTTTATTTTGCTGAGGAAACGGGCAAAGTATATCAAGAATTCGTCCTTCAGCAAGCTTGGCAGCTTTTTCCTTAACAGTTAAAGTTTTTTCTTGCCGAACCATGCGAATTGAAGTTTCAACCAAATCTCTGATCATAGATTCTACATCTCGACCTACATAACCTACTTCTGTAAATTTAGTAGCTTCGACCTTAATGAAAGGAGCTTTTACAAGCTTTGCCAGTCTTCGTGCAATCTCAGTTTTTCCAACGCCTGTAGGTCCAATCATAATAATATTTTTAGGAACTATTTCATCCTGCAAATCTGCAGGTAGTTTTTTGCGCCTATAACGATTTCTCAAAGCTATAGCTACAGATTTTTTTGCATCTGACTGTCCCACAATATAACGATCTAACTCTGCAACGATCTGACGAGGCGTTAAATTATCCACCTTGCACCTCCTATACTTCTTCTACAATTATATTATCATTTGTGTAGACACAAATAGAAGCAGCAATTTCAAGTCCTTTTCTAGCAATAGTAGCTGCATCTAGGCTCGTATTGTTTACTAATGCTCTTGCAGCAGCTAACGCATAAGGGCCACCCGAACCTATGGCAGCAATTCCGTCATCCGGTTCAATTATTTCGCCATTACCAGAAATAATAAGTATTGATTGTTGATCAGCAACTAAAAGCATGGCTTCTAACTTTCTCAGTACCCGATCCATTCGCCACTCTTGTGCTAGCTCTACCGCAGCTCTTTGCAGATTGCCCCTATGTTCTTTAAGTTTACCTTCAAACTTTTCAAAAAGTGTAAAAGCATCTGCTACTGAGCCCGCAAATCCAGCCACTACTTTGTTATCGTATAACCTTCTCACCTTTCTTGCTTGGTGTTTCATAACTGTAGTATTGCCAAAAGTTACTTGGCCATCACCAGCTAAGGCAATTTTACCGTCCTTTTTAACACCTAAAATTGTGGTAGCGTGAAACATAAAATTTTTACCTCCCTCTATGCTCGAGGATGAGTTTTATCATAAACCTCTTTTAACCTAACGGAAGTAACATGAGTATAAATTTGTGTAGTACTCATATTTACATGCCCAAGTAGCTCTTGAACCACCCTTAAATCAGCTCCCCGCTCCAACATGTGAGTAGCAAATGTATGACGTAAAACATGGGGATAGAGTTTTGCTGTATTGGCAACGCTACTTATATATTTTTCAAATATACGCCGTACCCCTCTGGCAGTTATCCGCTGACCTCTATAGTTAAGAAACAGAGCAAGCTCATCAGCAAGCCCCTTTTCAACTAGGACAGGTCGACCTTTTGCCAAATAGTTTTCAATAGCCTTTGTCGCAAATCTTCCTAAGGGAACAATTCGTTCTTTTCCACCTTTACCAAAGACTAGAGTGAAGCCTAAATTTAAATTAACATTATCCAAATTAATACCAACTAATTCACTAACACGTATGCCTGATGCATAAAATGTCTCCAAAATTGCCTTATCCCTCAAACCTAAGGGTGAAGTACAATCTGGTGCATCTAGCAACTGTTTAATTTGTTCTTCAGCAAGGAATGCAGGGAGCTTATGTTCTTTTTTGGTCGTATGGATAAATTTTAGAGGATTATTAGTAATAATCTTGTGTTTTTGTAAAAATCTAAAATAACATCGAAGGGCAGCCAATTTACGGGCTATGGACGATTTTTTATACCCTTGCCCATGTAAAAAAGTTAAATAAGAGCGTATTGTATGATAATCCATATCTTCCAACGATAATAATTCGTCCCAGCTCCTATAAAATTCGTAGAACTGACCAATATCATGTAAGTAAGAAGTTATAGTATGTTGACTGGCATGCTTAACTGCACGTAAATAATCAAAAAATAGTTCAAAATAATCAAACTTCCTAACCAATATGTCACCACCCAGGAGAACTCGCAACTATGTTAACATAACAGTTTAACGGTGACAAGTCAAAAATTTAAAATATTTGTTCAATTTATATCTAGTTGTTGTTTCTTAAATTGCTTCAGTATTTCTAGAGACCGCTTAGCTATTTCAACCCTTCTTTTCTTTTTATCTTTAACCTTGTAGGCTAAAGGGGGGAGTAAACCAAAGGTTATATTCATTGGTTGAAAATTGCCGGAATCGGCAGAGGTTATGTAATGACTTAAAGCCCCAATAGCTGTCTCCTTGGGGAAAATTAAAGGTTTTTTACCTATTACATATCTTGCTGCATTTATTCCTGCTTGCAGTCCACTAGCAGCACTCTCAACATAGCCTTCAACACCACTAATTTGACCTGCAAAAAAAATATCATTATTTTGCTTTAATTGCATTGTAGGGTATAGTAATTCAGGACTTAAAATATAAGTGTTTCTATGCATTACTCCAAAGCGAACAATTTCAGCCTTTTCTAAACCCGGTATTAAGGCTAAAAGTTTCTTTTGTTCTGACCATTTTAAACTAGTTTGAAAACCTACTAAATTAAACAAGGTAGCAGCTGCATTATCTTGGCGAAGCTGGACAACAGCATAAGGTTCTTTTCCAGTTTTAGGATCAATTAAGCCAACAGGTTTTAGTGGACCAAAACGTATAGTGTCTCTTCCTCTTCTGGCCATTACTTCAATTGGCATACAACCTTCAAAAATAATATCTTTTTCAAAGTCCTTTGGTAAATTACGTTCAGCATTAAGAAGAAACTGATAAAAATCTTCATATTCCTTTTCATTTAAAGGACAGTTTAAATAATCGGCTGTACCTTTTCCGTAGCGAGAAGCCCAAAATGCAACATCAGTATTAATTCCTTCACCATCTACAACAGGAGCTGCAGCGTCATAAAAATGTAAATAATGACTACCAGTTAATTCCTCTATTTTCTGGGCAAAGTTCTGACTAGTTAAAGGACCGGTAGCAATTATTACAGTTCCAGAGGTGGGGATTTCAGTAACTTCTGTTGTTATTAAGTCTATATTAGGATGATTTTTAATTTTAGAAGTGACTAAAGTGCTAAACCGCTCTCTATCAACTGCCAGAGCACCGCCAGCAGGTACAGCGCACTTATCTGCACAGTTTATAATCAAAGAATTTAAAAGCCGCATTTCTTCCTTTAACAAACCAACCGCATTTTCTATATTATTTGCTCTAAAGGAGTTGCTACAAACTAATTCAGCCAGTAAAGGGGTGTGATGAGCAGGAGTCATGGTCAGAGGGCGCATTTCAAATAATTTAACCCTAATTCCTAGTTCCGCAGCCTGCCAAGCAGCTTCAGAGCCGGCAAGTCCTCCTCCGATAATGCTCAAACTATGTTCCATTAGAATCACCTAATTTAAATATCCTCTAATCTTAAAATTTTTATAGCTGCATAATTATACTACTATTTTATATTTAGTGTAAAATTTTATGTCAAAATCCAAAAATTAAGAGAAGTAATACACTCCCCTTCCCCTACAAGTCTAAGGCTCCAATGGTTGTTTTATAACTACAGTTCTCCTTAGAGCAGATTAGTTTATTTTCCTTTTTCCCCGATTTAAGAAATAGCATGCTTCCACATTCTGGACAGCGTTCTTTGGTAGGCTGATCCCAGGAAACAAAATCACAATCTGGATAATTACTACAGCCATAAAATTTGCGACCCTTTTTAGATCTTCTGATTACTATCTGTCCCTTACATGTTGGGCAATCAATACCTAAAGGTTCTAAGAAAGGTTTTGTGTTACGACATTCTGGAAACCCGGGACATGCAAGAAATTTACCATACCTTCCAAATTTTACAACCATATTACGTCCGCATTTTTCACAAATTTCATCTGATACTTCTTCCACAAGCTCAACCTTAGCCATTTCTTTTTCCGCAATTTCCAGTTCCTTAGCAAAGGGTTCATAGAAGTCTCGCACTACTTCTTTCCAATCATATATACCCTCTTCTGTTTTGTCTAAATTAGATTCAAGATTAGCAGTAAATTCAACATCAATGATATCTGCAAAAAATTCCTTAAGTAAATCAACCACTATACGTCCTAATTCGGTGGGTATAAATTGTTTTTGTTCTTTAATGACATAACCACGATTGAGGATAGTGTCAATAATCGGAGCATAAGTACTCGGTCTGCCTATTCCAAGCTCTTCTAAAATCTTAACCAAAGAAGCTTCTGTATATCTTGCCGGTGGTTGGGTAAAGTGCTGCTTTGGGTCTAACTTAAGCAAAATTAGATGATCGTCTTTATTGATATCATCCGGTAGCAAACTGCCATCTTCTTCATTTTCTTTACTCTCTGAATAAACCTTCATAAAACCGGCAAACTTTAGGCTTGAACCGGTTGCTCTAAGTAAATAGTCCCCCGCCTGAATGTCAACAGTAGTTGTATCAAAAACAGCTGGACTCATTTGACTAGCTAAAAAACGGTCCCATATCAGTTTATATAGTTTGAATTGATCCTTGGTTAAAAATTTTTCAACTGCCTCAGGGCTTCTGTAAACTGAAGTTGGTCTTATGGCTTCATGGGCATCTTGGGCTTG
>DUOV01000087.1 GCA_012838615.1 Clostridia bacterium | reverse complement strand
GAGGCTCCGCGAAGCGGCTGCTGGCGACTGGCGACTGGTGACTGGGGACTGACCATAGAGAAACGCTCCAAAGTTTGGACTGAGGACTCCGCTCAGCGGCTGCTGGCGACTGGCGACTAGGGACTGGCGACTGACCACAGAGAAATACTTGAAAGCTTGGACTGGCGACTGACCATAGAGGATTGCCCCAAAGCTTGGACTAACGACTTTGCGCGAAGCGCGACTGGAGGTGTTTGAAAACATGAATTTCAACGAAATTGCCCAGGAAGTGCGTTCGGCTCTGGCTGGACTTTTGGAAGTAGCAAACCTTAAGCCCGGAAACATTCTGGTGGTAGGGTGCAGTACTAGCGAGGTAATGGGTCAAAAAATCGGTTCAGCTTCCAATACAGAAGTAGCCGCTGTAATCATGAAAGAGCTGTTGCCGCCCCTCAAGGAAAAAGGTATCTACCTGGCCGTACAATGCTGTGAGCATTTAAACAGAGCCTTGGTCATCGAAGAGGAGGCAGCAGAAAAATACAATTTTGAAATTGTTTCCGTAGTACCCCATCCCAAAGCCGGCGGTTCCCTGGCTGCTGCAGCCATGGAAAACTTCACCAGCCCTGTCGTAGTGGAAAAGATTACTGCCCATGCCGGTATGGATATTGGCGATACTTTTATTGGTATGCATTTAAAACAGGTTGCTGTTCCAGTACGTTTAGCTGTTAAAAAAATAGGCAACGCCCACTTAACTTTGGCTCGTACCCGGCCCAAGCTTATTGGCGGCGAGAGAGCTAAATATTGCAAGTCTTAAAACCTACACTTATTTTGGGAGGAGAAAGATGAAAAACGTACACATTTTAGACCACCCTTTAATCCAGCATAAGCTAAGTTATATCCGCAACAAGGAAACAGGCTCTAAAGATTTTAGAGAACTTGTAGAAGAAGTAGCAATGCTGATGGGTTATGAAGTAACGAGAGATTTTCCTTTAGAAGAAATAGAAGTGGAAACTCCCTTGACAAAATGTAAATGCCGCATAATTGCCGGCCGTAAAGTAGCCATCATTCCTATCCTACGGGCAGGCTTAGGTATGGTCAACGGATTTTTAAACCTGATTCCGGCTGCCAAAGTCGGTCATATTGGGCTGTATAGAGATCCGGAGACTTTAGAACCGGTAGAATATTATTGTAAGTTGCCTGCAGATGTGGCCGATAGAGACGTCATCGTCGTCGATCCAATGCTGGCTACAGGTGGTTCTGCCTCGGCTGCCATTAACTTTATTAAACAAAGAGGCATCAAAAATATCAAACTTGTGTGTCTTATTGCTGCTCCCGAGGGTATCCAAAAAGTACATGAAGATCACCCCGATGTGGTTATTTTTACAGCAGCTGTAGACTCCCACCTAAACGAACATGCCTACATAGTACCAGGCTTAGGGGATGCAGGGGACCGCTTATTCGGCACCAAATAAACGTTAAAAAGAACGTTACCTTTATGAGTTAAGCAAGATAAAAGAAACCTTACCTGTAAAAAAGTGGACGAATGTTTATATTCGCCCACTTTTTAGCCTATCTTACCTTATTCCACATCTTGCGTACAAATTGTTACAAGCCTTGACCACATTTTCTATAACTTCTTTCTCATTTAAATAAGTAAATTTGCCCTCAGCAATTACTCTTTTACCGTTTATAAATACATCCTTTACATCGCTTTGGTTGGAAGAGTAAACTAAAGTAGCTACCACATCATGGTGAGGAACATTGTGGAGTTTGTTTAAATCAACAATTACCAGGTCAGCTTTTTTACCTGTTTCTAAAGAACCTATTTCCTTATCCAGGCCAAGTGCCTTAGCCCCGTTGATGGTGGCCATTTTCAAAGCTTGGTAAGAAGATACCGCTGTTGGATTGTTGTTTTTTACTCTGGGCAGAAGGGTAGCCAACTTCATGCTTTCCAGCATATCCTGATTGTTATTGGGTGAATCAGTTCCTAAAGCCACATTTACCTTTTTCGTCAACATCTCTTCGATAGGTGCAATACCTGAAGCAAGTAACATGTTGCTGGCAGGATTAAAAATAGCATGGGCACCGGTATCAGCCAGAATATCTATTTCCTTGGGCGAAAGCATCACCGAGTGGACCGAATGGAATTTTTCGTTGACCATTCCCAGCTCATGGAAAACTTCAATAAAAGTTTTACCGTAGCGCTTTTGGATTTCTTCAACTTCAAAAGAGGCTTCGGCTACGTGGGTGTGGATACCTACACCATAGCTTTGGGCCAAATCCCAGACTTTTTGAAGGGAGGATAAGCTGGAATACAGCAGATTCACCGGGCTGACCCAAACTTGGATTTTGCCTTGTTCGGCTCCGTGCCAGACATCCAGCATTCTCTTATATTCCTCTACAACTTCGTCTTCCTGCTCTAAAAATTCCTCAGGAATATTAAAGGGGTAATCATGGTAGCCCCTAGCCATTATGGCTTTAATGCCGGTTTCAGCCACACCTTTTAAGACCGCATCTATATTGCTTTTCTTGCTAGCTGCCATATAATAGTTGTCAATGATAAAAGTTGTGCCGCTGCGGAGATTTTCCATACACCCCAGTAAAGAACCTAAGTATGCTTCCTCCGGGTTAATCTCTTTTAAGCAGGGCCAAGTTGCCTCCATCAACCAATCCTTCAAATCCCGATCCATCCCTAAGCCCCGCATCAAATAATAGACATTGTGAGTATGAGCGTTGATAAGGCCGGGGATGAGCAGGTTCCCGCCACCATCAATAACTTCCTCAAACCTTTCTTCAGGCCAGGGCAGTTCTGAAGACGGACCAATCCATTCAATTAACTCGTCATTAATGATCAGAGAACCGTTAGGCAGGATGGTGTCATTTTTGTCTACCGTAACTATGTAGGCGTTTTTAATTAAAGTAGCCAATAGAAAACTCACCACTTTCAAGTTATTAGTTGCCTTAAATAATTTCCTCAACAGATATTAATTCCCTTTAAAAACAATGAAATACTTCAAGATATTTAAGCATTGCTTTATACCTTGCTAAGGGCAAATCTTTGTTTTATACTTGCTATATTGATTAAGGTAGTGAGGGGGGAGCAAAGCATGCGTAAAGATTGGGACACTTATTTTTTAGATATTGCCTTTGAGGTAGCAGAGAGGAGTACATGCCCCAGGCGCATGGTAGGGGCAGTAGTTGTTAAAAATAAGCGGATTAAGGGGACAGGTTACAATGGTAGCGCTTCAGGTCTGGCCCATTGTACCGATGAAGGTTGTATCGTTGTTAACAACCATTGTATACGTACAATTCATGCTGAGGTAAACGCCCTTTTGGAATGTACACCTGAAGAACGTCAGGGGGCAACTATTTATGTGACCGATAGGCCTTGTGCCGAGTGCTCCAAACTCATCATTTCTTCAGGTATTACCAGAGTTGTATTTGCCAGAGACTATCATTTCGACTATGATTGGTTTAAGGAGGCACCTTGGGTAGAGCTTATACATTTGGAACGGGAAAAAGATAAATAATATGGGAGATGGGGAGTAGATATGGAGAAAAAAATAATTGCCTTGCCTCGATTGGACAAACTTTCTCCTACTATGGAATCAACAGCTTTAAAGTTAATGGAAGAAACAGGGGAGTTGGCTCAGGCTATAGGCAAATTTCGGGGGCTTAACGGAGAGAAAGTCGACGTTGACGAAAAAGAAGTTATGAATATGATTACTAAGGAATTATTAGATGTGGCCCAGACGGCAGTTTCCATGATGTTTGTCCTGGAAGAAAACTACGGAATTAACATCAACCAAGCTGTAGAAAAACATATTGAGAAGCTAGTTCGCAAAGGATACCTTAGTGAAAGTCGTTAGAGAAACGCCCCAAAGTTTGGACTGGCGACTGACAGCAAAGGAGGAAAAATTTTGCTTAGAGTACTTTCTGTCTTCGGCACCAGGCCGGAGGCTATTAAGATGGCTCCTTTAGTAAAAGAGTTAGCCAAATATCCGCAGGAAATTGATTCAAAAGTAGCAGTAACAGCCCAGCATCGGGAAATGTTAGATCAAGTTTTAGAGCTGTTTCAAATAATTCCCGACTATGATCTGGATATTATGGAGCAAAAACAAACCCTTACTCAGATCACTACCAGAGCGTTGGAAGGGCTGGGGAAAGTATACCAAGAGGCAGAGCCTGACCTTGTCTTAGTTCATGGCGACACTACAACAACTTTTGTTGCCTCCCTGGCTGCCTTTTACCGGCAGATCAAAGTAGGCCATGTAGAAGCAGGACTTCGTACCGGTAACATTTACTCACCTTTCCCTGAGGAAATGAACCGTAGACTTACAGGGGTTATTGCCGATTTACATTTTGCCCCCACCCAAACAGCCAAAATGAATTTGCTGCGGGAGGGTATTGCCGAGGAAAAAATATACGTTACGGGCAATACGGTAATTGATGCTTTACTTAGTACAGTACGGTCTGATTTCCAAACTGAACAGATTCCCGGTCTGGAAGGGGTAAATCTGGAAGGGCGTAGAGTGCTGTTGGTGACCGCTCACCGCAGGGAAAACCTGGGGGAACCTATGGGGCGGATTTTTAAAGCTCTGCGACACATAGTAGAGCTCTTCCCGGATGTCCAGGTAGTTTTTCCAGTTCACAAAAACCCACTTGTCCGCAGTACTGTACAAGAAGTGTTAGGGGACTTACCAAGAGTCACTTTAATCGAGCCCCTTGATTACGAGCCTTTTGTCAACCTGATGGCTAAGGCCTACATCGTATTGACTGATTCGGGAGGTTTGCAGGAGGAAGCACCTTCTCTTGGTAAGCCGGTTCTGGTTTTACGGGATACAACAGAAAGGCCGGAAGCTGTAGAAGCAGGTACGGTTAGCCTGGTAGGGACAGGTTATGAAGAAATATTCAACGAAACTAAACGCCTCTTGACTGACCAGGCCTACTACGACAAAATGGCTAACGCAGTAAACCCCTATGGCGACGGTAAAGCTTCCCAGCGGATAGTCAGAGCTTTGCGGGAGTTACATGAAAGCCAAAAGCTTTAGCATATTTTTGCCAACCATGGATTTAAGTACTATAGAGCCATAGATGTTACTGAGGCAAATGAAGCAAACAATACCATATTTACCACTCTTTTTCTTGCAGGAATAATACTTAGTGAGGTAGAATAAATAAGCGTTGCTAGAAAAATAGCAATTAACCAAAGGGCAGGAAATCCGTAAGCCTAGTGCTACGGATTTTCCTGTTTATAGCCAAAATTCAGCGAAGAATACATCAGGGTCAGGGGGGCGAATTTTCACTCTTAACCCCAATATCGAACTTCGAACATCGAAATTCGAACTGAGCTAACGACTGGGGTCTGGCGACTGGCGACTGACCATAAAGAAACGCTCCAAAGTTTGGACTGAGGACTCCGCTCAGCGGCTACTGGCGACTGGTGACTGGTGACTGACCACAGAGAAATACTTGAAAGCTTGGACTGGCGACTCCGCGCAGCGGGAACTAACGACTAAGGACTAACGACTAATTTAACTCTTCACTCTTCACTCTTAACTTTTAACTAAAGCCACCCCCAACTTTTACGCTATAGTTAGCGAATATTTATAATGATTTTAACCCACCGCTTGGCAACTTTGTTTTATAATGGACGTCTAACTAATATACCAATACAGAAAGAGCGGTGTCCTATGACCGATTTATTTCAAGTGATCCAGGTTTTACAAAAAGAGTTAACAGAAATGCTCTTAAAAGGATACAACCCTAAAGACCCGGAAGTAATCAGAAAAAGCCAAGAGTTGGACAAACTTGTTACAGCTTATTACAAGTATGAATATGAAGACTCAAAGGAGATGAAGTCTTTTCCAGGCAAAAAAAAGAAATAGTTGTCTGAGAAAGTACAAAACTGGTAAAACTACACATTAGACAAAAACTTTGCCGCTTTATAGAATAGGATGTGTAGTTATGAACAAAAGAGCTTTAGTTTTTTTAAGTTTGCTGTTTTTGGCAGCTTTAATCTATAAATTTCTTATGCCCCATCCCCTTTACTACGCTTTTGCGGGGTCAGGGGCTGAACTGGAAGAAGTTAAAATTCAAGCCTGGGCAAAACTAAAATGTCCTCTGACCTCAGAGCAAGAAATGAAAGACTTACTTACAGCTTTGGCCGGTCAGGTCTTACCAGGTGACGATTTTGTGTATACAACTCACCACACAGAACAAAAGCATGGCCTGGCTATGGAGAACACTCACCTGTATGCTGTTGTCCAAACCTTTAAATCACCCTTAGAAAGCTACTTACTCTTGACATGGAAAAAGGAGGTAGATTCCGGTCAGGAGTTGGCAGCTGGTGTTCATAAGATGGCTAATATCTTTGTTCCGTTAGAGATCAGGCCTGAGCTTTCCGTTTTTCTAAAAGGTAGTTTAGATAAAAGATTAGCTCAGCAGGAGCAAGAGCAAATTGCTAAACAGATTTTAACAAGAATTGGTGCCCGTCACCTGGAGGGCATTTCCTTACCGGAAATGGTAAGTTTAACCGGATATTCTCCCCTCATCAAAGATCACCTGAGAATCGGCAGACAAAAAGTCAATCTTAATGTGGCTACAACTATTGATGAGATAAGAAACAAAACAATCGTACGCCTTGGTACACCCCTGCTAGACGGGGAATATTAAATAAACAGACGGTTACATAATGGCAGGAATATAGACAAAATATAACGAATTACAACAAATAATGGAAGACATTCGGGCAGGGAGGCAAAAGCAGTTGGAGAAAATCATCGTTACCGGGGGAAAGCGCCTGGAAGGCACTATTCAAGTAAGTGGGGCTAAAAATGCCGTTTTACCCATCATCGCTGCAACATTACTAGGAGAAAACGTTTGTACCTTAAGTGATATACCTCAATTGGCAGATGTAGACAGCATCTGTCAGGTTTTAACCTGTTTGGGAGCAACTATCCATAGAACACCCGAAAACGAGTTAGTTATAGATCCCAAAACACTATCTAGTGTGGAAGCTACCCACAAACAAGTGCGCAAAATGAGAGCTTCTTTTTTAGTTATGGGTCCTTTGCTTGCCCGATTTGGCCGGGTAAAAATGTCTTTACCCGGAGGCTGTGCCATAGGTACTCGGCCTATCGATCTTCACCTGAAAGGTTTAGCTGCCCTTGGGGCAAGCATAAAAATCGGTCATGGTTTAATAGAAGCAACTGCCCCCAGACTTAAAGGAGCTAAAGTATACTTAGACTTTCCTAGTGTTGGTGCTACGGAAAACATCATGATGGCAGGATCTATAGCTGAGGGACAAACTATCATTGAAAACGCAGCTGAAGAGCCGGAGATTGTTGATTTAGCCAACTTTCTCAACAACATGGGTGCCAGAGTAACCGGCGCCGGCACCAACATCATTAAAATAGAAGGAACTAAACACCTTAAAGGTGCTAAATACACCGTGATCCCTGACCGGATTGAAGCCGGGACTTACATGGTGCTGGCTGCAGCTACTGGCAGCAACATCTTAATAGAAAACGTCATTGTAGACCACTTAAAACCGGTAGTAGCCAAACTTTTGGAAGCAGGCGTTAAAGTTAGCGAAGAAAACAACGGCCTCAGAGTATCTTCCGATGGCAGCTTAGAAGCTGTTGATATAAAGACTCTCCCTTACCCTGGTTTTCCTACCGATATGCAAGCCCAAATGATGGCCCTACTAACAACTGCCAAAGGCACCAGTATTATTACTGAAACCGTCTTTGAAAATCGTTTTATGCACGTAGACGAGTTTATAAGGATGGGTGCCAACATTATCATTGAAGGGCATACTGCCATAGTAAAAGGAGTAGACCGGCTTACCGGCGCTCCGGTAAAAGCTACCGATTTAAGAGCCGGTGCAGCTTTGATCATTGCAGCCCTGAAGGCCGAAGGCACATCAGAAATAAGCGGCCTGTACCACATCGATCGGGGCTATGACAATATTGTGGGTAAACTCCAAGCCTTAGGCGCCAACATTCAGCGCGTAGAATCCGAGCTTGAAGAAAATAATTGTTGCCATTATGAATAATAAGTTCCCTGTCCCAAGTCCCCAGTAAAAACATGCATCTTGCATGACTACCACAGGGACTCGCCCCACACAGGGGCTTCGTAACGACTAATTCATAATTCAAAATTAATAATTCTTAATTCAAAATTACTCTTCACTCTTCACTCTAAACTCTTAACTCTTGTCGGTCATACTTTAAGTACTTCCCGCATAAATATAAGTAGACAAGCAACCGCTTTGCGGAGTCATTAGTCGTTAGTCCTTAGTCCTTAGCAAAACAACCATCCGCCCCAACCCCAGTATACTAGCTCTAGTAATTCAAAATTAAAAAAACTAACGACTCCCACAGGGACTCGCCCCACACAGGGGCTTCGTAACGACTAATTCATAATTCAAAATTAATAATTCTTAATTCAAAATTACTCTTCACTCTTCACTCTTAACTCTTAACTCTTAACTGATGACTAGTGACTGGCGACTGGTGACTGACCACAGAGGATCGCCCCAAAGCTTAGACTGAGGACTCCGCGAAGCGGACGCTGGCGACTGGGGACTGGTGACTGAGGACTTCCCCAGAGAAACGCCCCACAAAACTGAACTGTGAGGATTGATCCTGTGAAAAAAGCAATTATTCTAACCTTATTATGTCTTTTCCTGGCCATTGTCATCTTACCTGCCCTGGTGGTTTTAAGAGGCCAGCGGCAAGAAGTAAAAGTAGACACTTCAGGTAGCCCTCTTATTAATGTGCTTAACGTCAAAACTAAGGAAATAGAAGTTTTGCCTCTGGAAGAATATATAGTAGGCGTAGTAGCAGCCGAAATGCCTGTGGATTTTGAAACGGAAGCCTTAAAAGCCCAGGCTGTAGCTGCCCGAACTTATACCATTAAACGGTACGAAGCTGCCAAGAAAAACCCTAATAAAGATCACCCCGACGCTCATATTTGTACTAATCACGCCCATTGTCAGGCTTATGTGTCTAAAGACGAAATGAGCAAAAACTGGGGTATGCTCAAATATCCTGGCTATTACAACAAAATAGCCCGGGCCGTCAATGCTACAGCCGGTGTGGTCCTTGTTTATCAGGGTAAACTTATTGACCCCGTCTATCACTCTACTAGTGTAGGTAAAACCGAAAATTCGGGAGACGTTTGGCAGTTTGATATACCTTACCTTAAAAGTGTAGATTCCCCTGGTGATGAAGAATCACCAAAATTTAAAACCCAGCATACCCTGACTCTGGCTCAGATTGACAAAGCTCTGGGCACAACCCTATCTGCTGTTCCGGCCTCTACTATTAATAACCCTAAGGGCAGTCCTATCCAGGTAGTAGAAAGGACAGCCACAGGCCGGATCAAAACTATCAAAGTAGGGGATAAAGAATTTAAAGGGGAAGAAATCCGGGCCAAATTAGGGTTAAACTCTACCCACTTTAGCTGGAAAGCCCAAGAAGATAAACTGATTTTTCTCGTAACAGGCTATGGTCACGGAGTAGGCATGAGCCAGTACGGCGCCAACTACTTCGCTAAAGAAGGGAAAGACTATAAGGACATTTTAAGTCATTACTATACAGGAACTGAGCTTAGAAAATATAGCGCTAATAAAAAGTAGTCCCCAGTCCTCAGTCCCTAGTCCCCAGTAAAAACATGCATCCTGCATGACTACTGGGGATTTTTAATTTTTAATTCAAAATTCAAAATTACTCTTCACTTTTCACTCTTAACTTTTAACTAATGGGTCCACGCAGCGGACGCTGGGGACAGGTTTAAATAATTATGCACTTGGAAATAATAACCTTGAGGTGATGAAAGTGTTTAAAATTATCAACCTAAAATTTCCCCAGCTTAACAACCCTAAAGTGCCTAAAACACTCAAAGTGCCGAAAATATTTTATAAAATGCCGACAACTAGACTACCTGCCATACTTCATGGGCCCTTATATGTATTATTATTTGGTTTAATAACCTCCGGCGTTGTTTTAGGTCTAACTACCTTGTGGTACAAGGCTAATCCACCGGTGGCCTACACCACAGAAAATCTAAATGTCGAACCAAAAGTAGAAACGGAAGTAGTGTTTGTTGACCCTCCTCAAGGGGAAGAGGTTAGAGTTCAAACCCCTCCTCCTCCGGACGTGGCTGCAAGTGAGGTGCAAAAAGCAGGCCAAGAGGCTCAGGCTACAGTTGCAAAGCCTTCTGCCGAAGCCCAAACAGCAAGCTCCGCGCCCGATCTGACCAAGATGGAACACCCCATCCAAGGTCAAGTAAGTTTAGGTTTTCAGTTTGCTTACTCGGAAATTTATCACGACTACCGTCTCCACCCGGGATTTGATTATTCAGCCCAGGAAGGGAGTAAAGTGCTGGCTGCATTGGAAGGTGTGGTAGGAAGCATTGAGCCTTCTTCCGAGGGAGGCTATATTGTAACCCTTAAGCATGGAGAAGGCTGGGAAACAAGTTACACAGCTTTAGAAACTGAGCTAAAAGTAAACCAATACGTTTCCCAGGGAGGCCTCCTTGGCCGTTTGGTAGGTGCCGTTCCTGGAGAAATGGATAGTGGTTCTCATTTGCATTTTGAACTGCGTAAAGACGGAAAGGCCATAAATCCCAACGAATACCTACGGTAATAGAATTTTGAATTAGTAATTATGAATTTTAAATTAAAGCAACTGCATCTTGTGGACACTAGTAACCCTATGCAGAAGACCGTTTCATACTTGCCAAAGTTGGCGTAAAGCAGGCGAATTTCGCTTGCTTTTTTTGCCTCTTGCTTCCTGTCTCTTGCCTCCCTACCAACACCTTGGAGCTAGGGGGCGAATGATTGTACTGAGGACTAGGGACTGGGGACTGGTGACTGACCACAGAGAAATACTTGAAAGCTTGGACTGGCGACTCCGCGAAGCGGCTACTGGCGACTGGTGACTAACAGAAAAGCCATGTGGCTTTTCTGTTCTACTTTCCCTCTTCCTTTCATATACATTTACAGAATAATGAAAGGGGAGGCCCGAGCATGCAAGACTATATCCGCCAAAGAGTGCTTGAAATAAGCAATTATATTGTTGAATCCAGGGTAACTGTGCGTCAAGCGGCCAAAATTTTTGGTGTAAGCAAAAGCACAGTCCATAAAGATGTTACTGAGCGTTTGCCTGAAATAAATGAAGAATTGGCTGTCAAAGTCCGAGCGGTTCTTGAGCAAAACAAAGCTGAAAGGCACCTTCGCGGCGGAGAAGCCACCAAAAATAAGTACAAGGGGAAGAATTAACATTTTAATATAAAAAAATTTTTAGTTTTCATATACTTCCTCATAAAAGGTGAAGGGTTTTTAGCTTTTTCTGGCGAAACAGGTAAAATCATGGAATAAATATATATTTTTTCTAAAGTATTTTCCAACTTCCTCAATAATCAATCTTTTTTTGGTGGACAAGCTTATTAAAGAGGGTAATAGTTGTTTCCATTATAATAAAGGCTCGGGAAGGGGATTGTTTATGTTTGGGTTAGGTATGGATATCGGTGTAGACCTAGGGACAGCAAGCGTCTTGGTATTTATCAAGGGCAAAGGTATTGTGCTTAACGAACCTTCGGTAGTTGCCATCGACAGGGGTTCGGGACAAATAATTTCGGTAGGAGAAGAGGCCCGTCGTATGCTTGGTAGAACGCCGGGCAATATTGTTGCCATTCGCCCTTTACGGGAAGGCGTTATTGCCGATTACGAAACTACAGAAAAAATGCTTCGTTATTTTATAAATAAGGCTATTGGCAGAAGGATGTTTTTCAAACCCCGGGTTATGGTATGCATTCCTTCAGGAGTAACCGGTGTGGAAGAACGGGCTGTAAAAGAAGCTGCTGTTCAAGCCGGAGCCAAACAAGCCTTTTTGATAGAAGAACCTTTGGCCGCCGCTTTGGGAGCCGGCCTGGATATTTCTGAAGCTGCCGGCAACATGATCATCGACGTGGGCGGGGGTACTACTGATATTGCTGTATTGTCTTTGGGCGGAATTGTAACCTCCCAATCACTCCGGGTAGGCGGTGATAAGTTTGACGAAGCTATTATCCGCTATATCCGCAAGGAGTATAACCTGATGATCGGGGAAAGAAGCGCTGAAGAGCTAAAAATTACCATTGGGACAGCCTACCCCCATTCCAAAACAGGTGCTAAGACCATGGATATTCGGGGCAGGGACTTAATCACCGGTTTACCTAAAACTATTACAGTTACTGCCGAAGAAACTAATGAAGCCTTGAGCGAACCCATAGAGGCAGTAATTACCGCCGTAAAAGAAGTATTGGAAACTACCCCGCCAGAACTATCAGCCGATATTATTAATCGGGGTATATTTATGACCGGTGGAGGCTCCCTTTTAGACGGTCTTGATAAACTGATAAGTGAGGAGACAGGCCTTCCCGTCTATATTGCCGATGAACCTATATCTTGCGTGGCTTTGGGAACGGGTAAAGCCCTGTCTATAATTAATGTCCTGCAAAAGGCCCACAACTTTCCTAAAAAAGTAGTTTAACCATAATAGAATATAATCCCCTGGGAAAGAATAGTAACAGCATAGCTGTTAAGTCGTTAGTCGTTAGTAAAAGATTACTCTTTTCTCTCTTCACTCTTAACTTTAAACTGAGGACTAGTGACTGGTGACTGGCGACTGACCACAGAGAAATACTTGAAAGCTTGGACTGGCGACTCCGCGTAGCGGGCGCTGGCGACTGACCAAAGACTCGTACTATGCACGACTGGGGGGATTATTATGCTCATCGCTAAAAAGCTACTGGCTCCTGTTTTTACCGGAGTATTAGTAGCTTTTTTATTTATAGCTGCGGAAATCATATTCATACCAAGATCTGAGCTCAGCCCAGCTCTTTCCATAGAAGAAACCGTCACTAAGCCCAAACCCCCTACTAAAAACGAGGGCTCACGAGAAACAATCCAACATCAAATTGTCCCCGGTCCTCAGTCCCCAGTCCCCAGTAAAATCGCGCCTTCTTCTCCGGAGGAACTGGAAGGAAGTTCCGGAGGGAGTCATAAACTCAACAACCAATACCCTAAAGACCTAATTCAAAATTCAGAATTCAAAATTCAAAATTATGATAGGTCAATCCAAAATTCCCAAAAACCAACTCTTAACTCTAAACTTTTAACTCTTAACTCTCAACGTCTTAACAAAAAGACTGACAACATGAATGTTCTTTTTATCGGGGTAGATAAAGGAAAGCTTTTGGCCTGTTCAGTTTTTACGATTAATTATAAGGACAAGTATCAGGCTGGAGGGGTTTTTTTGCCCACCTACTCCAGACCGCCAAAATATAAGTATTCTTTTGCTGAAATCTACGAAAAAGCAGGAGTGGAAGGCTTAAAGCAGGTTATTGAAAAAGAGATGGGGATCAAAATAGAACTGTATTATAGCATTGAGCGGGAGCTTTTAAAGCAAATAGAAACATATATCGATCCTATCTATATCAACAATCAAAAATTAGAAATTTATAACCTGTTCACCATGGCCGTAAGCCCCCAGGATGAAGAAATTTTAGGTGCCCTTACTCGGGAACTTTTAAAACCGGGAGTGTTTTTTACCAAGCTCCCTAGGCTCTTATTAGACGCTACCAAATATATCAAGACTGACTTTAAAGTGACCTTTCAAAACCTAAAGTTTCATTATAATAACATAGTTAACCTAGACACCCACAATATTAAAAAGCAAGTACTGCCAACCCATAAAAAAGTATCCGGAAATAAAATCTACTACGAAATAGATGCTTATCACTTGCATAATAGTATCTATGAGATAACGAGATAGTCTAATGAAAATCCTCAGCCATTTGGCTGAGGATTTTTATTAGACTATTTCCTTCTTTTGTCTTCTTTTAGACACTTCAAGCTGCTCATCAATATCCATTATTCTGATCAACAACTTAGTTTTTTCACTACCGGTGGCAGTAGCCCATTTGCTCATTAATACACTGCGTTCTTTTTCTAAAATATTTAGTCCAGTTTTCATCATGTGTCCCTCCTTTATTGTCCTGCCATGTTTACTAGTAGAAGTATTTGTAAAAATGCAGTTAATATGTATAAGCTAATTAGTTTTAGCTATATCTCACATTGCAATTTAGTATACAGTATAATTTAATGTGTTGCAACAGTCAATAATATTAATTTATAAAACATTTAGAAAATTTAACCCTACTAGTATATTGCTTAAAAAGTTCACTAATTAGTTTAGACTAACCTGCCTTTGGCTATAGTTTAACATACTTTAAGAGAAAATTCAAACTGCATTCCGCATACATTTATTATTTTCCCATAAATCCCTTGAAAATACAACTTTAAACAGGAAAAACCATCTTCCTGTCGAATAAAAACAAAATATGCGCCTCGCTTGCCATTCTTCATCCAAGCGAAGAATCTTGCCTCCTTCTTTGAGGGAGGTGTCGGCGAAGCAGACGGTGGGAGTAGTCTACTGGGGACTGGTGACTGGGGACTGAGGACTCCGCGAAGCGGCTGCTGGCGACTGACCACAGAGAAATACTTGAAAGCTTGGACTGGTGACTGGCGATTCGCATAGCGAAATATGTACAGGGTCAGGTGGCGAATGATTGTTCCGCTCTGGACG
>DUOV01000086.1 GCA_012838615.1 Clostridia bacterium | reverse complement strand
TTCCTTTCCTCCTGTCCCTGGTATGTAGCGTAATACATCCAGTTTACAGGATGGGAGTCTTGGGGTGGTCAACTTTTCGTTACCATTCCCCCTCAAAGTGGTCCAACTTTTAAATTACCGTACACATCTCGGTTCGCCTGCCTCCTCTGATGGCGCCCCCTTGGAGCGCACCACTACTTCTTAACGAAAATTTGAAAGCTAGCTCGCGATACAACACTGCTAATACATTAAATTTGGTAAAAATGTTGCAATTTGTGGGAAAAGCAATAACACGAATACAAAAGCCCAATCTGCTAAAACAAAAGGAAGAACCTCGCTAAAGATCTCTTCTACTTTTACATCAGGAGTTGTCCCCTGCACTATAAAAATATTTATACCAACTGGTGGAGTCATGACTCCCAAAGAGCAAATAACAACAATAATAATCCCAAACCAAATCGGGTCATAGCCTATTCCAACAACAATTGGGAATACAATCGGTATTAGCAAAAGGATTAGCGGCATTGCATCAATAAACATACCTAAAATTAGGCCTACCAAAACTATTAATATGATGATCACAAAAGGAGGAACATCTAATCCCGACAACATCGAAGCCAATTCAAATGGAAGCCGGGTAACTGCTAGAAAACGAGCACAGATCGTTGCTCCAGCAATTAACATAAAAATCATGGCGGCCAGCTTTACTGTCTCCCTTAGTGCTTCCTTGGTTTTTTCAAAATTAATTTTCTTTCCTACAAGGGTAACGACTAGCAAAGCAAATGTCCCCACTGATGCAGCTTCTGTCGGGGAAAACCATCCCAGAAAGAGCCCACCGATCGATAAAAAAAACACTATTGCGGCTTCAAGAACACCCCCGCCGCGCACGGCATCTACCCTTTCTCCCCAAGTTGCTTTTGGTTTTACGGGAAAATAGTGGGGTTTGAATCTGGCCACTATATAGATGGTGATACAATATATCGTCATATGCACAATCCCCGGTATCACACCAGCCATTAACAATTTGCCAATTGATTGTTCAGTGGCTACTCCATATACTACGAGTATTACGCTCGGTGGTATCAAGCTACCCAACGAAGAACCCGCCGCAATACTTGCGCAACAAAACGGCAAATTATAGTTTAGCTTCCTCATTTGGGGAATGGCAACACTGCCCATGGTCGCAACCGTGGCCGTCAAAGCACCGCTAACGGCTCCGAACATGGCAGAAGCCAGCTGTACCGCTAAAGCCAGCCCTCCCCTTAAATGTCCAATAAATTTGTCTGCAACATTAAACAAAGAAGCCCCAATGCCAGAATGATGAGCAATCATTCCCATGAGGATAAATGCTGGCACTGTAGCCAATGAATAAGAGAAGAAAGTAGAGAAGAAGTTGACTGAAATCATATCTAGAGCAGCAGAAAAATTACTTAAGTAAGCAAAACCTGCAAACCCCACAATAGCCATGGCAAAACTAACCGGGACACGTAAAAATATTAGTATGATCAAAATAACGAACCCTATTAATCCAACAGTAGTTGGCTCCATCAATGTGACCTCCCTAAATATCCAGTAGCTTCCGGAACCCGAACACACAAGAATTGGAACATTCTTGCCTGGTGAAAATTGCTGCGCAGCGATAAAAACTTTGATGCGTTGGACTAAACCTCTATGCACATTTTAGAAGGCTGTTTTTATTTCCTTGAGAAGTTAATGATATGTTCGAGCAATTGATACAACAAAACTAATACTACCATAATAAAAGATATGGTCATAACACCCATAAACGGGAATAATGGCGTTTGAACCCCCATAGTGGTGTCGCCGATAATATACATGTCATAAGTACGTAAGATCATACTATATGCAAAAAGGCTAAACACAATCAGCACAAGAAGCGAGGTAATGAGATCGACATATTTTTGAAATTTAATAGGAAACCTTTCCAATATAAAACCAACAACTGCATGACCGCGCTCATAAGTTGCTTCTACCATTGCCAACGAGATCGCCACAACAGTAAAACAACTGATATAATCGTAGGTAATCTTTAACGGTGCCCCGAAGAAACCTCGTAACAAAACATGAACCACGATCAATAATATAATGCCCACAAGCACTATCATTGAGATAGAGGTTAAATATTTGCTTTTTTCGAGTATATTCGCACCCTTCAGATGATTGCTTTTGCTAGTCATCTATATTCCTCCCCCATCAAATTTGAATGCTTTATCTTCATACAGGCAGGCAATCAAAATTCTGTTAGCATATCCCTCCTCCTACACTTGGCTTAGCCAGTCCTCCTAAAAAGATCGGCTAAAAGAGACAATTTGCCCGAGAATCTTTGCACTTGTAAAGCTTCTTCACCCCGGATTGGTCCATCTTAACGGGACCGGCTTGCCATAGAGTCGCCTCAAGATTAATTACTGCCCACGAATATTATCTTCTTTGCAATATGGAGCTTTTCAGTCTATTGAAGTTCAAATTAATTGTAACATTAGATTGTTATTAAAACAAATTAATATACCTAATTCCTTTAATAAGCTATTTTTATAAAATTACAACATCAAAAAACCATCAAACATACAAATCGGGGAACTGTTCCCAGCTATTTACAAATTATGGGCCAAAAATGTCTTTGAAAAATTATAAATAACCTCCAGTAGCATGGAATGCACAAACTGGAGGTAAAACATCAAGAAAATGTGTAAATCACAAAATTTTTAGGATTTCTTATTTCTACCAGCGTTAATTCTAGCCCAAGCCAATTCTAATGCAGCTTGATTTGTTGTAATTCCCCGCGTCTTGGCAATAGAATCGATCTCAAAAATATTATCATATACGACGTCTATTTTCTTAAAAGCCTCTTCATATGTAAGCCCGCTGATTTCGCCTGTGCCTATAGTTACGCCCCCACAATTTACGATAAAGTCGGGAATATAGTAAATCCCCCTTTGAGCTAGCAAATCAGCATCAGAATCATCAAGCAACTGGTTATTGGCAGGTCCAACAACAAGCTTGCACTTTAATCTTGGTATAGTGTTTTTATTAATGGATCCACCGAGAGCGGCAGGTGTAAAAACATCGCAATCTACATCATAGATGGCATTAGGGTCTACAACCTTCACATCAAACCTTTTCGTAATTTCATCAATCCTGGACTGGTCGAGATCGCTAACGATTACTTCGGCTCCATTGTTATAAAGGAGCTCAACCAGGCACTCCCCAACATTTCCTACACCTTGCATTGCTACTTTAACGCCACTAAGATTTTCAATGCCTAAGCGGATCTTAACGCCGGCTTTTATTCCTAAATATACGCCATAAGCAGTAGCCATATTTGAATTTCTAAATCCCAACCCCCCCTCGATTTCATCCTTACCCATTGCATACTTCGTATGACGGCAAATTAGATTCATATCGTCCTGTGTTATACCGGAGTCAGGGGCCGTATAATACAAACCTCCAAGAGAGTCTACTGCTTTGGCAAAAGCGATTAGCATCTCGGGTGTCTTTTCTTTTACGGGATCGGCTATGATTACACTTTTCCCCCCGCCATATCCGAGATTTGCTGCAGCATTCTTTATGCTCATACTCTTTGATAATCTCATCACATCAAACAATGCCTCTGATTCATCCTTGTATTTTCTAACCCGGCATCCACCGACAGCGGGTCCAAGGATAGTGCTATGAATGGCAATAATTGCTTTTAGCCCTGCGGAAGGTTCATAACAATAAATAATTTTTTCATGTCCAGAATCAACCATTTTTTTAAACACAACCATTAACTCCTTTTCTCTATGTTATTATTAAACTAAAAAAACCAGAAAAAATAATAAATTTGCATTTCTATGCAAAAAGTATAGGTTTTTCTCTCATTGATGTCAATGCTGATGCCCTCATTGTAATAACATTGTATACATCAATTCTGCAGGATCAAGAATAGGAACAGTGGTATGTTTTACCAACTCGTCATACAGATAGGGGAAATGAGTGCATCCTAAAATAAGAGCATCTACTCCAAGCTGTTCGAACATCTTCAGTACAGTTTTAAGCGAAAATCTCTCTATAATTATGGAAGGCAATGTTTTTTTCTCGATTTCTAATACCAGTGGCAACATGCTTAAGCCAATTACAGTGCAACTTTTGTTCACCTGGAGAATGGACCTTTCAATACCAGCCAGTCCCTGATTATTTCCCGCTAAAACACCAAGACTGCTATACTGACTGGCAAGCTTGGCATAGGCCTGTAATGGGGTCACTATTTTTATTTTAAATTCTTCCGATAGTTGCTGCATATCGACTGTTGAGCTTAATGAATTACAATAAATCATAACGCTAGCCATACCATCGCCGATGATTTGTTCGAAAAGTTTTCTAATTTTATTCGTAAGAACTTCAATGGATGCTATCTGAAATTCTGCCTGCTCTCTGGCTTCTTTTGCGGCGGGATATGGATGAGCAGACAATCCCTTTGAAACTAAAAAGTCCACACCCATTTGGGTGTCTACTAGGCCTCCTGCGATTACGCCAACTTTTTTGTTAGACAAGCAACTCCGCCTCCCATTCATCATTCAATCCAATCGCCAGCCCGCTTAAAGAGGATGGCGGAACCGCCCCAAAACTACGGTGCCGGGCTATCCGCGTTGATACTGCCAAGCAGAAATAATTGATTCCTCATCTTCTTTTGGCATTCAAGACTATTATCCAGGACGGTCAACACTTTGACTGACTGCCCCAAAAGCAGATGCAATTATAACAATTATACCATCAAGTACCTTTTAGTCCTGGCTAGATAGTTAAACTGTGGCGGAAAAAACACTCAACGGCAAAAAATTCGCCTTAAAAACACAAAAGCGTTCTTATATCCGATATTGAAGGGATTTCACAATGCTGCGGTTTCGCGAAAAAAGGGAGTTTAAACAAGTCATAGCTATTTGGCAATTAACAAATGTTAAATTCGCACTTATTAACAGTTTCAATAAAATAGATAAGAATTTTTAATTTGTAAAAGTAATGCCCTGATGGTAAGCTAAATACGGGAGCATAATTAATCATCAATTTATAATTTGAATATACTTTGAAAAAACGAAAATATAAAATCAATTCTTATCAAGATCGATTTTTTCTTTTTGAACGCCGGAATGAGATTCTTAACGGCAATAAATACAAATACGGCAAATCATCATTGGCAAATAGGAGATGAAGGGAGGGTGAGGCATAAAGTAAAGAATTAAGATTAAAGAGAATGTCGTCGGAGAAGCGGGAGCACTTTTATGTTCATCTTGAGGAGGGTGAATTATGCGAAGCTATTCAAGATTATTCATGATTTTGTTGTTATCGCTTACGCTTTTACTTTTTACCGGTTGTGGTTCACAAGAGACGAAAGGACCCGGCGAAGAAGATCCTGGAAAATCAGATGAAGTTTTTGAGTTCAGCTTGGCGAGTCACCACGGTGCTGAACATGCAATCTTTAAAGAGATAGTACAGGTTTGGGCAGAAAGAGTTGAAGAGGCTACCGATGGAAGGGTAAAGATTACTCTATACCCTGGAGAAACCCTGCTCAAGGGTGGCGAAATATTCGAGGGAGTAGTTAAAGGTGTTGCTGATATAGGTCATGATGCTTCAAGCTATACTCCAGGACGTTTGCCCTTATTAACGGCATTTCAAGTGGGCGGTTTAAATTATCACAGCAGTAGAGTTGTTTCCCATGCTGCATATGATGTTATAAAAAAAGAACTCGTTGAAATGGACGAGCTGGCAGATGTCAAAATTTTATTCTGTTATGGAATTTCACCGGGTTCCCTGCACATCGTCGGCGATCCGGTAAAAAGATTAGAAGACCTGAAGGGAAGGGAAATAAGGACAATCTCACCGCAGGCACTCGAACTTTTAGGCGGTGTACCCGTTTCTATTCCAATGCCGGAAACTTATGAGGCTTTGGAAAGAGGAGTTGTCGATGGTATTCTGTGCCCCCTGGAAACGCTTGAAGGCTGGAGACATGCTGAAGTTACAAAGTCTACGACTCTAACACCTTTCATCAGCTCCGACATCCATTTAATTTCTATGAATAAAGCGAAGTGGGAGCAATTACCTGCAGATTTACAGGAAATAATTGAAGCTGTTAATGAAGAAGTGCACCTTGAAGTATCATCTCTGCTATTTGACAAGATAGACGCTTCTGCTGTCGAATTTGCAAAGAACGAAGCAAATCACGAGTTTTATGAGCTTTCTTTAGAAGAACAGGAAAGATGGATTGCACAGTTAGAGCCCATGCAAGAGGTATGGATCAAAGAAATGGAAGCAAAAGGGCTTCCGGGAAGGGAAATGCTGGATACTGTTAAAGAATTGTTTGAAAAATATATTAAGGAATTTAGTTAAATAGAGTAGTTATATCCTTTAAAAAGCACGCCCGCGGGCGTGCTTTTTTTATCTAAATTTCCTTGTCGTTTGATATCTATTGCGCAACTGCTGGAAGAAACCCATTTCATGGGCCAGCCTAGAGGCGATACGTCAAAAAATATGACTTGTCGTGCTGGCGCCGGACATGATTTTCAGGCTGGGCATATTAAGCTTGTATCTGCTGATGCTCCTTAGGAGCGCAAACGACCGCCGCTGGCATATTCAACAACAATCATCGCTATTTACCCTAATAATGGGAGTCCTTGATTGTTTTAATAGTTCAAAGTGTTTTTAAACTTAATCGAATTTTTAAAGTAATTTACAAAAGTCGTTAGTGCTGGAGTTTTCTTGCTCTTCTTTAACACAGCAAGGGAGATCCTGCGGTGAATTTTGGGGGTTAATCTTATTGTTGATATATTACGATCTTTATAACGGGGTATAACCATAGTTGATAACAAAGTTACTCCCATATGCTGGCATACAAAATCTACGATCGTTTCTATCTGAGAGAAACCGCTCAGTACATTTGGTTTAACACCAACATCTTCACAAACCTTGAGAAAATTATCGTAAAGACCCGAGTCGGGACTGGGAATAATAAATTTTTCGTTTTTAATTTCAAGCAGAGAAACGGACTGTCTTGTCGCTAAGGGATGAAGTTTTCCTGTGACAAGGCGGAGCTCATCGTTTACGAGTCGAGTAAATTCTAGGCGATGATCCAGTACTGTTTCACTCAAAAAGGCCAAATCTATTTTCGAATCTAAAAGCATCTGCTGCAGTTTTTTACATTCTTCTTCCACAAATTCGAGTTTAATGCCAGGGTAGCTTTTTTTAAACTTCGCAATTTCTGAAGTTATCCGGTAAAATCCGATCGAAGGCAGTACTCCTATTTTTATATAACCAAGACTGGTATTTATATATTGCTGCATAGAGGCCCGTGCATCGTTAACTTCGGAGAGTATGCGCAGAGCGTAGTTAAGAAATTCAACTCCTGCGGGTGTTAATTCGACTTTTCGCGTTGTTCTCTCAAATATCTTAACCCCGATTTCAGCTTCAAGCTTATTTATTTGCTGCGAAAGGGAAGGTTGGGTAATATTTACTTCATTAGCGGCCTCTGTAAAGCTCTTATGCTTTGATAGTGCTACAACATATTCTAGCTGGAGTATTTCCATGCCAACAACTCCTCCTGCATGCTATAAAAATACACAACTCTTGTAAAAGCCATTTGGATACATAGTGGTTAAACGCTGTGTAGGTGGCTATTTAAACTTAGAATTACCATTTTTAACTCAATCATCACATCTCAGCATAAAAGATCGGAGGGGTGTGGTTCTTGCACTTATTATATCATAACCTGAAATATTATATGAACTATTCCGGGTGTCAAGCCAGGCATTCCGCAAATGCCTTTTAAAATCAGCTCCAAATTTACCCATCTGGTTCTTTTGCAGCAAGGACAGCGACAATCAAAATTTAGAGACAATAAGGTCTGCCCCAGGTTTCCTGGGGCTGTTTTAATATGCTATTGCCTGGGGGTTGTGGCTTTAATCACCGAAAAAGCAATTATTAAGGTTATCCCGGCTCCCAAATAGAATGTTCCAGACAACCAAAACTAAAAGCCAGCTCCAATATCAATAACTTTTTCGAAAGGCCTTTTATGCAGTAATGGTGCTCCTGCGGTAATAAAACAATTAAAACAGGTTCATCGCAATAACCGTTAACCACCGCATAGCCATAAATGCTTCTCCCTTGTGGTGATAATTGTGCCCAAACCCCCAATAAACTTTTAAATCATGAAAAACCTTGTTCTCGATATCCCACCTCCGATGCAGTATTCGCCAAAC
>DUOV01000085.1 GCA_012838615.1 Clostridia bacterium | reverse complement strand
TTCCGTCGGAATTTATTTTTGTATGCATAAATAAATTAACAGGATGAATGATTGGGTATTGTTTGTTTAAGCATCCATTTATGTTTTCAAGACAGTTGGGATGCCCTTCACCATGCTGATAGAAAAACTCAAACATCTCTGGTCTGCAACAAGGATGAAGCAAATCATGTTCCCCTACATCATCTGCTAACAATCTAAACATGGGATTATAAAGGTTAGAATAAATCGTATCTCCTACCTTTAACTTTAAAGATTCATTACAATCAATAGTTACTCCAGTTGATAAAAATTCTAAAGAATTCTGTTTAGACTCTGCAAAAAAATCAACAACTTGTGTTCCATCTATATCTATAACTGTAATCTTTTCATTTTTCTTTACCTCGATTGCTTGTCCACTACATGCTTCTATAATATATTCTCTTCTCATAAAACATCCCTACCTCACTTACCTGTCTACAACTTGTAAGAGTAATGTTACTCCTGATATTTCGTTTTCAAGTTCATCACACTCAAGCTGCTGGCTACGTATATAGTCATCAAACAGATGGGACTTTTCCGGTAATCGTTTTCTTAGTTCCTTGGCCCTTTTTACTATTAATTCTTGTTGTTCTTTATTAAGCCTTGCTAATTCATCATCTTCAACAATCTTTTCATCAATCAGAATTAGCCCTTATCGTTAAATAGCTTTAGCCATTGCTCTCTGCTAAGATACTTTGCATTGGATTTGTCATTTCTATAGGCATCATCAATAATGATGTACCCACCCTTTTTTACTGAATTTTTCAGCAGTATTATTGTTTCCTCCCAATTACCTAGAACATTTCCTACAGCTCCATAAACAACAATATCATAATCCTTTTCAGTCTTTACTGACTCAGTAATATCTCCCACTTTAAATTCACACAATTCCTCTACACCAAATTCTTGGGCTTTATTAATTGCAAAACCAATAAACTCAGGAATAATATCAATTCCTTTTACCAGACAGCCAAGTCTCCTGGCTAAGTGTATACTTACCGCTCCCTTACCACAGGCTAAATCAAGCACCTTAGTTTGCTTTGACACGCGCAGATGCCTTGTAATCAAGTCCAGCATATCCTTTGGTGATGAACCAAGCTCCCATAGATCCTGTAACAGGTACGGTAGGTATGGAATTAGCTCTATTGATTCGGCTGTCAATGATTTTGCAAGCTTTTCTTCAACAGTCTGCATGACACTTACCCTTTATAAATCTAATTAGAGTTGATGAAGCTATCTCTATCGAAGATTTCTTAGAATCTCATGATAGCGTAATGTTGCCAATTCACTTGTTTGTCCCTTTTTACAGAAAGCTAAACCGGCCAACTTCGGAACAACGCGCTTAAAGATAATCTTCAATTTGTTTCTTTGTTTTTTTATCTAATATCTCACCGGAAAGGGCATTTAAGATAAAGCTTTCTATTTCATCTGTTTTATGTTCTAGCCGAATAATAAATAAAACGTTTAGGATATCAATCAGTATGGATTTTCGCATGGTTTCTTTAACGGCCATGATATCAAAGGAAATTAAGCTGGAAGCTATTTTATCATTCAATCCCGGTTTCGCCGAAACAATTTTCCCAAGGGATTGAATATACTGGCGTATTGTGATGGGCTTCTCATCCTTCAGGAGGGCCAGATACTCGTCAATGATCTACTCCATTCGGTTTTCCACGTCCCACCTGACATTTTCCACTATAAGCATAAGTCCAATGCTTCTCTGATAGGAATTATCGCTGTTGAGTTTTTCGCGGAAAGTATCCCAAAATGGATAGACATCATTAAAGAATGTCGATCTGCTCTGTAATAGGAGAAATGCCTGGTACCGAACATTGTCGTCTTTTAAGGACAGCCACTCTACTAACTGTGGAATATCATTTTTATTGAGTGCTTTTGACGTCTCCTGTAAATCGCTTTTGGGGATAGACATTATACTCTCTAAATCAACCATCTTTTACCCTCCATCAAATATAAATCTCATATAATCCAACCGTATCCAAATCAGGACAAGTTTGAGACAAACGCCGTCGTTGAACAACTCTGCAAGTGGGAACAAAAATGTTTTATATTTCCTTAACTTCTCGGCATTTTGGGAAATTAACGCAACCGTAAAACTCTTTACCGTAGTTTGTTCCACGGGTTGCTTTTCTTTTGACCATCCTAACACCGCATTTTGGGCAAATAGGAACGAGGTCATCAGCATCAGGCGTTTCTTTTTTGATTTTGATGGCTGTTTGAGCTGACTTAACAAAGGATTTTGACTCTGCTGAGTGAACACAATTTAAAATATCAGTAAAATCATTCCTGGTATAGCTACTTTGAGCCTTTATATGGAATAAGGGAATTTGAGCGGTTGCAAACACTCTGTCTATAAAAGCATCTCTGTGTTTACGCCCCTCTTTTTGATGGCTCTTGTCATCTAATTCTACTGCACAAATAACTTGCATGGTTTTAGCATCACAGAGGACAAAATCTATGTGTTTTTTGGCAATATAGTTAAAGAACTTCATATAATCTTTCCCGACACAATTACTGATAAATACTAGTTCTTTGGCCCCAACTTTTGGACAGACTACGGTCTTATCCCCAAGATACATGCCCAAAGTCCGGTAAAAATATAATTCCGCCGCACTAAGAAAATCGTCACGTTTTTTATAAGGAAGGGTTACTTTTTCATTTTGCGGGGTATCTTTTGCTATCAACCTTTTTATTACAAAAAGCAAAACAACAAGAACTCCAATAAGCGAATACAACACCCAGGCCATATACTTACCCCTCACTTCTTTTAATTGCATGTTTACTTTAGAGTCAACACGGCTTTCATATCCAATCCAGGATTATTTACTTTTCCTTTGTAAGTTTCTAACTTCTGCCTTTTCTTACAAATCACCTCTTTTTTATTTGGCAAATCATTTGGAATATTGCTATATCGTCTTGGGCAAAAATTAAACCTGCCTGGCATATATAACGGCAGGTCAATTTTTTTTTGCTTATTTTGGTGTATAAAACCTGACGACCCCGGTTTTTCTCTTACTTTATTTAATTTCTGAAAGGATAAATATAACTTGCATAAATGTAAAGGATTTGTTTTTTCCTTACAGAATATCCCTATTAATTTGAAATTAGAGATTCGCCTAATTCTAAACCTATGGAGGAAATATGGATAATTATAGCTTTATAGAAAAAATATTATTTCCATCTGTGCGGTTAAACTTAAAAAAGCTTAGAAGCAAACTTGACGGAAAGACTGTTCTTATTACTGGGGCCAGTTCTGGTATAGGAGAGGAACTAGCCTACTTACTTGCTGATATATCTGCTCATTTGATCTTAGTGGCTAGGCGTGAGGAAAAACTTTTTACAATGAAAAATGAAATAGAGAAGAAAAATGCTAAAGTCAGTATTTTCCGGGCAGACCTAAGAAATGGGGAAGACATGGAAAGATTATTGGCTTTTATTCGCAACTCGCCAGATGGTTTAGATATAGTAGTAAGCAATGCAGGCCACTCAATCAGGAGACCGATTGCTAAATCTTTAGATAGATATCACGATTTCACTAGAACTATGGCGATTAATTATTTTGCACCCGTACAACTGTTACTAGCAACCATCCCACTCTTAAAAAATAAACAAGGACAGATTATTAACATCTCAACCGTAAACACTTTATTAATCCCCCTTCCCTATTGGGCCGCTTATCAGGCATCAAAGTCGGCATTTGACACTTGGTTTCGCTCTGCTGCACCTGAATTAAATGCTATGGGAATATCGACTACATCTATCTATCTTCCGTTAGTAAAAACACCAATGATTGAACCAACGCCTGTTTATCAAACTTTACCTGCTATGAGTCCAAAACATGTTGCTAAAATCATTGGCCATTCCATATATAGTCGAAGAAAAATATACAAACCCTGGTGGTTGATTTTTGGACAACTAGCTTCTATTTGCTTTAGGGGAATTTGGGAATTACTCACTCCTGTACTTCTTAAGAAAAGGTGAAAAAACTTTGAAATTACTTAAGCTTACATACATTTTATACAAACTTAAATTACTCACTCCCCGGGGAGTATATTGCTTGATTTCTTCTATCTATAAGCATGGCACTAATTTAATGACTCTCTTAGCTTTTTCGGCAAGGATCTATGGTGAAAAAGCAGCACTAGTAGATGAGCAGGAAATTATCAGTTACAAACAGCTACTACTACAATCCCAAGAACTTGCTGTAGCTTTAAGAGAAAATTATCAGGTTAGATGTGGACAAAAAGTCGGTATACTATGCAAGAACCATGGGGCCTTAGTTAAATCTATTTTTGCTATCTCAGTTTTGGGTGCGGATATCTACTTACTTAACGCTGAAATAAGTGAGAAACAATTTAACCATATAGCTGAACGTTTTAACTTTGATCTCGTTATATATGATTTTGAGTTAGAAACGTTGCTGAATGAGTCCAGTTATACTAAGAGTAAAATTATAAGTTATCACGATGATTTGATGGCAGTAAATAACTTACGAAGTACTAATCTGAACCACAATTCAAATAAATTACGATCCTCATCCAGTAAAATCATAATCCTAACTGGTGGTACCACCGGAAATTCAAAAACAGCGCCCCACAATCCATCTCTTTTCAATTACTTAGATCCATATTTGACTTTACTGACTAGCTTAAACCTCGTAAAATATCATACTGCTTACATTGCTACTCCTATCTACCACGGTTATGGACTGGCAATGTTACTATTATTTTTATCGTTAGGAAATAAAGTGGTTATTAGCCGAGGATTTAATGCGGAAAAAGCATGTGCTCTGATTCGGGAACACAAGGTGCAGGTAGTAACCTTAGTGCCCCTAATGTTAAGTAAAATGATAGAAAATGATGCAGATGATTTAAAATCTCTTGCCTGTATTGTTTCAGGAGGGGCAAGGCTTAACCCTAAACTGGTAAAAGAGACATTTAATAAATTGGGCAATGTATTATGTAATCTGTATGGTACTTCAGAGGCTGGATTAGTTACGGTTGCGACACCCCAGGATTTACAATATTCAGCTCAAACAATTGGTAGGAAAATTAGTGGTGTAAAGGTAAAAATTTTGGATACCTATAACAAAAAAGTTGAGATTGGTAGAGTAGGCCAATTTTACATTAAAAGCGGCTGTACAATATCCAATAATAATTCCTGGGTAGCAACAGGAGATTTAGGTTACCAGGATAGTAAGGGATACTACTTTTTATGTGGGAGAACTGACGATATGATTGTATCTGCCGGTGAAAACGTGTACCCCATTGAAGTCGAACAAGAACTAATAAACCATCCTCATGTACAAGATGTCATGGTGGTAGGTATTAATGACGACATTTTTGGTCAAAGGTTAAAAGCGTATGTACAGCTGAAAGATAATAAGAGCCTCACAGCTGATGAGCTTTTGGAATGGCTGGGCTCCAGAGTCGCTAGATTTCAGTTACCTAAAGAAATAGTCTTTGTAGATAGTATTCCTTACACCCCTTTGGGTAAACATGATAAAAAACATATTTGAATGGCTAAGACTATATTACACCTACGTACTCTACAATTTGCTTAAGATATGCTCTGTCGGACCAATCAAAACTGATACCTGCCGCTTGCATCAATGCTGTTTCCCAGGGCTCGTAAGTAGCTGGATCTTTTTTCGCAACAGCTTTTTTTAGTAAACTGCACAGCAGGCGATCCGTCCAAGACATAACCGCTTCATTCCAGGCACCTCTACAATAAAATAAAGGAATATGGGAGTATTCTTCTTTAAAATTATGCTCTCTTAAAGCAGCTATTGCTTTCTCATCATATGGTGATGCTCCTACTGCGAAAACTATAACCTTTTTATTTTTTAGTCTTTCATGATATTTTTTAAGAAAGGATATACCGGCAATCCCTGAAGCATAAATGCCGCCACCCAAAATAATAGTTTTATATTTTTCTATTTGCTCAATTGTAGCTTTTTTTGTTTCAATTAAGTCACAGGATAATTCTTCTGCTAACCATTCCGCATATTTTTTCGTTGTTCCGTACTTAGATTGATAAAGCACAACACAACTCTTCATCAATTAGCCTCCGCTCGTTTATATTTCGCAAGACTATTTATCCTATATCCTGCTTTTCCTCTTACTATTATTCGATTTTTAACTCCATATACCTTGTTCCTTCAATTGGGTTATACACATATGGCTCAATATCATAAAATCCTAAAGAAGAATATAATGCTTGAGCACTTTTCATTGTTGGAAGGGTATCAAGCCTAATATATTGATAATTCATCTTTGAGGCATATTCAATTATTATGTTAACAAGTTTTTTCCCAATTCCTAACCCTCTGTATTGAGCACGAACATATAATCTTTTCATTTCGCAAATATTTTCTGAAAGCTTATGAAGAGCAACACACCCTGCTGCTTTTCCATCAACTAATGCTAAGATTAAGGCTCCATGGGGTGGGCCATATTTACCTGGTAACGCCTCATATTCTTCTTCAAAATTTTGAAAAGAAAGGTCAATATTTATTGATTGAGCATATTCTAAAAAAAGTTGCTTAACATCTTCAATCATTTCTGCACCGGTTATGCGCTTAAACTCGATATTGTGCTTCTTGTTGCCAACGATAGATTTCATTAATTAAACATCCCTATTCCTTATCTTATAATTTTACTATTTAATGCTTTGTAGACCGGATTTCATTGCTAAATTTCTAAGAAAAGGGTTATACATAGCCGGGGATTTTAAATTTTTAATAAGTAAATTTAACTTAATATCTTTTACTTTCTGCTTATATCTATCCAGAAACCCGTCTATGCCCTCTTCAAGACTCTCTGCTAAATATAAAGAGCTTCTTAAAGCGTAGCTTATTCCTTCTGCAGAGCTGGGGCTGATTGCACCTGCAGCTTCTCCAACCAGGGCTATACAATCCCTACCTGGATAAAACTGTGATAGCTTCTTAGGCCTACAGATATGTGCGCCCTCTCTTCTTACTTTATTTTCAAAATTAAAGCCTAACTCGGTTAGTTTGGTTTTCAACCTATTATACTTTTCCCAAGTGTTGTCTCTTGGGCTGAGGGCTGACCCTAATAGGAGGTATTTCTCCTTTGGTATGATCCAAGAGTAGAAATCACTTATTTCCTCATCAAAAATTGCTGTAAAATAAGGTATAATATATGGACATGCAAACCATTCCTGAATTGCAATGTACTGTTCAGGAATATTTATTCCTTTACTAATAGACTTTCTTAACCTGGAAAGTGCTCCATCAGCACCTACAATAACTCTTGTCTTTGCAGATCTCTCTTCTCCATTATAAACATATCTTATTTCATATCCACACGGTATTTGAGCAAAATTTTTAAAAAAGGAGTTGAACTTCTTGTCAACACTAGCTGGAATAATGGAAACCATCCACTTATCAAATTTTTCCCTATCCATATTATAATAGAATCTCTGATACAACCTTTCCAGTTTGTTAGTCAAATCAATAGTTCGCACAGCAAAAAGCTGCGGATTAACCAAAATATCTTTAGGTATACCTAAGCCCAACTTTGCAATCATTTTCTGAGCATCGGGGGCCAATAGTCCTCCGCAGCATTTATTTGTATGGTTTTTGGGATTCTTATTTTCCGGATCCCGTTTATCTATCAATAAAACCTTATATTTTTCTCCGATTAATCGTGCCAGGGTAGCCCCTGCAGGTCCTGCCCCTACAATGACAATATCGTACATAAATCTACCTCGTAAATTTTAAAGTGCTTTTTATCTTCCTTTTGATATCCCATTCTTTAGTCTACTTCACTTCTATATTCTAGAATATCTCCAGGTTGGCAATCTAAAGCTTTACATATTGCATCTAAAGTTGAGAATCTAATAGCTCTTGCCTTGCCATTTTTAAGTATAGAAAGATTCGCCATAGTTATGCCCACCTTGTCTGTAAGTTCTGTTAAACTCATTTTTCTTTTAGCCAGCATCACATCTAGATTGATTATAATTGCCATGTTATCCACCTCATACCGTTAAGTCATTTTCTGTTTTTATCTCTATGGCTTCTTCCAGAAGCTTTTGCAGAACAGCGGCAAAGACGGCAACCACAAGTGAAGCAAAGAGGGGAACCATTGCGATTATTATTAGACCTGGAGCATCGTCTTTCTCTGCAAAGAGATAAACGAATGGCATCATGACTACGTACAAGGCACTAATTATAAACGCACAGTATTTTATATTTTTTAAAGCCTTTACAGATAAATCCGAGAAAGCATTGCTCATGTCAATATAGCTTAATAGTTTGAACGCTTGGTACAGAGCAAAGAAAAAAGGAAGTACTGATAAATAAATACCTATTACAATTGGATACAGTATATAGGCGTAATTTGGATTTACTGGATTATTAGCTAACCAAACTATTCCAAATATACATAAAGCAAGAACAGGAACTCCAATAAGAATAACAGCTAGCTTCAAAAACAGAGTTGTTCCTTGTTTCATAAAAAACACCTCACTTAATTTTTACTACAATTATATATTAACAATTTATTTATTGATAATCAATAAAATAATATTGATACACAATATGTTTTTTACCTAAATCAGTAAAGTCCTTTTTATATTATTATGGGACCGCCCTGTACAATACAGAATTTAGTGTCAAGAAATTTCTTATAAGCCAATAAAAAATAGCAACTAATTAAGTCGCCAATTAGTTGCTATTTGCTCTGTTTTTTCGTCTGCGATTTGTGTTATTAGCCTTTACTTCTTCCGAACAGGAATCCAAACTTCACTATAAGCGTAATCTTTTTTGTATTTATCCATTTTAGTAAAAGAAAAACTAGGGATGTTGATTACTTCATAACCGGAAGAAGGAAGCCATTCTGAATATACTTTTGCCATTGTTTGTTGTAAAGTCGAAGGAAATGGTCCCTCGTTGGGGAATATCGCCCAAGTACAGGCTTGGACCGGCACTTTTACTAATTGATCACTTACTTCATCTTTTGTCGTTAAAACACCTATCAAGTGAGTTAAATACCCTTCTTCTTTCAAGAAATTAAAGTCTGCATCATAAGAAGCATTAACAATTTCATAAGGCTCCATATTTTGAAGGGAATGCATTTCTGCTTTCTGTTCGTCCGTTATGCTTTCTGCCAGCTTAACTATCTCCATATTAACGCCTTCAAATTGCATGGGAACACGTTTGCTTACACCGACTAAATTAAACGCCGGTTTGTCTTCAATTCTGAATTCCATACTAATTCCTCCCTTGACGGTTATTATAAATGAAAGTTTAGGAAAGGATTTACTTATGCCTTTTTTTATTACATCTGAAGGCAAGAATCCACTCCATTTTTTAAAGGCTCGCGTAAAGCCGTCCATTGACTGATAACCATATTTCAAAGCTACATCCGTTACTTTTTCCCCATTTAGTAAATCCTTATTTGCTTCCGATAGCTTTCTGTTTTTGATATATTCACTAAGAGGTAGCCCGGCAATATAAAAAAATATCTTTCTAAAGTGATAGTCAGAAACCCCAGCATACTCAGAAATTTTTTCAAGAGATAGATCGTCAGTTAAATGTTCTTCAATATAGTCAATCACGTGATTTAATTCATTTAACATTATCTCCCTCCTTTGCACATCTACATAATACCAAAGTTACTTCAACCCTACTCGACTTTTTTAACCCAAAATATATCGAATCGCTACTCCAAGCAAAAACCCTCTTACTGTTATGAGCAAGAGGGTTTCCCAAGCTTCTTTAGCACAAAATAGCATTGCTTATCTACGTATTCCAAACCTCTATCTGTCTTTTTCATATTCTTTGCTTGACGATTGTATTTCCGGAGTATATCCTCAAAGTTTTTCTCTGGTTTTTCTTCAAGCACGTATTTCTTTCCCTTTTTGTAGATTAAAGCATCTAAGAATAATGAAGTGTCTTTAAGCACTTCTACCGCATCATTTTGATGGTTATTAGTTAAGATGATTCCACCGGGCTTAACATATTTTTTGCATGATTGGGTAATTTCCCCAGCATATAGGGCTATTAGCAAGTCATAGCTGTTTTCTCTAATAGGAAGCTCCTTCGTATAGTCGCGATTTAGAAACTGGATAAATGTTGACTGTTTATATGTCTTGTTATCATTAATAAACTCTTTAACTTCTTCGATATTCTTAAAGAAATCCTGGGCAATCTCACTAATATCAATATACACTACATGCTGAAAATAAAAAGAAGGGGTTATATGGATGGAGCAACCCGGGTAAAGCGCATTCTGGCAACTGTACTTACGTTTCACCGTTTCAAATAACCCCGACCTATCAAAGTTCAAATCTATATAAAATCTTTTATAGGAATCTATATTTTGGCCTATTTTCAAAAGCCTCCTTCAACTTTATTATTGACTTTACACTTTGTCTCATAAGCATAAGTAAGATGTTCTTGATTGCAGTTACTCTTCCAATAGCTTTCTTAATTTAACGGCCTGTCAGTCATGTGCATTAAATGTAAGTTGATATCTATATTCTTTTTGCAAAGATATTTCTCCTTTATCGAATAAAACCATGCTAACTTTATGTCAATAATAGTCATTCAATTTGGATATTAAAATAGCTAAGCCTAAGGCCTAGCTATTTAAGAAGGGTTATCTAAGCTGTTGCTGATTCTGGAAAAAATCATGCCAAGGGTCAACTTCGCTGATTCTTCTGAGTGCCTCGGCCATATTGACGCCGTCGGGAGCTACCGTGTCCAACTCATCCCACCCGATGGGCATGGATACCCCGGCTCCCTTTCTTGCTCGTAGGGAATATGGAGCAATGCTGGTAGCGCCTCTGCCGTTCCGAATCCAATCGATGAAAATCTTGCCCTTGCGCTTGACCTTCCTCACATTACTGGTGTAACGGTCAGGCCATCTTTGCTCCATCACTTCAGCAACCCTTTTGGCAAAATCGTAAAACTCCTTCCAAGAGACGGAAGGCTTTAGCGGAACCACCACATGATAGCCTTTGCCGCCGCTGGTCTTGAGGTAGGCGTTTAAGGAAAGTTCGTCCAGCATATTTTTCATATCCCGCACACCCTGGCGTACTTTGTTCAGATCCATCCCTTCATCCGGATCCAGGTCAAATACCATCAGATCAGGCTTTTCCAGCTGGTCCACCCGACTTCCCCAGATATGAAATTCCAAGGTACCCATTTGCGCTTCGTAAATCAGCCCGGAGACGTTTTCAATATAGAAATAGTCATCACTATCCCCGTCACTTCCTACAACAGGAATGGTAACGACTCCTTTGCTGCCCGGCCCGGGATGCTTTTTATAAAAACATGTCTGAGAAATGCCTTTGGGACATCGCACTATGCTTAGAATCCTGTGGCTCGCATAGGGCAGCATGCGTTCTGCCACCTTGGCATAGTACAGGATTACATCTCCTTTGGTGATTCCAAGGTCGGCAAAGATTACCTTGTCCGGATTGGAAATCTTGACCCCTTCAATGACGATACTTTTAGCTTCTCTTTGCATCATTTCCTCCTCTTTATAGGCAAATAATGGGAGCTGAATTACTGGGTCAAGAATAGGTTGTTTATTCTTTTATGTCATACTCTTCCAGGGATGATGTAACTTTAGTATCACCGGAGATAAACTCCCGCTTAACCATACCAACTCCTGCTTTAAAATACTCGTACAATGTAGAACCGGTAGAGGTAATTTTTACTTTAATACAGTCAGTAAATTCCCCAGCCGGGGTTTCTACTGTTTCATCAATGCTTTCAATCTCCCTAATACCATTAGGTTCTTCCCATTTAGTACCTTTTTCCAGCGGGGTTTTTAAAATAACTGTATTTTCAGTAGGTTCTTCATCTAGAAAATTTGTTTCACCATAGGCTTCGCCTTGAAAGAAGGTCCTGATAATATCGTTCTCAGAAATGGTAAATACTGCTGCACTTACCGTTCCACCATTATCCTCTCTGATTTGAGCTTTGTTACCTTCTGTAAAAAGAACTTCTCTGCTAAAGGAAGCGTACTCGTTGCCTTCACCTTTATATTTCCATGTGCTGCCTTGGGTGAGGGGAAAATATTCACTAATCTCATTCTCTTCAGCTTGAGGCTGTTCCACTTCCTCTTCCTTATTTTCTTCTTCTTGATTTTCTTGGGGTGGTGTCGGTGTAGGCTCTGTTTTAGGAGCGCAAGCTGCAAATAGCGCTATAGTGAAGATTAGAACTAAAGCTATTGCTATTAAAGACAAAACTTTTCTCACATATCTCACCTCGTGTATTTTATAAGTGTTTTGTAATAGTTATTATGTCTAATTTAAAATAAAATAATAACTCTTCGAGGTGAAGAGTTATTCGTTATCCCTGTATACCTTGTACCAGTTCAGGTTTTTCTTTTGGCAAATATAAGTCTTTCTCCTGCTTTTTCCATTCGTATTTCAATATTTGTCCACCCCCTTTTCGGATTAAATAAATCCCTACATAATCATCTGATTTGCCGGAAGCATATGGTCAACCACAATACTGTTTATGGCATTGATAAAAGCTAAGGCGCTTGCTTTCATTATGTCTGTATCTGTGGCTTTGGCAGTATATTTTTCCCCGTTATATTCCACTTGAATCTTTACTTTGCCTAGTGCTTCTTTACCTCTGGATACGCTGCTGATATTGTATTCAAGCAGTTTAATATCCAGTTGGCTTATTTCTGCAATAGCCGAATATAAAGCATCAATGGGACCAGTACCAACAGCGCTGCTTTTTAGAACTTGCTTGCCCTTTTTAATTTTAACACTAGCTGAGGGAAAGATTGAATTACTTATTACCTGTAAATCCATTAATTCATAGAAATTATCACTATAGTGAATTACATTACTGTCATGTTTGGCAAAATATTTTTCAATAATCACATATAAATCATGATTGTATACTTCTTTTTTGGCATCAGCCAATTCAAGAAAAGCTGCAAAGATCTCTTCAAATTGCTGTTCATTCAGTTGATTTAAACCTAATTTCTCTAAAGCATTCTTTACCGCATGGCGACCGGAACGAGCTGTCAAAACAAGTTCCATATCTTCTAAGCCTATATCTTTAGGGTTGATGATTTCATAAGCATCCCTTGATTTCAAAAGACCGTCCTGGTGTATGCCTGAAGAATGGGCAAAAGCGTTACTTCCTGTTATTGCTTTATTAACTTGCACATCTAAACCCATAAGGCTGCTAACCAACCTTGAGGTGTTCATGATCTCTTTTGTATTGATCTTAGTATACCCTTGGTAAACTTTTGGACGAGTTTTCATGGCCATTACAACTTCTTCTAAAGCTGCATTACCGGCCCGTTCACCAATCCCGTTAATAGTACATTCTATTTTGTCAGCACCGTTTTTAACAGCAGCTAGTGTGTTGGCAGTTGCCATACCAAGATCGTTATGGCAATGGACGCTTAAGAGCACTTTATCATTTAAATTTTTCAAGCGTTCATTTAATTTATAGATTAGCTCACCAAATTCGGCAGGGTCAGCATAACCGACTGTATCAGGGACATTAATCATAGTCGCCCCTGCTTTTACCACAGCTTCAATAGTGGCCCATAAGTATTCAAAATCAGAGCGGGAAGCATCTTCTGTTGAATACTGAACCTCCGGTAATAATGATTTAGCGTATTTAACGGCTTCAACACCGATCTGTAAGATTTGTTCTTTGGATTTTCTAAATTTCTTTTCCACGTGAATATCTGATGTTCCTAAAACAATATGGATTAAAGGCCTTTTAGCATATTTTACACTATTATAAACAGCATCTATATCAGCCTTTACTGCTCTGGCTAAACCTGTGATCATAATGTCATCTGTATTACCTATTTTAGTAGCAACTTCTTTTACAGCGTTAAAATCGCCGACTGAAGAAGCTGGAAAACCGGCTTCAATAATATCTACTCCCAGCTTCTTAAGCTGTTTTGCTATCTCTAACTTTTCATATAAATTGAGCTTAGCACCGGGAACTTGTTCTCCATCTCTTAAGGTTGTATCCAACACCCAAATTTTTCTCGTCATTTCAAAAACCACTCCTTCTCCTTTGTTAGTTATAATTTGCGTATATTACGTTTCATTAAATTAAAAAAGCCCCGTCTCTTTTAATAGAGACGAGGCATTACTCGCGGTACCACTCTAATTGGCTAATCATAGTAGATTAACCCACTCATTTTCGGCGGCCATCACCACCTATCTTCATAACGGTAGAATCCGACATCCCCTACTATATGTTCAGGGAGTAGCTCATGGATGAGTTCAAAGGTATAAACTTACCGATTTGCACCAACCACCGGCTCTCTGTCAAGCTTATAAAGCCTTCTACTGATTCCAATCAACGCCTGTTAATATTTAATTAACTGAAATAATATAATGTTATATCTCAATTGTCAATACTAAGTTAAGCTAAAAATTACCTAAAATAAATAGATAATAAAGCGGGCGAATGATTGGATACATTCCTCGGCAATAAAAAAATGATATATAATTAAGTTAGAAAGCTGCGAAAGTAATTCTCATTTAGCTAAATGAGAATTGAACTACCAAAATCTAAGGTGGTCAGGGCAATGATGAAGGTTGAAGAAAAAAGAATTTACCAAGTTTTTCAGGATATCGCTCTTAAATACGATATGGTGAATAACCTTATAAGTTTCAACCGCCATAAGGTCTGGCGTACAGATTCAATTAATAGAATAAATATTTTGGAAGGCCAAAAAGTATTGGACGTTTGTTGTGGAACTGCCGATTATACTATTTTGCTGGCTCAAAAAGTAGGTAGCAGGGGCAAAGTTTATGGACTAGATTTTAGCACTAATATGCTTGCAATTGGAAGAGAAAAAGTAGCTGAGCTAAAGCTAAAAAATGTAGAATTGGTCCAAGGTAATGCTATGGAAATTCCCTACCCTGACAATAGCTTTGATGTTACAACCATCAGCTTTGGTTTACGTAATGTTCCTGACTATTTGCAAGTCCTTAAGGAAATGTGTAGAGTAACTAAGCCAGGAGGTAAAGTAGCTTGCTTGGAAACTTCTCAGCCGACAATCCCGGTTTATAGCCAAATATATTATTTCTATTTCAGGCATATAATGCCCTTATTAGGAAAAATTTTTACCAACAAGTATGACCATTATCTTTGGTTACATAAATCAGCCAGAAATTTTCCCAGTAGAACTAAATTGGAAGAAATGTTTCGGCAAGCAGGCTTGACTAATATCCAGGTAAAGGCTTATGACGGTGGAGTTGCAGCCTTACATATAGGAGTAAAAGAACAAACCATTATTTCTTCCTTTTAGCCTTAGCCGTAAGTTCTTCAATTTCTATAGAATACACCTTAGTTCTTTTTAGGCTTGCTTTAATGGCCATAGGAAAATAAGCCATCTTGGTAGGTGTGTATTTTTCACATACCAGCTTTAAGGCCTTAATCTTTTTTTCCTCATCCTCAACTACTTTTGCGGTTCCCGTAACAATTGCCGATTCATAGTTCGTAGTAAAAACCTTACTTATTAGCATAGCTGCTTTAGCTTCATCCTGAACTATCTCGTCTAGTTCCTCATTAGTGTAGATTTCGGGAACCTGAGTTTCCCCGACAAAAGTCACGCTAACTTTTGGGTTCTTCTGAAGCAGGTCAACTTTTCGCCCCTCCATGGCACAATGAAAGTATAAAGTATTGCCGCTTCTTACAATGGAAAGGGGTATCCCATAAGGCTGATTACCCTCATCAGCCATTGAAAGAACGCCGTAGCTTGACTTATCAATAATTTCTAAGCCAAATTCCCTGCTCATTTCTCTGTCTTTTCGTCTCATAAACTCACCCCTAACAAAAAATAATACTAAATAAATACGGTTTGAACCAAGAACATGTAGATAACCGTCCCTACCCCAATACTTAGTAAAGTGTTTTCCTTCCAATAATGAAGAATTGTTATGCAAAGGATAGCTATGGCCTCTGGAAGCCCATAGGGAGGATTTGTAAAGCTAACGTCCTTAAGGCAATAGACGACCAGCAAACCGATAACAGAATAAGGTAACACCTGGCCGAGATAACCAATGTAAGAGTTCTTTGATTTGGTACCTTTAAACAATAAAAAGGGCAAAAACCTGGTTAGCATTGTACCTAAGGTTACCATGCAAATAATAATTAAAGTCTCAAATGGTGTTAAAGTCATTATGCTTTCTCCTCAATCAATTTCTTATCTTTTACATAACCTTTATGGTATATGGTCAAAACAGCCAGAATAGCAAGCATAGCAGGTATAATAAAATTACTTGAGCCAAAAATAGCTAAACAAAGAACAGAGCACACCACTCCGATTACTGCCGGTTTATGATCTTGCTGACTTTTCCATTGTCCCACAAATATGACCACAAAAAGAGCTGTTAAGACAAAACTAAGTCCTTTGGTATTAAATGAGACCATAGAACCTAGTAGCCCTCCTATGGCCGAGCCCAACACCCAGTAACTATGGTCCAGAAGGGTAATAAAAAAGTAAAAACTGCTCCGACTAACACCTTCTGGCGGCTCTGTGGAACAAACAATAGAAAATGTCTCGTCACAAAGACCAAAAATAAGATACGGCTTTACCTTACCAGCATCCTTATATTTATCAAGCATGGCTATACCATAAAATAGGTGGCGAGCGTTTACCATGATTGTTAATAACAAAGCATAAACTGGATTAAAAACCGTAGTCAAGAAAGTGATGGCCACATATTGGGCTGAACCGGCAAAAGCCATTAAACTCATTAAAACCGTCCAGCCAACGCCATACCCTTTGCTATTCATCAAAATGCCGTAGGCAATTCCTAAAAAGGTAAAGCCGGTAAAAACCGGAATAGTATGAGGAAAGGCTGCTTTTAATGCTTTAATATTTTCTCTCACTTCATTCACCTCTAAATCCAGCTAGAAACTATTTACTGGAATAAATCCTTCCCCTAAAAAGTCATTTGAATTTATTATATTATATGAAACCACAAAACTGCCTTACAAGCAAGGCAGTTTTGCTGTTAACTAAATCTAAACCAGAAGACTACTCCATCTTCCTTGTTATGGGCTCCATAAGAAAAGCTGTGTAAGTCCAGAATTGCACGGATTATCGCCAGGCCCAGACCTGTACCTCGAGAATGGCTCCGTTCCGCATCACCTTTCTTAAAGGGTAGCCATATTTCCTCCATTTTGTTTTCAGGTATATGACTGCCACTATTATATATTTCCAGGGTGTCGTCAAGGATCTTTATTCTTATTTTGCCCCCTTCAGGTGTATTGTCCAGAGCATTAGTAAAAAAGTTGTCAATAACCCTCAGCATTAAAGGGTAATCAGCCTTGATAACTGCTTCACCATCCAAAGAAGTAGTTATCATTTTTTCTTCCCACACCAGCTTGTAACGTTCAATGACTTCTCTACATATTTCAGCAAGGGCTACATTCTGAAGATTGATTTGAAGGTAATCTGATTCTAATCTGGTTAATTCAAGCATCTGGTGGATTATTTTATCCATCCGGTTTACGTTGGTCTGAATCTGGCTAGCATAATACTCCCTTTTTGTTATTTGGACGTTTTCCAGCAAATTCTGCGCGTAACCGGAGATTATGCTTAAAGGGGTTTTCAGATCGTGAGCCAGGGCATCAGTCAGTTCCCTGCGCTGCTTTTCAGCTTCCTCTTGCTGCCTATAAGTTTTATAAGTCTGCCTGGCAAGTATTAAGGCTGCCCCACTAAAGGTGATGAGGCAAGCAAGCCAAACAAAAGCCAAGGTAGCAAAGCAGCGTTCCCCAATATTGACATTCCGGCCCAGTACTGTCCAAAAAGCGCTTTCCAGACTCTGATCATCTTTTACTCTAACCGTATTTTGATAAGGTACGGGCAAGTAGTAACGATAAGTTAAAAACCCTACCCTTTGAATTAAGCTCTCCAAACCACTAAACTGGTCAACGGCTGCCATTAATTTAGCTTGATCTCTCACCATCTGGCGAAGCTCGGTTCGTTTTTGGCTGCCCGGATTGCCACTAATATAAGGAATAATACCAGCATGTTCAAAATAGGGTAAATCCTTCGCATTTTGATAACCTGTAACATAAACTATTTCCCCGGTCCTTTCACCACCACTTGAGATTACTTCTCCCTGCTCGTTAAATTTTTGAGCATACATAGGGGTAACAGTTATTTTCTTCGGAATGATCATACCATTATCTACCCAGAGACCCTCTAAGGTTAGCGAATATCCTGCCAAGTCTCCGATCTTTTTAGGCTTGGGATCAGCGTATAAATATTCTTCCAGCTCCTTTACTTCTTCCTTACTGAACCAGTCCCTGGGATTTAAATAGGCTTTCGCTGTATAATGCCTGTTCCCTTCTTTATATTTCGTATAGCTACAGTGCCAATAGTTATTAGTATTAAATAAAAGTTTGTAGTCACCTGTAAAGATGGCCAGTTCCGAACCCAGACGGGTGAAAAAAGGCGTCTCCATTAGCAACTCCTGCTTAACTTTTGAAGTATCAGTTATCCGACCCTCAGCGTCCAGATAATTTTGTAAAATCTCTTCGACTCTACGGTTAACCTGCAAAGCAAAGGTTTCCAGCTCAATGCCAGCTGCCTTTTTCTCCTGTTCTACTAAATAGGCGCTAAAAGCCAGCATTAGTATTATATAGATAGCTAAAAACGCCCCAAAGGTTCGAAAGTAAATTATCCCCTTAGTTCTGCTCTTCTTCATCATTTTTCCTCCAGTTTATAACCTATTTTAAAGACGGTTTTAATTTGCGAGGCCGCACTACCCAAAGCTTTACGCAGCTTTTTAATATGGTTGTCAACTACTCTGTCGCTACCTTCAAAATCATAGCCCCAGACCCGGGTAAGTAGCGTATCCCGGCTCACCACTTGTCCCGCGTTTTCCATAAGGATCTTTAAAACGGCAAATTCTTTAGGAGCCAGTACGACTTCCTCTTCTTTTACCAGCACCCTAAAGCGATAGGGGTCTAACCTTATGCTGCCTGCTGCCATTATTTCAGTCCGAACCATACCTTTGGCCCGCTTCAATAAAGCAGTTACTTTAGCAAAAAGTTCTGCCAAAGAAAAGGGCTTTGTTACATAGTCATCACAGCCAAGGTGGTAGCCGTGCAACCTATCATCCTCACTATGTCTAGCTGTAATAAAAATAATAGGCACATCACTAGTTTTTCTAAGCTCCCGGCAAATTGTAAATCCATCAACCTCCGGCAACATTACATCCAAAAGCACTAAATCATATTGGTTCTCAAGACACATTTCATGACCCTTATCTCCGCTTTCTGCTGAGTGGAGCACAAAAGTACCACTACTTTTTTCTGTAAAATAATCGGCAATAATTTCTCTCAGCTCGCTATCGTCTTCTACCAAAAGAAGCTTAAAGACCATCTTTTCACCTCCAAGTACAGGTTAACATGGAGATATATCCTTTTTATGTCCAAGAACGAACTATTCTTCATCTTTGTTTTAAAAAGCGAGCGAATGATTGTGCATTGGCCCGCTTTCCTGCTGGCTTTGTAAAACCGCAAAGATATAAAGTCTTGCCATACTAAAAAAGGGGCTAACAACTAGCCCCGTATAAGATCTGCTAAATGATTTGCTTTTTCCTGTAGGGCCTTTTGATCGGGCCCTTCTACCATGATTCGAATCAGAGGTTCTGTCCCGGAAGGGCGCACAATAACCCTGCCATCTTCGCCCAGTTCTTTTTCCACCTCTGCTATAGCACTTAAAAATTCTTGTTTTTCCATGGCTTCTTTTTTGTTGGTTACCCGTACGTTAACAAGGGTTTGAGGCATCCGCCGCATTAAACCAGCCAGTTCACTTAATTTTTTGCCGCTATCAACTACTGTTTGTAGTACTTGCAAAGCAGTAATCAAACCGTCCCCCGTAGTATTATTATCCAGGAAAATAATATGTCCTGACTGTTCCCCACCGATTACAGCGCCACTTTTAAGCATTTCTTCAAAAACGTATCTATCTCCAACCTTGGTTTGCTTTACCGTAATACCTGCTTTCTTCAAAGCCTGATGTAAACCTAAGTTACTCATAATCGTAACAACCACCGTATTGTTACGGAGTCTGGCCTGCTCTTTCAGTTTCAAAGCACACATCACCATAATTTGGTCACCATCTACCAGATTGCCTTTTTCGTCAACTGCCAATACCCGGTCTGCATCCCCGTCGTGAGCAAAACCTAAATCAGCTCCATAATTGACTACCGCCTTCTGCAAGCTTTCAGGATGGGTAGAGCCACAATTCAAATTAATATTAGTCCCATCGGGATTGTTGTACAAACTAATTACCTGGGCGCCCAGTCTTCTTAAAACTACTGGGGTTACTTTAGAAGATGCCCCGTTGGCACAATCCAAGACAATTTTAAGTCCTTTCAGGCTACCTGCAAAGGTTGAAACCGCAAAGTCAACATACTGTTCTACTGCGTCATTCACTTCCATAACTTTTCCTACAGCTGTTCCAATAGGACGAGGAAGATCGTCTGCTTTTTGCTGAACAGTTTTTTCGATTTGTTCTTCTATTTCGTCAGGAAGCTTATAACCTCTGTTGTCAAAAAATTTAATACCATTATCAGCTACCGGGTTATGAGAAGCGGAAATTACTGCTCCTGCTGTTGCCCCTAGTTTTCTGGTTAAATAAGCAATTCCAGGAGTAGGAAGGACTCCTAAACGATAAACGTTTACACCAACAGAACAAATACCGGCAATTAAGGCCCCTTCCAGCATATCTCCGGAAACTCTAGTATCCTTACCTATAACAACTGTAGCTTGTTCACTCTGCTGAGCCAAATGATAAGCTGCTGCTCTTCCAAGTTTAAAAACTAATTCCGGTGTAAGCTCTTGGTTGGCCACACCACGTACACCATCTGTTCCAAATAGATTTCCCATGCTATTGACTCCTCTCTGTTTAATAGTCGCCAGTCATCAGTCCTCGCGACGCCCCGACAAGGGGCTATTTACTTAAAGTTGGCACGTGAGTCGCTTACCTCTAAGTTAAGTAGTTCAATCAGTCCTTTAGGGGTCACCAGTTTTTAGCTTTGTTTTAGGTTTAAGCATAGGATAATACTTAAAGTGACTTCATATACTTGGTTTTCGATGAGGACCAAAGACTATTTATTTAAAATAACTCAAAAATCTTAATTCAAAGATTTAGCGCTGTCAAGCCAATTCAAAATTTATAATTTACAATTCTTAATTCAAATTCAAAATTAATTAAAAGAGACCGTTCTACGGTCTCTGCTCGGGCAATTCCTCCAACTGAATAATAACTCTAACATTGTTAGGCGAAATTTCAATGCTTTCGTCGGGGCTGACTATTCCAACTTCCTGAATCAAATCGGAAGTAAGCTCATCAACGATAATTGTTTCCGTAGATAAATAATCTAAAGTAGATAAAATATTGTATGAGCCAACAACTTCAACAAATTCAGGTTCAACTTTTACTTGCTTAATCTGGTATCCGTCAGCCGGATTTCCTATAATAGCCGGTTTAACTATTATTTTTTCACTAGGTTCATCTTTTAAAATTGGTATATATACTTCTACGTGACTGGGCTCCAGCCGCAGCCACTCCTGAATAAAATTACCTTTAGTGTCTTTAATTTTGATAGGAAGATTTTCCTTATAGCTTTGAGAATAACCTTCTATCCTGGCTGTAACAAATACTTCGTCAATAGTATCCAAGAGACTTTTGGGCCCTTTAATAAGTATTTCTGAAGGAGTTGCCAAGGGAGTAATAGCACTATAACCTTCCTGAATTCGTCCCTCAGTCTCCACGCTTATGCCAACCTGAATTTCTTCCACCTGATCGATTACCACCTTAACCTGAGAAGGGGTAGTGTTAACCAGTTGAACACCTGCCGGCAAAGTCACTTCTACAGTAGTAGTATTGCTGCCTACCTTAGCTCCGGCCAAATTAACAATCGCACTTATGTCTCTGGAAGTTATATCCTCTACTATATTTTCTCTTCCTTCAATCCGTACTTTTATGCTATCAGGTATTTGAGCTACCATTAAATGAGCAGCTAAATTTTTAGTTTCCAAAGGCACCTCTAGTACTTTTTCCTGAGTTGGGTTGCTTTCAGTAGTAACCCATAGCCACAAAGTTACTGCAATTAGTAGGGAAATAATTCGGTAAGAAAGGTTTTGTCTAAAAAAGCGATGCATTATTTACCCCTCCTCAGCCAAAAAGCAGTAGCGCCTTGATTGTTACGGGGCAAAAGCAAATCTTCCAGAGTTTCTCTTAGGTTTTTTTCTTCCAAATAGCGAGTAAGTTTTCCCTCGTCAGCTACTGAAATAGTACCTGTTTCTTCTGAAACTATAATTGCTACCGCATCGGAAATTTCAGTAACACCAAGTGCCGCCCGATGGCGTGTTCCAAGTTGTTTGCTCAAATAGGGACTGTCTGTTAAGGGCAGGAAGCAACCAGCGGCAATAATTCGGTCTCCGCGGATAATGGCGGCCCCGTCATGCAAAGGCGTGTTAGGCTCAAAAATATTTAAGAGTAACTCTACCGTGACTACAGCGTCTAATTTAACACCTGTTTCTATAAAATCGTTAACTCCAATTTCCCTTTCCAAGATTATCAGAGCACCAATTTTATTCTTTGCTAAACTTTGAGTAGCACGAACCAGCTCAGAAATAAGCCGGGACATATCTTCTTCTCCTAGATAACTTAAAGGTCTGGCAAAAAACTTCCCTCTACCGAGCTTTTCCAAGGCCCTTCTCAGCTCAGGTTGAAATACAATAGGTAAAGCAACCACAATAGCTAGACGTACTTGCTCTAGGATCCATTGAATTGTATCAAGGCCAAGAACTTTACTAAAAAAAGAAGCAACAACCAAGATAGCCAAACCCTTTAATAATTGAACCGCTCTGGTCCCTTTAATTAACATCATGGCACGATAAATTACAAATGCTACTACTATGATATCAATTAAAGCTAAAAATAAATCGAATATATTATTTATAGGAAGCAAGGCTAATCTTGATAGCATTAAATTCACTCCACACGCTACTTTGGGGAAAATGTACTATTGAACCAGTTGGTAAGTTAAGATACAATTACCTAAGCAAGTCTAATTCAACCTTATATATAGCTTACTATGGCTGTTTCGACAAGTATTATGTAAATACCTGCATGCTAAAAGACTCTAACAAGACTTATTTGCGACAAGCTTTGACTTCCTTTAAAATGATATTAAAGGAGTGACATCAAAATGGTAAAAAAGTGGCACGTTTATATAACTATAATAGCAATGGTTTCCGGAATCCTTATTGTAGGCCTTTTTAGAACTAATAAAGCCACCCAGGAAGCTACAGCTAATAATAAAACTGATAACCTTATTGCTATTATTGAGCAACAAGAGAATGAAATCGCCAGCCTTGAAGAGACGATTGCAAACCTCCATAAGCAAATAAGTGCAATTCAAGAAGAGCAAGTAAAAGGTGAAGCACTTTTTGAAAACCTTAACGCTTATCGAGAAGGTTTAAGAATGCAAACTGGACTTACCCCTTTGGAAGGGCCCGGAATCAAGGTTACTTTAGATGACAATCCTAAAGGGGCTGAAGCTGCTAAGACCTCCGATGTTTTAACATATAACCCAGAAAATTATATCATCCATGATAAAAATGTGCTATACCTTGTTAATGATTTGAAAAACGCCGGGGCAGAGGCCATCAGTATAAATAATCAGCGAATTGTTTCTACTAGTAATATTCGCTGTGTTGGGACTGTAATCCTGGTAAATTCTACCCGCATGGCTCCACCTTACGAAATTACGGCCATAGGTGATCCGGAACAGTTGGAACAAGGGGTTTTAAATGGCCAGGAATACAATTTCTTGAAGATGAAAGATTTTCCTATTAAGATAGAAAAATTTGAAAAGGTCGAAGTACCCGCTTACAAGGGTAGTTATACTCCCCTCTATGCTCGTGAAGCTAAAGAGGAGGTGAGCAGTAATAAATAAGAATCGCTGGCAGATATCCATTACTGTCGTACTTCTAGTACTAGGTATCCTGTTGTCTCTACAGTTTAAAACCCAGCAGGATATTTTAGAGTCCCTAGCCAAACAAAAGACAGAAGATCTGGCAGTTATGTGGAAAAGTCTCAATGAAAAACGCAATAAACTGGAAAACGAAATACGAGTTTTGTCAGAGCAACATCGCTCTTTGGTTTTCCAAGCTTCTGAGGGCGAAACATACTACCAAAATTTGCAAGAAGAAATTACTAAGTTGCGTCTCATAAACGGAGGACTTGCCGCTACCGGGCCTGGTATTACCGTAACTATTGATGGAGACACTCCTGTCTTAGCAATAGACTTGGTAGATTTAGTTAATGAGCTTTGGGCTTCCGGAGCTGAAGCTATTTCTATTAATGGCCACCGTATGATGGCCACAACAGCCATTACCCAGGTGGAGAATGAGTATTCTTATTATATTGCCATAGATCAGCAAAGAATTTACTATCCTATTGTTATTACAGCTATTGGGGATAAAAATGCCTTGGAAAAAGGACTTACTTTCCCTGGAGGTATAATAGATAACCTCAACTCTTTCTCTATTTTTCCCAAAATCAGGCAGCATAATAAGCTTTCCGTACCTGCAGCCGAAAATCTGCAAAAATTCCAATACGCAAAAATTAAGCCACAAGAATAAAGCTGTGTCTAACCAGACACAGCTTTATTTCTACCATTTGTTAAGCCTAAAAGGGCTAATATTAAACGAACCGGCCAATAAGATAACTTACGTTTCATATCACGTCGTTCTTCATGGAGTCGGGCTAAATTTTTCTGCAATTCCCGATTAGCATACTGAAGGCTGTCAATATGGGAACTTTTCTCAGCCACTTGTTTTTTTAGACGAATGATTTCAGATTCTGCTTCTTCCAAACTACGGACCAGACTACCCTGTACCTGAATGACCTTGTTTTCTAACTGTTCGTTGCGCACTTTTAATTTGTTTTTTTCCTTCCTCAAACTGGTTAACTGTTCGCCTTGGGTGTGGATTTCCTGGAGTAACTCTTTTTCATGCTCTTTTAATCTTTCCAACTCACTCTTAAGCTTAGCATTCTCTATCTGATAATGCTCATTTTGAACAGCTAATTCACTTAATTTTTGCTGATAAAGAGCTTGCTCCTCTCTGTGTACTTTTTGCAGGTAAGTAAGTTCTTCATATAAATTATCTTTTTCTGTCTGCAGGTTTAAAACTTCGGCTAAAGAGCCGGCTACCTCCCTTCTAGCTGTTTCCAATTCTTTTTGGGCCTCCATGATTTGATTTAGGAAGTCAAAATAACTGTTTTTCATAGCAATATTACAGCGCCAAACTTGACTATCTATTTCTTCCAGAAAGGGATAGGCACTAAGTAAAGATTCCAACTGGTTAGTGTTTACTTCTGCCATCTCCAAAGCTTTTCTTATATAATCCAAATGTAAACCGGCGGGGAAACACTCCATAATACCAAACAAAGTAGTTTCCAAATCTAACTGTTCACATCTTGCTTTGCGACAAAAACGGGCGAGCTCTATTACCCGTTTACCCTCACTATGTACTTCCGCTTCCCTCTCACCTGTAATGGTGAGCTTAAAGTTAGGAATAACATCTCCTTCTGACCAACTTAACTCCAGAATGTGACCCGGTTCAAGTTTATTTTCTTCATACCAATCTTTTAAATCAAAGAGGGTATTATATTTGGCAAAATACCAGATTCCCTTGCTTTTGCCATTTAAATCAATATTAAAATAACAAACCTCAGGAAAGTCGCGAAAAGTTTTGCTCAGGCGCTTAGTTAAGGAAAGTCTTCCTGTTTCCAAATCCCGAGATGATAAGATATACTGTCGTTTGGTAGGATTAGTATCCTTGATGATGAGCATTAGCTCCGCTTCCTGCAAAACATCCTGCTCAGACTGCCTAAATAGTTCTAACTGATCTTCGACAGATAACTTGTCCAATAACTTGTTAAAGACTCTTTTACTGAAGATCAGATCAGGCATAATACGTACAAAAAGCCCCGATTTTTCTAAATAGTTTATAAGTCTTTCCAGTTCAAAATTTACGTCAAAAAATTCTTTAACTTTTTCTACTGCCAT
>DUOV01000084.1 GCA_012838615.1 Clostridia bacterium | reverse complement strand
TTTTAAAAGCATATCTAAGAGATATCAGTTAATGCATAATTCTTAATGAACCGCCGTATACCGAACGGTACGTACGGTGGTGTGAGAGGACGCTGAATAAAATAATTATTCAGCTCCTACTCGATTGGTATTACCCGTCTCCTTGAAGGCAGGGGTAATTAATGTTAAAATTAAAAGATGCTTACTAAAGATAAACCAGTAATCCTAATTAATAGGTTTTAGGAGGAGCGATGAAATGCTCGGATTTATAAAACGACTTTTGGACGATAATGCCAGAGAAATAAAGAAACTGACCAAACAAGTGGATAGAATAAATAGTTTAGAACCTGAGCTGGAAAAACTTAGCGACCATGAGTTAAGTGCTAAAACAGGTGAATTTAAAGAAAGGGTTGCCCGCGGTGAGTCCCTGGATGATATTTTGCCTGAGGCTTTTGCTGTTGTCCGGGAAGCTTCCAAGCGGGTTTTAGGCTTACGCCATTTTGATGTACAGCTAATGGGTGGTATAGTACTCCACCAGGGGCGAATTTCAGAGATGAAGACAGGTGAGGGAAAAACCTTAGTTGCTACCTTGCCGGCTTATTTAAACGCTTTGGCAGGACAAGGGGTTCATATTGTTACTGTTAACGACTATCTGGCTAAACGGGATAGTGAATGGATGGGTCAGATCTACCGTTTTTTAGGCTTGGAAGTAGGGCTCATTGTTCACGGTCTGGATTTTTCCGAACGGAAAAATTCTTACAACGCCGATATTACTTACGGGACTAATAATGAATTTGGTTTTGACTATTTACGGGATAATATGGCCCATCATCCGGATAACATGGTGCAAAGGGAACTAAATTATGCCATTGTAGACGAAGTTGACAGTATTTTAATCGACGAAGCCAGAACACCCCTGATCATTTCCGGTCAAGCTGATAAACCTACGGAGCTTTATTATGCTGTAGCCAGAATTATTCCCAGGCTTAAAAAAGAAGAAGATTATACCGTTGATGAAAAAGCTAAAGCGGTAACTTTAACTGAACATGGAATCCACCGGGTGGAAAATATGCTTGGTGTGGAAAATTTGTATGATGAAAGTAATACTGAATTAAGTCACCATGTTAACCAGGCCCTCAAGGCCCATGTCCTGATGAAAAGAGATGTGGATTATGTAGTAAAGGATAACCAAGTAATTATAGTTGATGAATTTACCGGGCGCTTGATGTTTGGACGTCGTTACAGCGATGGGCTCCACCAGGCTATTGAAGCTAAGGAAGGAGTGCAAATCGAGCGGGAATCCCAAACCTTAGCCACCATTACTTTTCAGAACTATTTCCGGATGTATAAGAAGCTGGCAGGTATGACAGGTACTGCAGCTACTGAAGAAGAAGAGTTTCGCAAAATCTATGGTTTAGACGTAGTTGTCATTCCAACCAATAAGCCTATGATCCGCCAAGATTTGCCGGATGTGGTTTATCGTACGGAAAAAGGCAAGTTTGAAGCTGTAATCGAGGAGATCATTGAGAGACACCAAAAAGGCCAGCCTGTTCTTGTGGGTACTATCAGTATTGAAAAATCAGAGCTGTTAAGTGCAGCTCTGAAAAAAAGAGGTATACCCCATCAAGTGTTAAATGCTAAGTACCATGAAAAAGAAGCAGAAATTGTTGCTCTGGCAGGTCAAAAAGGTGCTGTAACTATTGCGACCAATATGGCCGGTCGTGGTACAGACATAATTTTAGGGGAAGGTGTGGCTGAGTTAGGAGGTCTCCATATTATCGGGACAGAAAGGCATGAATCCCGCCGGATCGATAACCAGCTTAGGGGCCGGGCCGGCCGTCAAGGGGATCCGGGCTCAAGCCGCTTCTATGTTTCTTTGGAAGATGAACTCATGCGTCTTTTTGGTTCAGACAATATTACAGGTATCATGGATCGTCTTGGTATGGATGATTCTACGCCTATTGATCATCCGATGATTTCCCGCTCCATAGAATCAGCGCAAAAAAGGGTAGAAGCTCGCAACTTTGATATCCGTAAGCATGTCCTTGAATATGATGACGTAATGAACCAGCAGCGGGAAGTAATATATAAGCAGCGTATGCAGGTTTTACGTGGTGAAAACTTAAAAGAAAATGTGCTGGATATGATTCACTCTGTTGTAGATAGCACTATTGATCGTTTTATCGCCGAAAATCAGCAGACCGGGGAAAGGGATTTTGATTTGTCCAGTTTTCTGGTTGCTGTGGAACAAAGTTTCTTGCCAGGTCATAATCTAAAAGTAGAACAGCTGGCAGCTATGAAGGAAGAAGAAATCAGGGAACTCTTGCACAGTAAAGTTGACGAAAGATACGAACTTAAAGAGGCAGACCTGGGCCCGGATACCATGCGTGAACTGGAACGGATGTTACTCTTAAGGATCGTAGATGAAAAGTGGATGGATCATTTAGATGCTATGGATCAGCTGCGTCAGGGAATTGGTCTTAGAGCTTATGGCCAGAAAGATCCTTTAATCGAGTATAAGTTTGAAGGTTACGAAATGTTTAACGGCATGATTGAAGCCATTAAGGAAGACATGGCTCGCTTGATCTTCCGTGTAACAGTTGTCAGGGAACAAGAAAAGCCTAAAAACGTGGTGGAAAATAGATATGCTGAGGAAGGACAGGAGAAAAAACCTGTCCGCAAGGAAAAAACAGTTGGCCGCAATGACCCTTGTCCTTGTGGCAGCGGCAAAAAGTATAAGAAATGCTGCGGAAAGTAGTGGCCTTTTGCCACTACTTTCCGCAAGTCGTTGGTTCCGCTATGATGAGTCGCCAGTCCCCAGTCGCTAGTCCCCAGTAATGCATGTTTGCATTTTTGGCTTAACATTTTATGCTGCTACTACTTTGGGTCACGGACGGGGATGGAACCCCGCCCCTACATTCAAGAGGCAAGAAGCAGGAGGCAGGGATCAAGAAATAAAGTATATATCTTGCTTTTGGCTTCTGGTTTCTTGCTTCTTAGACGGAGGATGTCACGAATGTGACATGGGGCGTAATTTACTGGTGACTAGGGACTGACCTAAGACTCAAAACTACAAAGGGTGGTGGAATTTTGTTAAAGGAATATGCTGCTGAGTTGGCAGAAATGAAGCAAAAAATACAAGAATTGAGGGTTTCTCTTTGACATTGATAAGAGAAACGAAGAGATAGACAAATTAGAAAAAAAGATAAGCGCTCAAGACTTTTGGGATAACAGGGAGGAAGCCCAAAAGGTGATGCAAAAGCTGACCAACCTGAAGGATAAAGTAAAGGTTTTCAGCACTCTGGAGAAAGACTTGGAAGATTTAAGCGGATTATATGACTTGCTAAAGGAAGAAGAAGATAAAAGCCTGGAAGCTGAGTGGATCAGGAATTTTGAGGATATTACCGAGCGGTTGGAACAATTGGAGCTTACTACTTTGCTGGCGGGACCTTACGACAGCCATAACGCTATACTATCTTTTCATGCAGGAGCAGGTGGGACAGAAGCCCAGGACTGGGTGGAGATGCTCTTAAGGATGTATACCCGCTGGGCTGAAACGCAAAATTACCAAGTACAGATTCTGGATTATTTAGGCGGTGATGAAGCAGGAGTCAAAAGTGCTACCATTTTGGTCAAAGGAGAAAATGCTTATGGCTATTTAAAGGCTGAAAAAGGTGTTCACCGCTTAGTTCGGATTTCTCCTTTTGATACTTCAGGAAGACGCCATACATCTTTTGCTTCCTTGGATGTAATCCCAGAAGTTGATGAGGATGAAGGGGTTACTGTTGACCCGTCTGAAATAAAAATCGATACTTACCGGGCAGGAGGGGCCGGTGGTCAGCATGTCAACAAAACCGATTCGGCTGTACGGATTACTCACCTGCCAACGGGCATTGTAGTACAATGTCAAAATGAGCGTTCTCAGCATGCTAACCGGATTGGAGCTATGAAAATTCTCCAGGCTAAGCTTTTTGATCTAAAGCGGCAGCAACAGGAAGAGGAATTGGCTGAAATCCGAGGCGATCAAATGGAGATTGCCTGGGGCAGCCAAATTCGGTCTTACGTTTTTCATCCTTACAGCTTGGTTAAAGACCACCGGACTAATCTGGAAGTTGGTAATGTGCAAGCAGTTATGGACGGTGATTTGACTCAGTTTATCAAAGCTTACTTACATCTGAATGCTAATGTAAATAGGGAATAGGTAAAAAGCCTGAGCTTAATTGCTCAGGCTTTATTTTTCTACCAGGAATTTATATCTTTGCTGGTTTGAAAAGTCGGTGGGGGCAAATTGACATAAATCGACACTATTCAATACAATTAATGTAAACATAGTAAATAAATAGAAAAACTTTTTTAAAGGTAATCATGGAAAAAAAGGGGGGGAATGCAATTTTTCAGATTCCCTATGGCACTCACACCTTGATTTTAGCAATTCTGTATTGTCTTCTATTATTTTTATTATTGAAGTTAAATATAATGCATTGTCTAGGAATTACCGCTTTTGGTTTTTCTCTAATTATGCTTGGTGGAGGACTTTGTGGTTTAGTCGTAATGTGGTCGGGATACTCAATGGAATATTTAATTGAACATATTTGGCTGCACATTATGTTTGGCCATTTAGAAAATTTATTCCTGCTTTTATATCTCAGCCGGATATACTTTTATAAGTATTATCGGCAATTTGTTGGATAATGCCATATACGAAACTGCACAACATGATAACAAATGGATAGCAATAAATATTTCTGAAAATTCAAATTGGTATGTCTTTGAAATTGAAAACCCAGGAATAATTAAACCTGAAATTCAAGATAAAATTTTTGAAAAAGGTTTTACAACTAAAGGTAAAGATGGTTCTGGTATGGGATTAGCTATAGTGTGTGATTTAATTTCAAAATTTAACGGAAAAATAGATTTTGAAATTAAGGAAGATAGTGTTAATCCTTCGGTTAAATTTACTGTGAGCTTACCACGTTTATTAGATAGTGATGAAAGAAGACTGGCCGGGTAGGTTTCTAAAAAGTACTAGAATAATGCATAAGGCTACCTCTTGAGTCAAACACTAAACTTAGGAAGGAGGTAGGACTATGCCTTATAAAATCACAGATAATTGTATTGCTTGTGGCGATTGTATGGTAGCTTGCGAAAAAGACGCTATAGATGACGGATACTTTTACAATACTACAGGCGATATCAGTTCTACCACGGATGTGGTAAGGGATGGGACCATGGAGGAACAAGAAACCAGTTCGGCTAGTTCTTTTCGGATAATAGAATCTGAGTGTGATGATTGTGGCTCTTGTGTTAGTGTTTGCCCTTCAGGAGCTATCATCAAAAAATAGTTAAACCTCTCTTTGGGAGGTTTCTTTTTACATTTTTTTATTTAGTTATTTACTTGCAAAATATTGCTGGATAAAATATCCTGTAAAGAGTTAAGAGTATTAATAAGTCGCCAGTCCTTGGTCGTTAGTCGTTAGTTTTTATAATTTTGGGTTCAGTCAGGACATAGGTAACAAAAATGGTTTAGGAAACGAAAAAGTATTGATTAAAAGTTAAAAGTGAAGAGTGAAGAGTAATTTTGAATTTTAAATTATGAATTTTGAATTGAATTTACTGGGACTGGCGACTGATGACTGAGGACTACTGAGTTTTGGCGACTCCGCGCAGCGGGTGGTGTAAATAACATGGCAAACAAAATATGGGATTATGTTGGCATAACCATAGGAACCTTTATAACAGCTCTTGGCATGTCGGTATTTCTTATTCCTAATAGGATTGCTTCAGGAGGGGTTAGTGGTCTTGCTACTGTAATTTACTATACCTTTGGGTTTAAAGTTGGTATCACGATGCTTGTTATAAATATCCCGCTGTTTTTATTGGGAATTAAAGAGCTGGGAATGAAATTCATCTTTAAAACCTTGTATGCTACCGTTACTTTCTCGCTTTTTGTTGATCTTCTTGAGACTTTTGTTTCCCCTCCCACCAGAGATCTGCTCTTATCCTCCATTTACGGCGGTTTGGTAGTCGGTCTTGGCTTAGGTGTGGTTTTCCGCTTTGGTGCTACTACAGGAGGTACAGATTTAGCAGCCCAGATTATCTACCGCTACCTTAGAATTAGTGTGGGGCAAACACTTCTTTTAATCGACGGCCTGGTAATCATTTTGGCTGCTTTTGTTTTTGGAATTGAATTGGCTTTATATGCATTTTTAGTTGTATTTTTGACTTCTAAAGTAATAGACTTAATACAAGAAGGGGAAGGTTTTGCCAAAGCGGTGTTTATAATATCTGATTATAATTCTCAAATAGGCAAGGCTATTTTACAAGATTTAAACAGGGGCATAACTTACCTGGAAGGCAGAGGAGGTTTTTCAGGTCGCTCCAGGGAGATACTTTTAGTTGTGGTAGGACGTTCTGAGCTAAGCACTTTAAAAAACTTGGTGCGAAATATTGATCCCAGGGCTTTTGTGATGGTATCTAATATGAATGAGGTTTTAGGCGAAGGATTTAAAAGTATGGTAGATGGCCAAAGGAGGTAATATTCTTGGAAAAGGAAATATTAAAAGAACTAGAAGACCAAGCAAGACAAATCAGAAGAGATATTATTACCATGGTGGGAGAGGCAGGTTCAGGTCATCCAGGTGGCTCTTTATCGGCAGCTGATATTGTTACTGCCCTTTATTTCTATCTTATGCGTAACGATCCTGCCAACCCTAAACATCCAGATAGGGATCGTTTTGTTTTGTCTAAAGGTCATGCAGCTCCGGTGCTGTACGCTGCTTTGGCCCAGCGTGGTTATTTTCCCAAGGAGGAGATACATACTTTACGTAAATTAGGCAGTCAGTTACAGGGTCATCCGGACATGCAAAAAGTGCCGGGGGTGGAAATGTCTACAGGTTCACTAGGTCAGGGACTTTCCGCGGCGGTTGGCATGGCTTTAGCAGGTAAATTGGATAAGAAGAAGTATCAGGTCTACACTCTCCTGGGTGATGGTGAAATTCAGGAAGGAATGGTCTGGGAGGCTGCCATGGCTGCAGCCCACTTCAAACTGGATAATTTAACTGCTTTTTTAGATTATAACGGTTTCCAAATTGACGGGCCTGTCAGCGATATTATGAATCCTGAGCCAGTAGCTGATAAGTGGAAAGCTTTTGGCTGGCATGTGGTAGAAATAGACGGACACAACATGGAAGAAATAATTGCTGCCGTGAAAATTGCTAAATCTACTTTTGGCAAGCCGACTATGATTGTAGCCAAGACGGTAAAAGGTAAAGGTGTATCTTTTATGGAAAACCAAGTGGGTTGGCACGGCGTAGCACCTAAACCTGATGAAATGGAGCGGGCCTTAGCTGAGCTATCCTAACGAAGTTAGAATAGTTCAGAGTCGCCAGTCCAGCTCGAAGTTCGAGGTTCGAAGGGCTACTACCTACGGCACTCCACTTAAAAAACTTGCACCTTCTCCCTCAAGGAGAGAGGTAAGATTTTGCTGGGGACTAGGGACTGAGGACTGGGGACTTTACTAAGGACTAACGACTTTTTAAACCTTTTCACTCTTAACTCTAAACTTTAAATCGGAGGTATATAGATGGAGAAAAAGATTGCCACTCGGGATGCTTATGGTAAAGCTCTTGTAGCCTTAGGTCAAAGCAATGAGAAAATAGTTGTTCTGGATGCAGATCTGGCTAAATCGACCAAGACTATCGATTTTGCTAAAGCTATTCCTGAACGTTTTTTTGATATAGGTATTGCCGAGCAGAATATGATAGGCATAGCGGCAGGGTTGGCCGCTTCCGGCAAAATTCCTTTTGCCAGCTCTTTTGCCATGTTTGCTACTGGCAGGGCTTTTGAGCAAATACGCAACTCAGTTGCCTATCCAAAACTAAACGTTAAAATTGCAGCTACCCATGCCGGGATTACCGTTGGTGAAGACGGAGGTTCCCATCAGACGGTAGAGGATATAGGGATCATGCGTTCTGTGCCTAATATGACTATTGTTGTTCCGGCAGATGCAGTAGAAACGGAAAAGGCTGTCAAGGCTATAGCTGCCTATGAAGGGCCGGTTTATTTGCGCCTAGGCCGTCCTGCTGTACCGGTACTCTATGATGAAAGCTATACTTTCCAGCTAGGTAAAGCTAGCTTTTTGCAACAAGGTCAAGATGTGACAATTATTGCTACCGGGATTATGGTAAGCAAAGCTTTAGAAGCAGCAAAACTTTTAGCTGAAGAGGGAATCCAGGCTGAAGTAATCAACATGTCAACAATTAAGCCCTTAGATGAGGAAGCCATTTTGCAATCGGTGAAGAAAACAGGAAGGGTTGTAACAGCAGAAGAACATAGTATTATTGGCGGACTTGGTTCAGCAGTAGCCGAGCTTGTTACCGAGCATTTCCCGGTACCTGTCCGGCGGGTAGGAATCAAAGATGTCTTTGGTGAATCAGGCACTCCCGGCCAATTACTGGAAAAATTCAATTTAACTCCCCAGGCTATAGTAGAAGCCGTAAAAAAGATAATGGAGCAAAAGTAGGACTGGTATTTCAGTCCTTTTTTGTTGCGGTTTTTCAAAGTAGAGGGAGCAGGCGAATGATTGTTCCGC
>DUOV01000083.1 GCA_012838615.1 Clostridia bacterium | reverse complement strand
TGGAGCATTAAAAAAACCTGTATTAAGTCAATTGGTGGTATTAGGGTCAATGAGCATAGGGGGAACCATTAATAAGGTGGAGGAACTGGCTTCTACACTTCAAGTTTGTTTTGATGCAGGGGCGAAAAAAGTACTCCTACCTATGGCTTCTGCCGCGGACATTAACACAGTTCCGCCAGAATTATTCTCTAAATTTCAGATATCTTTTTATCAAAGTCCTGAAGATGCGGTATTCAAAGCATTGGGAGTGGAATAAAGGGAGTAACATAAATAACGGAATATGAAATTGGAGGTGAATTAGTTGTATTATCTTTTTATAATTAATGATCTTTCGCTTGGGGATAGGTTTTTTTCTGGAAAAGAAATAGCAGACCAATTATTAGCTAATAATCATTGGGTCTTTACCCCTACAACTCCAAATATAAAAAAATTAAATCCTAAGGATAAAGTGATTGTTTATATCGCTGGTAAAGGTAATCGTTATTTTTATGCTAATTTTGAAATAACGGGTGAAGTTAAAGAACACGCCTTAAAGCCTTCAGGAGAACTAGAAGAAGTACTATATAATATTTTCCCTTTATCTTGTCAAATAAAAGTTTTAAAGATTTGGGACAAGCCTATAGATATTGCAAGTGTAAAAGAAGACTTGAAATTTATTACTGATAAAAAGAACTATGGTCTTTTTTTTAGACAGTCAACTAAGTTAATTGGAGAAGACGATTATAATTTGATCGTTAACAAAGGGTAGTTTTAATGAGAAGGGGCTATGATCATGGCCCAATATGATGAGGAACACAAGGATAGTAGATTATCTGGTAATAAGAGAATATAAAGAAATTATTTTAAATATTACCCCAAAATATAGCAGCATGAAGAGTTTGCGATATCATTGTAAATACAAGAAACAAGCATTTATATTTAACGAAAGGAGTGGCGGCATGAAAAAACTAATAAAATATCTTGGTTCTTTTATATTGGTAATACTAATATCTGTTTGCTTTTTATATTTAAATAACGATATAGGGATAAGCAGGTCAAACATCGAGAAAGATGCTCGTTACTCCCATAAGATTAAAGATACTTGGGATGTGGCTAAAGATACTACAGAATCTATGTCTGCGATGATTTTCTATTCCGAGGACTTTTCAGACCATACATTTTCAATTTATGTGAATCGGCCAGGCCTTTCATTTGGATATTTTTTTAGGGGAGGTGGCTCAGTTATTGAGACAGAGAGGTATATTGCTGAAATCTATATTGAAGGATACAATGAGCGTGCATTTGTTTCAATGAATCGGCAACAAGTGAGCAAAGTAGAGATTGACGATGGAAATGAAGTTCAAACGATTGAGATTGATAGTGAAAAACCTTTTGTATTTATTTTACCCAACAATGTTGGTAGTTTAACTATTTACGACATAAACGGTAATATCGTTGAGAGTGTTCAGCACAAAATATAAATATTATATTTCAAAATAGTTATAAGGGCTATATAGCAAAGTTATTAAGAACATTAAATTATATGTTCCTTGTTTATTCACACACGGGTTTGCTTACAATTACAAAGTTTACTTATTGCAAGTGTAAAACCGTTATTGGTTAAAGCCTTTGGCGGCTTTTCATTTTTTAAATATTATATATAATAATCTTAGCATTAAACAGCAGGGGCAGGGTTATATGCCAGCCTATTAAACGATTCCGATCAAGTAGGGATGAATAATATGGAACAGCCTAAAATCATCATTAACACGACCATGTCAAAGGAAGATTATAGAAAGTTTTTATACATTGCAACTTTCAGAAGAAATAAGTTTATAATCCCTTTACTGGGACTAATATCTTTGATTGGAAGCCTAGTTATCAGTTTTGAAAGTGGTAATTTAAATCTTATAAAGCTTATTATAATTTGGATTGCTTTATTTGTATTTACAATTGCTGTGGCTGTATTTAAAGTTGAGAGGAGAAATGCTCAGCGGATAAAGACCGATAAAACAGGAGCATTTGACAGCATTAATACTTTAAAATTTTATGACGACAGAATAGTTATTGAAAACAAGGAACTTAAGTCAACAGGCGAGTTAAAGTATAGCCAATTCTATGCTCTAGTGGAAAGTAAAGATTATTTTATTTTTTATCTAAACGTAAACCAAGCATCATTGGTAAGAAAAAAGGATGTTGTCAATCTTAATGAATTGCAAGAGTTTCTTACTGAGAAATTTGGAAACAAGTACAAAAGTATATAAGGCAAAATCAGTATCATATAGGTGCATTTGATTCAGAACATTCATATTATGAATCTGAGTTAGCAAAGGGAAAAGACATGGAGAAGATTTTGCGAAAATAATAATTAAAAATGAAGTAAAACAAGAGTAATATTCTGTGTAAAGTTTACGCACTAAATATATTTTTAGTTTGTTTACATTGCAAAATATGTTCACAAAAGAAACAATCCGTCAGGTTGGGAAATCAATCTGGCGTTTTTATTTGCTCGAAACAATCCTTCTCGCCAGATAATTTTTATACAAATAGGTCAATAAAACTATCACAAACCAGTAAAATCAATGCAGATAAAAGTATAAATAAATATCAATTATGACCATTTCGGCTGGAAAAAGGTAAAACCAATTGTATGTAGTATAGTGTAATGCTAAACTTGACTTAAAATGTAAAAAAAAGAGAGAGGTTTTTAAGATAGTAAATGATAGCACAATACGTAAGTAATGTTAAGAAGATTGCTCAACCGGATAAATGTATTACAGGCGAAATAACCAGGATAAATATCCAAAGAGTGTTTTATTTGTCGTTAGTAGCAATTCCTATGAGACTGCTTACGATTATTAATTTCTTAAGTAAATCACCAGGGGGTGATGAAAAGGAAGTCCTATGGCGAATGGGAATTATAATAAGTCATGTGGTATTTCTTGTACTAGTGATAATCTTTGGTAGTATTTCCTACAAACTAAAAAAGAATAACAATCCAAATTTTTTAATGATTGTAGTGCAATATGGTATGGTTATCACCATACTATTGCTAAGCGCGGTGATAACTTCGATAGATCAATTGGTAACGAATAGTATTACCCCATTTCTAATTGCCTGTGTAGCAATAGGGGTAATATTTTTAATCAAACCTTTGCATAGTGTATTGATATTTTTCTTAGCTTATATGGTGTACTATTTTGCTATGGGTATTATGCAACCGGAGTTATCCGTATTGTTGTCTAATAGGGTTAATGGATTTACGTCAATTGTCTTAGGTCTTTTTCTCTCTTTTATTTTGTGGAGATCAAATGTGATAAATCTTCATCAAAAAGAACATATAAAACGCCAACAAAAGGAGTTAGAAGATAAGAATAAAGAACTTCAACGTTTTGCAAATTTTGATTTTTTAACTGGTCTTACTAATAGGAGATATTTTGAGGAAAAAATATCTGTTGAGATTTCACGTATAAAAAGATATAGTGAAAAAGCATGCTTGTTAATATTGGATATAGATAATTTTAAAAGCATTAATGATAAATACGGTCATCCTGTGGGTGATGTGATTTTAGAAGGCGTTGCTTGTCTTTTAAAGTCGCAACTAAGGGAGACAGATATTATAGCGCGTATTGGAGGAGAAGAATTTACAATTCTTTTGCTAAATGCAGATGAGGAAATAGGAAAGACTGTTGCAGAAAAGATTAGAAAGAGGATAGAAAAAGAGAATTTTATCGTTGATGGCCAAGAAATTAATATTACAGTAAGCGTTGGAATAACAGTATTGGATAGTAGAATAGAGTCATATGAAGAAGGCTACAAATACGCAGACAGAGCACTATATAGGGCAAAGGTGAAGGGTAAAAATAGGGTGGAAATAGAAATGTATATAGGAGGCGAGCACAATGAATTTTAGAACAAAGGATCTTGCTGAAGGAGCTATCTTTCTTGCCCTTGGACTTTTAATACCTTACATATTTCATGCAACCGGTATACCAGGTCAAGTGTTCTTACCCATGCATATTCCGGTTTTACTATGTGGATTTATGGTAGGTCATCCTTACGGGTTAATTGTAGGTTTTATAACACCTTTATTAAATGCTTTTCTAACTGGCATGCCTCCTATCTATCCTACTGCTGTAGCAATGTCTTTTGAGCTAGCTACTTATGGCCTGGTAGCGGGGTGGTTATATAGAAGTCGCGGCTTAAATTTGTTTGTCTCCTTAATAATTTCCATGGTTTTAGGCAGGGTTGTTTCAGGCATGGCTAACTTCATCTTGCTAGGATTGGCTGGGCAGAAATATGGCTTCCAAGCCTTTTTAATGTCTGCTTTTGTTAAGGCTTTTTGGGGAATCATCATTCAACTGATTGTAATCCCGGTAGTTATTAAAACCGTAGGCAAGGCAAGAGGGGAGACTAACCTTAATGGATAACAGGGAATATTTTAATAGTCTGGCTTTTAAGTGGGATAAAATTTGTTTTCATGATGAAGAAAAATTAAAGAAAATTGTTACTTTAGCAGCCGTAAAAAACAATTCATTAATCTTGGATGTGGGCACAGGTACAGGTGTGCTGGTTAAGTATTTGCTTGCAACCTCCCCCTTAAAGATTGTGGCCGTAGATTATGCAGAAAATATGATTAAGGTAGCTAAAAGTAAGTATAAAAATGAAGCCAGGGTAGAATTTAAGGTGGCAGATATTTTTGAGTTTAAACAAAAGGGCTTTGATTATATCTTTATGTATTCGGTTTACCCTCATTTTAAGGATAAAGCCAAACTATTTAGCCATCTTGCCTCTCTTTTAAACAAGGACGGCAAACTTGTTATTGCCCACTCTGAAAGCAAAGAAATTATTAATGCCAGGCATAGAGGTAGTGAAGTTGTTGAGCAAGATATATTATCTTCCGCTGAAATAACCTCATCCCTTATGTCAAGATATTTTGAGGTAGATAAAGTAATTGACAATGCTGAAATGTACTACCTTTGCGGTAAAAAAGTTAAATAGAGCTAAAGATTGAAAGTAAAAGAATACAATTTCCTTTCACGCATACCTATATAAAGTGAAACCGATTAATTATTGCTAAGTTTTAAACATTGTTACATTTGATGATTATATAAGGGAAGCTGTAAAGGGTATGAGTGAAAGGAGTAGAGCCATGAGATTCAAGGCAATAGTATGGCAAATTAAATTTAAATACCTAATCTCTATGCTTTTATTGTCTTTGGCAGTAGTAAGTGTCTATGACTGGGCAGGTACTAGGCTTAGTGAACAAGCAATTGAGGCTATGTCTTGGGCTTTGGCCGGTAAAGTAGTTGTTGTCGATCCTGGCCATGGAGGTTATGACCCTGGTAAAGTTGGGGTAAGCGGTACTCTGGAAAAAGACATAAACCTGGCCATAGCTTTGAAACTTGCCCGGATAATCAATACTTCAGGTGCAACAGCAGTTTTAACCAGAGATCAGGACGTGGATTTGGTAACGGAAGGTGAAGGAACGAGAAAGAAGAGAGATCTGGATAATAGGTTAAAAATTATTGAAGATGTTAAAGCAGATCTTTATATTGGAATTCAGGCTAACGCTTTAGGCACTCGTTGGACCGGCGCCCAAACTTTCTACATAGAAAAAAACGAAGAAGGTAGAAAGTTGGCCTTAAGTATTCAGAGTGAAATTAGAAGACAATTAAAAAATACTGATCGCAGAGCTCTTAAAATAAAAGAGGAGACTTCTTATATTTTACGAAACTTAGATCATCTGCCAGCAGCATTGGTTGAAGTAGGTTTTCTTTCTAATCGGGAAGAAGAAAAACTTTTAAATGACCCTGATTACCAACAAAAAATGGCTATGGCTATTTATAGCGGGATAGTTAAATACCTTGGGGAAATAGAATAAATAGTTATTTAAGTAATCAAAACCTGCATAGTTTAGCAGGTTTTTTTAAAAATATTTAGAAGGTATAATTTACCTTAAGCTTAACTTAACTTGATAAAGGGAAGATTAAACCTGTAGAGTTGCTAGAGATGTTAAAAAAAAGAATAGGAGTGAATCCTATGGGTGAAATAGTTTATGGAACCTTACTACCTCATCCTCCTTTAGCCGTTCCGGAAATAGGCAAAGGAGAAGAAAAAACTATCGCAGTTACTTTAGCAGGCTTTAGACAAATTGCTCAAGAGATAAAAGCCAAGGAGCCGGACGTACTGGTGGTTATCACACCTCATGGCCCGGTATTTAGAGATGCAGTTGTCATCAATATGCTTCCTGATTTACAAGGGGACTTTAGCCAATTTGGCGTACCCCAGGTCAGGTTTAAAGTACCAAATCAGTTAGATTTGGCGGAAACAATCATGCGCTATGAAATAAGCCAGGGAATACCCATGCTAGCTTTAGATGAAGATTTGTGCCGAGAGTATGGCGTAAACGGAAAATTAGATCACGGCACTCTGGTTCCGTTATACTACATGCACCAAAATGGTCTTAATATTCCCCTTGTACATATTACTATGGGCATGCTTCCCAAGGAAGAACTATATATGTTTGGTAGTATTTTACAGAGTGCTATTTTAGATAGCCCTTATAAAGTTGTAGTGTTGGCTAGCGGTGATCTCTCCCATCGTTTAACTCCTGGTGCTCCAGCCGGATTTAACCCTAAAGGTAAGGAATTTGATTTGAAGCTAAAAAAGAATTTGGAAACCGGGGACGTCAATTCTTTGCTGGAAATTTCTGAAGATATGTTAGAACAGGCCGGAGAATGTGGCTATAGGCCTTTGGTTATGCTTTTAGGCTGTCTGGACGGCTATGAACTTAAGACTAAGGTATTGTCTTATGAAGGGCCTTTTGGTGTAGGGTATATGGTTGCTTCCATCATACCTCAAGAGGTAAATAATGAGCGGCTTTTGCTGGATACTCTGATGGAGAAAAGAGATACTAAAATGAAAACTACTCGTAAGCAGGAATCGGAACCTGTGAGACTTGCCAGAACTGCTTTAGAAACCTATATCACTCATGGTAAGATTATGAAACCTCCGCAAATACAGGTTGAGGGGATTCCAACTCGGGCAGCTGTGTTTGTCACTCTAAACAAACATGGTCAGTTAAGAGGGTGTATAGGTACTACCAGCCCAACGCGGGCCAGCGTTTGGGAAGAAATTATTGCTAATGCTATAGCTGCAGGAACTCAGGATCCACGTTTTAACCCAGTCAGAGAAGAAGAATTGGATGAGCTTGTCTATTCAGTTGATATACTAAGTGAACCGGAACTAATAACCGATGTGAGCCAGTTGGATCCTCAGAAATATGGGGTTATTGTAAAACAGGGACGGCGTTCAGGTCTGCTTTTACCTGCTTTAGAGGGCATTGATAAAGCCGAGGAACAGGTAAGAATAGCTAAAAGGAAAGCGGGCATCAGCGAAGGAGACGTTACTTTGAGACGGTTTACAGTAACCAGGTACTATTAGTCACCAGTCGCCATTATCTACTGCCGCGGAGTCCTCAGTCTCCAGTCATCAGTCCTCAGCATCCGCTTCGCGGAGTAACCAGTCCCCAGTCGTCAGTAAAACATGCATATAAGGGGGCGAATGTTTTGTGGAGCGGGACTCGCATCCACAGCCGTCGTGAGCTTGACTCACGGTAACGGCGTAGGATGCCGTCCAGAGCGAAACAATCATTCGCCCCGACCCTACAAAAACTTTCAACTTGGGACTGAGGACTCACGAAGTGGTTGTTGGTGACTTTCAACGATTATCATTAAAAGGTGTGAAATTTATGCAAGAGGCTATGTGGTATGAAAAAATGGCAGGCAAAAGAGTTATTTGCCACCTTTGCCCTCATAGGTGCCGCATAAGTGAAGGGCAAAGTGGTATCTGTCGGGTAAGGATTAACGAGGCAGGGAAACTACTCACTAAAAATTATGGCTTATGTACTTCCCTAACGGCAGATCCTATTGAGAAAAAGCCTTTATACCATTTCTACCCCGGCCAAAATATTCTTTCTGTCGGTACCTATGGGTGTAACTTAAAATGCGCCTATTGTCAAAATTGGCATTTGGCCCATACAGAACCCTCTTTGATTTTTATGGAACCTTCTCAGGTAGTAAAAGCGGCCGTGGAAATGAAGAAACATGGAAGCATCGGCCTTGCCTATACCTATTCAGAACCAACAGTCTGGTATGAATTTGTGCTAGAAACGTCCAGACTGGCCAAAGAAAAGGGACTGTTAAACGTTATGGTCTCCAATGGCTATATAGATGAAAAGCCTTTGGCAGAGCTTCTTAGATTTATTGATGCCCTGAATATTGATGTTAAGGGTTTTAATAATGATTTTTATCAAAGTTATATTAAAGGTGATTACAAGCCAGTTTTAAAAACAGCGGAAATGGCTTTAAAAAGCGGGTGCCACGTAGAATTGACCACCCTTTTAGTTACCGGACTTAACGATAGTGAAGAGGAAATAGAAGCTTTAACTGAGTGGTGTTTGTCAGCTCTAGGAAAAGATGTGCCTTTACATTTTTCCAGGTATTTTCCTAACTATAAGTTAGATCTTCCACCTACTCTTTTAAAAACCCTAGCCAAAGCTTATGAAATTGCCTCTTCTAAACTAAATTATGTTTATCTAGGTAATGCACCGGAACTAGGCAAAAGCGACACTTATTGTCCCCAATGTAAAAAAATAGTTGTGTCTAGAAGTAGTTACCATACTAAAATTACAGGACTGAAAAAAGATAAATGTGCTTATTGCGGAGAAAAGTTAGCTATAGTTGTAAGTGAAGCTCCTTAAGAAGCTTTAGCAGGGCATCTTCTAACTGCTTATTAAAGTTTGTCAAAGTATTTTTATCAATTTTTTCAATTTGTTTGGGAACTGAAATAGGCTTGCCGATTTTGACCCGAACGGGACTAAAAAACCCTTTGGTACCTTGGACAGCCACGGGCAGAACAGGTGCGCCGCTTTTTATAGCTATCATAGCTGCTCCACCTTTAAAGGGAGTTATTAAGTCTTTTGTTCGATTGCGGTGCCCTTCAGGGAAAATGCCAAAACATTTTCCTTGGGACAAAACTTGTAGGGCTGCCCGCAAAGCCCCTCTGTCACCTGAACCCCGCTTAACGGGAAAGGCGTGAAGCCCTTTAATAATTGTTTTTAAAATAGGAATGTGAAATAACTCTTCCTTAGCAATAAAGTTAATTTGCCTATCAAATACACATCCGACTACAACCGGATCCAAAAAACTGATATGATTAGAAGCAACGATAACCGGACCTTCTTGAGGCATGTTATCTTGGCCTTCTATTTTAATATTCCTAAAGAGTTTTAAATAAAACCGACAAATAGATCTGGCAAAGTTATAAAAGTTCACTTTGTCACCTCGCAAAATATACTAGTAATATTATAACGGAAAAGTGTAGGAAGTGAAATCTCATTACCAAGGAGGATAAAAATAGTGGATAACATAAACAAAGCAGCAAAGATCGTGGTTACAGACTGTATGGGTGTAAAACCAGGTGAAAAAGTAGTAGTTGTTGCAGATACTTCCCTTCATCATTTAGGTCAGGTTTTGTTTGAGGCGGCTGTTAACGCTGAGGCGGAAGCCCAATTACTAATAATGATACCGAGGGAGAGCAACGGACAGGAACCACCTACCCCCGTGGCCGCAGCCCTTCTGGAGGCGGATGTGGGCCTGCTTGTTACTTCTAAATCTTTATCCCATACAAAGGCTAGAAAAGAGGCTAATAATAAGGGGGCTCGTATAGCTTCCTTGCCTGGTTTGACCTCACAGGTTATGGCCCGTACTTTGAATTCCGGCTATGAAGCTATTGCAGCAAAATGTATGTTTTATGCCGAAAAGTTATCTCAAGGCCAAAAAGTAAATATTACTACAGACCTTGGAACAAATTTGACTTTTTCCATAGCCGGTCGCCCCGGTATTGCCGACACAGGTTTGTTACGTGAACCAGGGATGTTTGGGAATTTGCCGGCAGGAGAAGCTTATATTGCTCCGGTAGAGGGTACTGCTCATGGTACCCTGGTAATCGACGGTTCTATGGCAGCCATTGGACTCATCGGAGAGCCAATTACTATTAAAGTGGAAAATGGTCTGGCAGTACAGATAAGTGGTGGTAAAGAAGCTCAAAAATTGAATCAGCTGATGGAAAAACATGGGGCTAAAGCTCGTAACATTGCTGAGCTAGGCATTGGCTTAAATCCTGAGGCAATGCTTACGGGAGTTGTTATTGAAGATGAAAAGGTAGAGGGTACTATACACATTGCCTTGGGTGATAACAGTACTTTCGGGGGTACCGTGGAAGTAGATAGTCACTTAGACGGAGTTATTAAAAATCCCACCGTAACTGTAGATGGAGAAATTATCATAGCCCGAGGTAAGCCGGTTTTACCATAGGGTTGTTTTTACATATTCCTTTCAGTTAATTGGAGGTGCAGATTTGTCTCAGAGTAAAGGTACATTTCTTGTTATACTCTCAGCTATCTTTTTTAGTACAGAAGCAATTTTTTCAAAACTAGCTTATACCAGCGGCGTCAATTTTCTTTCGACCATAACGTTCCGTTCTGCTTTTGTCAGTCTACTGCTACTAGCAGTTATGTTACTGATCAACCAGGGTTTAAAAGTCCCTAAAGCCAGTTGGAAATTGTTAGGCTTACTGATGGTGATTTTTAATACCATCGGAACATGTTTATTTAAGGCCATAGAAATACTGCCTGCCTCGCTGGCAATTTTATTTTTTTACTCTTTCCCTGCTTTTACCTGCTTGTTTGATTACTTAATTAAAGGAGAAAAATTAAGCAGAACCAAGCTTTTAGCGTTGGTTTTAGCATTTTGCGGTCTTACCTTGCTACATTTTAGCTCCATAGGAAGATTACCTCTTTTAGGAGTATTTTTTGCTTTTAGTGCTGCCCTTGCTAATTCACTATTTATGGTTTTATCTCCCTTGCTCCTTCAAAAGGTTCATGAACTTACTGTTACTTTCTGGTTGTTCATTAGTGGCGCGGTTTTTTACCTTATTATAGGGGGGGTTACAGGAAGCCTAGCTTATGACCTACCAATTCAGGGTTGGATCTATTTAATTTTACTGTCTGTAATTTCTACAGCTGCTGCTAACATTACTTTAATTTATGGCTTGGGGGTTGTAGGTTCTACAACTGCTGCTATTGTTCAAACCCTGGAACCAGTAGTTACAGCGGTATTGGCGTTTCTGGTTTTTGACGAAAGGTTACATGGCTGGCAGGTTTTGGGGGCTATATTAATCGTGACAGCTGTTCTAATTCCTCATCTAAAGTGGGGAGTTAAAGCCGTAAATTTACACGAAGTTAAATAACAAATATTATGATTGTTAAAAGGCGCTTACTAAGGAAACAAATTCCGAGCGCCTTTTATATTACAAGAAGAAAACTGTATCGTTCATCACAGTTCTATTTTATTTTGGGAACAATTTTCCTTAGGTCTGGCAAGAATATTAGGTTTACTTTCAGGTAAGTCTAATTCTTGCTTTTCATCTGGTATTATTTGGCAGGTGCCGTCAAATATTACTTCTGACATCTTTGCCTCCTGAAAAAATGTTGTTCATAGTATAACCAGTTTATAAATAAATTAAAATTTTATTTTTTATTTCGATTATTTTTATATTTATTTTATTCTTCGACATATTATGACGGTTTTTTAAGGAAACTTGTTTTAATATAGTATCGGATTATTTTTTTAGAGGAGTAATTAGAGCCGTGCTAACGACACTTCTGCCAAGAAAGACACTAAATATGAAATATCTTCAAAGATTTATTGCTTTTTGTAAATCTCTGCAGAATAACAATAAAAATAATAATAATATAGAGAAAGAAAGGCCGGTACGCTACGTTGCTAAGCTCGAACAAACAGAATTGATAAGTCGAATGGCAGCAGGTGTTGCAAATGAGATCAGAAATCCGCTTACAGTAATTAGTGGCTATATTCAACTGTTGAGTTTAAGAGATGAATTAAGCCATTTAAAGAACTATCTAACTGCTATGGAAGAAGCAATCAAGCAAACTGACTGTCTTATAGATGATTTTTTATCAATTGCCCAGGGTAAACAAGTACAGTTGGTTATGGTTGATTTAAATCAAGTTGTTTTAGAAGTTGTACCTGTTTTGGAAGCTAAAGCGAGAAGAATCAACTGTCAGGTAAAAACGGATTTAGCTAAGGATGTACCTATGCTAATAGATACTAAAGAGATTAAGCAGCTTGTCATGATAATGGCTGAAAATGGTCTTGAAGCAATGCCAAAAGGTGGAGTTCTCACCATTAAGACTTATGTGGAAAATGGACAAGCAGTTCTAGCCATTTGTGATGAGGGGGAAGGCATACCTCCGGAGGTTATAACCAAATTAGGAACCCCCTTCCTTTCGACCAAAGAAGATGGGAGCGGCTTGGGGCTGGCTATTTGTCAGGGTATTGCTGCCAGACATGAAGCAAGTATATTTTTCGAAACCGGTAAGCAGGGAACTACTTTTTATATCCACTTTCCTTTACAAATTTCTTAAAGATAAGGCAGGAAATTCGCTATTTTTCGCTAATTAACTTACTAAGGAATGGCTTTTTGGCTCAAAAACATTTCTATAAGTTAGGAGTGGGTATATAGTGAAATACGAGGGTGTTTTACTTGGAAAGGCTGAGGCATTAAGAGATTCGGAAAACTATAGGTTGTTTATTGAGCGTTCTAAAGAAGAGTATGGTCATGATGTAACTGGAATGTTTCGAGCCGAAAATGGTAGAGCTGTATGTATTAATTGTAGTGGTCATGTGGAAGGTACAGCTTCCGGTCGTTACCGTTGTGATGATTGTGGTGCTGTAGCTATTAAAGTTTGGGCGTTGTAAAAAATAGATAAAATTTGTGAAAAGGTTATAAAAAGGCATGCATTCTCACATGCCTTTTTATATACTATTCTAAGGAAGTATCCTGATTATTTTTTGGCTAAATTATATACTATTTTGGACCTATCAATTACTAATAGGTAGGTGTAAACAGTTGCGATTAAATATTACTCTTAAGGCACAAGAATTTATTAAAGAGAGATACCAAAAAATATACGTAAGTTTGGAGAAAAGAGGAAACTGAAGCGGAAATTTTGAACCTGCCGTGTTTACAGGTAGTCCGATTAGTATCAGCTTATATGATATTTATAAAATTGGGGATATTGAGGTCTATGTTTTGAAGGACACTTTTTCCTCCGTAGAAGTTTTTTTAGTTGAGTATAAAACCCACAAATATTTGGATGTTCATGCAGAATTATTACCGTAAAAGGACCTGCAAGCTTTGGAAATAATAAATTATAGTACCGGATAAACCATAAATTTTTATAAGTGTGGAAAGGCTGCGGGGGAGCAGGAGGCTATAATCAGATGATTGATTTAGGCAAATTAACGAAGGAACAATTAATAGCCGAACTAGTAACAACCCGCCAAATTATAAAAGATTTGGAACAAAAAAATCAGGTACTGTCAGAGGAATTAAATTATTATAAAGAAAGAATCAGCCAAGTTTTAAAAGCTAAAGAAAGGGCATTAAAACTAGCTGAAATAGATTATTTAACTGGCTTGTTAAATCGGAGGGCTTTTATTAAGCGTCTGGAAGGTGAACTAAATCGTTCTAGGCGGGCTGGCGCCCCCGTAAGCATTATTTTTGCCGACATTGATCATTTTAAACATGTTAATGATACGTATGGTCACTTAGTTGGTGATTTAGTTTTAAGAAAGTTTGCAAGATTACTTACTAATATGTGCCGTAATTACGATTTTATTTGCCGCTATGGTGGGGAGGAGTTTCTAATATGTCTTCCTGATACTTCGTGTAAACAGGCATATGCAATAGCCGAACGGATCAGTAATACTTTAGCCGGCTGGTATGTTCAGCTCCCGGACGGCCAAAGAGTAACCATCACTTCTAGTTTCGGGGTAACATCTAGTAGCCTGGATAAAAATGAAACTGTAAAACACTTAATTGAGAAAGTTGACGAGGCTTTGTATAGAGCTAAAAGAAATGGTAGAAACCGTGTGGAAGCATATGAAGCATACTGAAATAAAAAGATTTTTTCCCAACCGCACTTTTTTAAAAAAGTGTGGTTATTTATTTTTAATAGAGAGTACAAAAAATTATATTGCATAATTATACATATACATGTATAATTATAAACAAGTTTAAAGGAGATGATCTTATGATAAAAGCAAGCATAATAGGAGCAACTGGTTATACCGGTCTGGAATTAGTCCGTTTATTGCATAGACATAAAAATGTTGAGCTAAAATCTTTGACATCCCAAAGCTTTGAAGGTCAAGACCTTTCTAATATTTATCCTAATCTGAAAGGGTATTGTTTTGAAAAATGTGTAGAAGGGGATATACCTAAGGTTGTTGGGGAAAGTGACCTGGTATTTATCGCCTTACCTCACGGACACTCGGTAAAAGTAGTTCAAGAAGCCTATGCCCAAGGGAAAAAGGTTATTGATCTTGGTGCTGATTTCCGCTTTGATGAAGGGGATATTTACGAGGCTTGGTACAAAGTAGACCATGGAGGCAAAGAACTCTTAAGTAAAGCAGTTTATGGTTTGCCGGAAATAAATCGGACAAAAATTAGCCAGGCTAATATTATTGGCAATCCTGGCTGTTATCCCACCAGTATAGTTTTAGGTCTGGCACCGGCTCTAAAGTATAAGGTTGTCGAGCCTAATTCTATAATAATTGATGCCAAATCAGGAGTATCTGGCGCCGGGAGAAAGTTAGCCTTAAGCAGTCACTTTGTTGAGGCCAATGAAAACGTAAATGCTTATGGAGTGGGGACCCATCGCCATACTCCTGAAATTGAGCAGGAATTAGGTAAAATTGCCGGGGAGGAATTGAAAGTTTCTTTTACACCTCATTTAATGCCAATGACTAGAGGTATTTTAAGTACCATTTATGCTTCCTTGCGGGGGGATTGGACTACAGAACAAGTTAGAGCAATTTACCACGAATTTTACCAGGATGAACCTTTTGTTCATCTTTTACCTGAAGGACAGTGGCCTCACACTAAGTGGGTCTACGGTTCAAATAATTGTCACCTTAATCTGGTAGTAGATCCAAGGACAAATCGTTTAATTATTACTTCAGCCATTGATAACCTGGTTAAAGGGGCAGCGGGTCAGGCGATACAAAACATGAATTTACTGTTTGATTTACCGGAGACTACAGGTCTTTTGAGTCCGGGAATGTTTCCGTAGTTCAGTCCCCAGTCCTCGGTCATTAGTATAAAATACCTTACTTTTTCTAACTGGCGACTGGCGGCTGAGGGCTGATGACTCGCGAAGCGGTTACTGGGGACCAGGGACTGGTGACTGGTGACTTATCTTACAATAACAATCGACTGGAGAGAAAAGAGATGATTGAATATACATTAGTTCCCGGCGGCGTGACTGCCGTACCGGGCTTTAAGGCCACCGGCATTCATGCCGGCTTAAAAAAAGTCAAAAAAGATTTGGCACTAATCGTTTCTGAGGAACCTGCTGTTGGAGCAGGTGTGTTTACGACTAATAAAGTTAAGGCTGCTCCCCTTCTGTACGATATGGAACAGCTTAAAGGTTCTTCCTTTAGGGCAATTGTAGTAAATAGTGGCAATGCTAACGCTTGCACCGGTGAGCAAGGCCTGGAAGATGCTAAAGCTATGGCCGTAAAAGTGGCCTGCCAACTAGGCTGTCCAACTGAAGAAGTTTTAGTAAGCTCAACGGGTGTAATCGGAGTTAAAATGCCTATGGAGAAAATTTTAGCAGGAATCGAAAAAGCTACTAAAGAGTTATCTCCTACAGGAGGGCCTTTGGCAGCAGAAGCTATTATGACTACAGATACTTATCCTAAGGAAATCAGTTTTAAGTTAATGATAGGGGATTGCCAGGTAACTATAGGGGCTATGGCCAAAGGCTCGGGCATGATTCACCCTAATATGGGAACTATGCTAGGGTTTATTACTACCGATCTGGCTATAGCTAAAGATTTACTACAGGAAGCTTTGGTGGCTGTAGTAGGTAAAACCTTCAACATGATTACTGTGGATGGAGATACCAGTACTAACGATATGGTCTTAGTTCTGGCTAATGGTATGGCCGGTAATGAGCCTATAAATTCAAAAGAAGATCCGGCTTATAAAATTTTTTATGAAGCATTAATTTTTGCTTGTACTTACTTGGCTAAAGAAATTGCCAAAGATGGCGAAGGAGCTACTAAACTCCTTACAGTTGAAGTATTATCTGCTCTTTCGGAAAAAGATGCAAGACTTGCTGCCAAAGCAGTTTGCAATTCCAGTCTTGTTAAAACAGCTCTTTTTGGCGAAGATGCCAACTGGGGTCGGATTTTAGCTGCGGTTGGTTATTCTGGGGCAGAGTTTGATCCAAGTAAGGTTAATATTTGGATTAAGAGTCAAGCCGGAGAGGAGCAGGTAGCAGCTAACGGGGCAGGACTTGCCTTCGACGAAGAAAAAGCAAAAAACATCTTACGGGAAAAAGAAGTATTCTTTATTGTTGATTTGGGAATGGGTGAGGAGCAGGCAACAGCCTGGGGTTGTGATTTGACTTATGACTATGTAAAAATAAACGGAAGTTACAGAACTTGAGGTGTGAAAAATGGTTTTAACAGCTTTAGAAAAGGCGGCAATTTTAGTTGAAGCTTTACCTTACATTAAAGAGTTTTATGGTAAGACTGTAGTCATAAAATATGGCGGTCACGCCATGCTTAACGATGATTTAAAGCGTGCGGTTCTGCAGGACATAATCCTTATGAAATTTGTAGGTATGCATCCAGTTCTCGTTCACGGAGGCGGACCGGAAATAAACAGCATGCTGAAACGGCTGAATATTAAATCTGACTTTATTCATGGCCTGCGGGTAACCGATGAAGAGACCATGGAAATAGTTGAAATGGTCTTAGCCGGTAAGGTCAACAAAGATATTGTGGCGGGCATTAATAAGATAGGTGGGAAGGCTGTTGGCTTAAGCGGTAAAGACGGAAAACTGATCGAAGCAAAAAAGAAAATAGAGTATTCAGTAGACGAGAAAGGAAAGGAGGTAGCTATAGATTTAGGATATGTGGGAGAAGTGAAAAAAATAAACCCTCAAATTATCAAGACTGTAGTTGATGAAGGTTATATACCGGTTATCGCACCTATCGGGGTCGACGATGAGGGAAAAAGTTTTAACATTAACGCAGATTATGTGGCCGGAGAAATTGCAGGGGCTTTACAAGCCGATAAATTTGTTTTGCTTACTGATGTAGAAGGGATCTTTGAAAACTATGAGGAAAAAACCTCCTTAATTTCCACCTTGCATATCCAAGATATAGCTACCTTTATTAAAAGAGGAGTTATCAACGGAGGAATGATTCCTAAAGTAGAATGCTGTATTAACGCTTTAAACCAAGGGGTAGAAAAAGCTCACATCATTGATGGTCGTATTCCCCACTCTATTCTGTTAGAGATATTTACAGATGAGGGGATTGGTACCATGGTGGTTAAAGAATAGGAGGGGAAGAGGTGTCAAATCAAGAGTTAATTGAATTGGGACAAAAGTATTTATTAAATACTTACGGTCGCTTACCTGTTGCTATGGTTAAAGGTCAGGGAACCCATCTTTATGATGCTGATGGCAATGATTATTTAGATTTTGTAGGAGGCTTGGCTGTAAACTCCTTAGGTCATTGTCATCCGGACATTGTAAAAGCCATAGAGGAGCAGGCAAACCGGCTTTTACATTGTTCCAACCTTTACTGGATCGAACCTCAAATAAAATTAGCCAAACTGTTGGTAGATAACTCTTGCTTAGCCCAAGTCTTTTTTGGCAATAGCGGTTCAGAAGCCAATGAAGGAGCTATAAAACTCGCCCGTAAATATGCCAGCTTAAAATACGGGCAGGAAAGACATGAAATCATCACTATGAAGCAATCTTTTCATGGTAGGACTTTAGCGGCTTTAGCTGCAACCGGTCAGGAAAAATTTCACCAAGACTTTCAACCCCTACCACAAGGCTTTACTTATGTACCCTTCGGTAATCTGGAAGCCTTAAAGGAAGCTCTAGGACCTAAAACCTGTGCTGTAATGGTAGAACCTATTCAAGGGGAAGGGGGCGTCAATGTTCCAACTATGGACTTTATGCAGGAAGTTTGGAAGCTATGTCAGGAGAAGGACGTGCTTTTAATCCTGGATGAAGTTCAGGTAGGTATGGGACGAACTGGCACTCTTTTTGCCTATGAGCAATTTGGCGTAGAGCCGGACATTTTAACCTTGGCTAAAGCTTTAGGTGGCGGTGTAGCTATTGGTGCTTTTCTGGCCAAAGAACAGGTAACTGCTGCTTTTAAGCCTGGGGATCACGGTTCTACCTTTGGGGGCAATCCTTTGGCCACAGCTGCAGGCTTGGCTGCTGTTAACGCTATTTTGCAAGACGGTTTTTTGGAGCAAGTTAAGGAAAAGGGTTTGTACTTACAAAACCAACTGGAAAAGCTGCAAACAAAATATAGCTTTATCAAAGAAGTAAGAGGTTTAGGCCTGATTTGGGGTATGGAATTAGATAGACCTGGAGCAGACGTGGTTAGTAAGTGTATGGAAGACGGTTTACTGATCAACTGTACAAATAGCACAGTACTAAGATTACTGCCACCCTTAATTGTGACTAAAGAAGAAATTGATGTGGCAGTAGCTATTATGGATAAAGCCCTTAGCTCAGTTTAAAGTTAAAAGTTAAGAGTTTTGAGTGTTGAGTTAAAATTTTAAAAAACACTATATAGGGCGCTAGTGTCTTTAGGAAGTTTGAATTGCTCATGCTATGTAAGGTTAGTGTTTCTAACTACGTATTAAGCGAGGTTGAATGATTGCGGAGCGGGACTAATTTCCACAGCCGTCGTAAGCTTCGCTCAAGGTCAACGCGTAGGAGTTCGTCCAGAGCGAAGCAACATTTAACCTCGCTACCCGAAAAAATAATTAAAGAGAGACTGAGGAGTTGGAGAAAAATGAAAAAAGTTGTACTAGCTTATTCTGGTGGCTTAGACACCTCCATTATCATACCCTGGTTAAAAGAAAACTATGGCTATGAAGTAATCTGTGTAGTTGGTGACGTAGGGCAGGGTGAAGAATTGGAACCCTTGGAAGAAAAGGCAATTAAATCGGGTGCCAGCAAGATTTATATTGAAGACTTAAAAGAAGAATATGTTACTGATTTTGTTTGGCCTACTCTAAAGGCCGGAGCCATTTACGAGGGCAAATACTTACTGGGTACTTCTACTGCCCGTCCGGTCATTGCCAAAAAATTAGTAGAAATTGCAGCCAAAGAAGGGGCCGAAGCTGTAGCCCACGGTGCTACAGGAAAAGGCAACGACCAAGTTCGTTTTGAACTTACAGTTAAAGCATTAAACCCAGATCTTAAAATTATTGCACCTTGGAGGATTTGGGATATTAAATCCAGGGAAGATGCCATAGATTATGCGGAAGCAAGGGGAATCCCTGTACCTGTTACTAAAAAGAAGATTTACAGCATGGACAGAAACCTTTGGCATCTAAGCCATGAGGGGGGCGACTTAGAAGATCCCTGGAACGAACCTCAGGATGACCTTTACATGATTATCACTCCACCAGAGAAGGCTCCTGATAAACCTACTTATGTGGAAATAGAATTTGAAAAAGGCATTCCTGTAAAAATTGACGGCCAAGCTTACGGACCGGTTGAGCTTATTGAAAAACTAAACGAGATGGCAGCGGCTAACGGTATCGGTATTGATGATATGGTAGAAAACCGTCTAGTGGGTATTAAATCCCGGGGCGTATACGAAACCCCAGGGGGAACAGTCCTTTATAAAGCTCACAAAGAATTGGAATACTTAACTTTAGATCGCCAAACTATGCACTATAAAGAACTGATTGCAGGTAAATATGCGGAGCTGGTTTACGACGGTATGTGGTATTCTACACTTCGTAAAGCTTTAGATGCTTTTGTCGACGTAACCCAGGAAACTGTAACCGGTACAGTACGCATGAAGCTCTATAAAGGCAACTGTACTGTAGCAGGCACTAAATCACCTTACTCCTTATATCATCCTGAGCTGGCTACTTTTAGCCGGGATGAAATGTATGACCATAAAGACGCTGAAGGATTTATCAATTTATTTGGGTTGCCCCTCAAAGTCAAAGCACTACTCGATCGAAAAGTAAAAAACGAAAAATAAGCACAGAATAGCTAAAAAATTGTCAGTTAGCTGGCGACTACACGTGGGGACATTCTTCGGAGGAGTGTCCCCTATCCTTAAAGGACAGGAGTTGAAAATATGAAATTATGGGGCGGCAGATTTAAAAAGGAGACAGACCGCTTAGTGGAAGATTTTCATTCTTCTATCTCCTTTGACCAGCGTTTATATAAACAAGACATCAGGGGTAGTATGGCCCATGCCCGGATGTTGGGAAAAATTGGGGTTTTGTCAGAAGAAGAAGTGCAGATCCTAGTCCAAGGGCTTAAAGGCATTTTACAGGATATTGAAGAAGGTTTGGTCGAATTTGAAATTGGAGCAGAAGATATTCATATGAATATTGAAAAGCTTTTAACCCAGAGAGTAGGGGAAGTGGGGAAAAAGCTTCATACAGCCAGAAGCCGCAACGACCAAGTGGCTTTAGATGTGAAGATGTATGTTAAAGAAGAAATCGTGGCGGTAAGTAACCTTCTTCTTGCCCTGCAAGCAGAAATTTTAGCTCTTAGTGAAAAACATCTGGAAACAGTCATGCCAGGTTATACCCATTTGCAGAAGGCTCAGCCTATCACTTTTGCCCATCACTTAATGGCTTACTTCCAAATGTTTAAGCGGGATTATGAGCGTTTTCAAGATTGTTTAAAGCGGGCGGACTACATGCCTTTAGGCTCAGGTGCCTTAGCAGGCACTACTTTTCCTTTAGACAGGAAAATGGTAGCCGAGGAATTAGGTTTTGCCAATATTACCCTTAATAGTTTGGATGGAGTAAGTGATCGGGATTATATTATAGAATTTATGGCTGCTTCTTCTATTTTGATGATGCATTTTAGTCGTCTTTGTGAAGAAATTATTCTCTGGTCTACTGATGAATTTCGCTTTATCGAGCTGGATGATGCTTACAGCACTGGTTCTAGCATTATGCCCCAGAAAAAGAATCCCGATGTAGCTGAGTTAATTCGGGGGAAAACGGGTAGAGTTTATGGGCACCTTATGGGGATGCTGACCGTAATGAAATCTTTGCCTTTAGCTTACAACAAAGATATGCAGGAAGACAAAGAAGCTTTGTTTGATACAGTAGATACGGTTAAGAAATGTCTCTTGACTCTTACCCCAATGCTTAAAACCATGCAGGTCAATGAAAAAAGAATGCTTGAAGGGGCTAAAGGCGGTTTTACCAATGCCACAGATGTAGCCGATTATCTTGCCAAGAAAGGAGTTCCTTTCAGGGAGGCCCATGCTATTGTGGGACAATTAGTCTTAAAGTGTATCCAGGAAAACCGTGTACTGGAAGATTTAACTTTGGCCGAGTACCAAGCAGTATCACCGGTTTTTGCAGAGGATGTTTACCAAGCTATATCTGTAATGGAATGTGTTACCAAACGTAATCTACCTGGCGGGCCTGCTAAAGACCCAGTCATGAAAAGTATTGAGGCAGGAAAAGCATGGCTTACTGAGGCAGAGGAGAATTTAAATTAATAATTTTTAAAATCAAACATCTTCTGGTAGAATAAGCCAGGAGGTGTTTTCATTTGGTAAATGAGAAAAAATTAGGTTGTCTCCTGCTTCATGGTTTTTGCGGCAGCCAAAGAGAGATTAACCCTTTGGCAGAAGCCTTAAAAGTCAATGGTTATCAAGTGGTAACTCCTGTTTTAAAAGGGCATACTGGTCTCCGTCAAGATTTAATTGGCGTAACCCATGAGGATTGGTTAGAATCAGCCAGGGAAGGTCTTAAAGAGTTACGGCAAACGTGTGACCAGGTAGTGGCAATAGGATTTTCCATGGGTGGCCTTTTAGCAATAAACTTAGCTAAGGAGTATGAACTGGACGGACTGGTAACAATTAATACTCCTGTTTATATTTGGGCTCTAAGACAAATTGGAGCTAATATTTGGGAAGATATCAGATCACGTTCTTATTGCCATCTTCAACACTATATAACCTCTGCCCATAGAGCACCTTTTCAGGCTCAATGGCAGTTTTTGCTGTTGCTTTGGAAAACCAAACCCTTGCTAGACAAATTATTTATTCCTAAAGCTTTGGTACTTCAAACTGCTGACGACCCTACAGTCAAACCTAAAAGCGGGAAGTACATCTATCAACACCTTAATTCGCCCGGTAAATCCTTAAAGTATTATCCTCAGGGTGGTCATTTAGTTTTGTTAAGCCCAAGTTACTCTCAAGTTATAAAAGATGTGGAAAATTTTTTAGTCGAAATATGACGGGTCTTAGCCAAAAAATGGATATAAATCTATTATAAAATCGCTTGTAGGGTTTGAAAAATTAAGATACAATTTTAAGCATATATATTTATTTAGGCAGGACGGTAGGAAAGTAGGGCTAGATACGGTTAGAACTAAGTAGAATGGAAGGATGGGTGAAATATGAAATTTGCTATTATCGGACTTTATGTTTTGGTGATGTTGGCCATCGGTATTTTTAGTATGCGAAAAAATACTAACGCTCAGGAATTTTTTCTTGGGGGCAGAACACTTGGTCCCTGGGTGTCTGCTTTTGCCTACGGGACCACTTATTTTAGTGCAGTTGTCTTTATTGGTTATGCGGGCAAAACCGGTTGGAGTTTTGGGATTTCATCTCTTTGGATTGTCTTAGGTAATGCCTTTGTTGGCACGATGTTGGCCTGGATTGTCTTAGCTAAACCTACCCGCAGGCTGACAGCTAGGCTTAATGTCTTGACCATGCCTGAGTTTCTGGCGGCCCGCTTCGATAGCCCTTTCCTTAAAACCGTCTCCGCTTTAATTATTTTCTTGTTCCTTGTACCTTATTCAGCTTCTGTTTACATGGGCTTGACTTATTTATTTGAGGTTATCTTTCAGATTCCTTTTACCTATGCCTTATTCTTTATAGCATTTTTAACAGGACTGTATCTGGTTTTAGGCGGCTACAGGGCTGTTGCCTTGGCTGATTTTTTGCAAGGTCTGGTTATGATTGCCGGGGCAATACTTCTAGTATTTTATGTAGTAAAAGATCCCCATGTTGGAGGGTTGGCTCAGGGTCTAACCAGACTTAAGGATTTTGATCCTAAATTGGTACGGCCTATTGGACCTGGGTTTACATCCTTAGCTTCTTTGGTCCTTTTAACCAGCCTTGGGCCCTGGGGTCTTCCCCAAATGGTTCAGAAATTTTACTCTATTAAAAATGAGAAAGCCATTAAACCCGCTATTGTCGTTTCAACGGTATTCTCTTTTGTTATCGCTTTTGGGGCCTATTTTTCAGGGGTTTTCGGCAGGCTCTTCTTTAATAATGAAATGCCTACAGTAGGTGGGGTGCCTAATCCGGATTTGATCATGCCCCACATAGTCAGTATTGCTTTGCCGGAATGGATAGGTGTTTTGATCCTTATGCTTATTTTAGCTGCATCCATGTCTACCCTTGCTTCTTTAGTATTAGTTTCCAGCTCAGCTATTGCTATGGATTTGGTAAAGGGGTCAATCCTCCCCGCTTTAGACAAGAAAAAGACGGTTACTCTCATGCGAGTATTATGTGCCTTATTTATCGCCTTATCCGTCTATATTGCTTTAAGACCGACTTTTATTATAACCTTGATGGCCCTCTCCTGGGGGACAATTGCCGGATCTTTTCTAGCTCCATATTTATATGGCTTATTCTGGCGGGGGACCACTAAAGCCGGAGCATGGGCAGGACTCATTACTGGTCTTGGAATCTCAGTTGTTTTCCCTGTCATCTACCGTATGAACTCAGCTGTGATTCCAACCATTGGTTCTGTAGCCATGTTAGTGCCTTTGCTTGTGGTACCCTTGGTCAGTATTTTTACACCTGCTTTTTCGGAGGAGCATTTACTAATAGTGTATGGGACATCCAGTAACAAAGAATATGGATCTGAAAGTCCGTTGAGAACTGAGAAGATATAAGGGAAAAATTACTATTAGTAGTGGGGGTATATACCCCCATTGATTATTGTTGAACATAGATATTGGTCTTAATGTCGAGTATAATTAATTAGGGGGAAGGTTATAAAGATGATCTGGGATGAAAAAATGGAATGTATGAGCGTAGACACAAGACGTGAGCTGCAGTTAAAACGTCTTCAGGATACATTGAATCGGGTGTATAAACTAGTTCCATTTTACCGCCAAGCTTTTAATCAGAGGGGAATTAAGCCCCAAGATATAAGTAGTTTAGAGGATTTACGAAAGCTTCCCTTTACTACCAAGGATGATTTGAGAGAAAATTACCCATACGGCTTATTTGCAGTTCCTAGAAAAGATTTGGCGAGGATTCATGCTTCTTCGGGGACTACAGGCAAGCCCACGGTGGTAGGGTATACTAGAAGGGACTTAGAAACCTGGTCTGAATGTGTAGCACGGCTAATTATTATGTCGGGTGGTACAGCAGAAGATATTGCCCAGGTAGCCTTTGGCTACGGCTTATTTACCGGAGCTTTTGGCCTTCATTACGGATTGGAAAAAATTGGCGCAGCTATAGTGCCTACTTCGACAGGTAATACAGAAAGGCAAATAATGGTTATGGAGGATTTTGGTTCTACCATTCTAATCAGTACACCCTCCTATGCTTTATACATGGCCGAGGTGGCTGAGCAGATGGGAGTAGATACTAAAAAGCTTCCTTTGCGCTTAGGACTTTTTGGCTCAGAAGGCTGGACTGAAGAAATGCGAAGAGAACTAGAAGATCGCTGGCATATTACAGCAACTGATAATTATGGCTTAAGTGAGATTATTGGTCCTGGTGTATCTGGGGAATGTTTATATAAAGATGGTATGCACATTAACGAAGACCACTTTCTTGTAGAAATCATTGACCCTGAAACGGGAGAACCTCTTCCTGAAGGGGAAGCAGGAGAGGTGGTAATTACTACTATTACCAAGGAAGCATTACCACTAATCCGTTATCGTACTAAAGACATTTCTGCCTTAAATCTTAAGACTTGCTGCTGCGGTCGTACCACAGCCAGAATGGAAAAAATTAAGGGCCGAACAGACGACATGTTAATAATTCGGGGGGTAAACGTATTCCCTTCTCAGATAGAAAGTGTTTTAATAGATATAGAGGGTGTTTCACCCCAATATCAACTGGTAGTCAGTAAAAAAGGCTATCTTGATGAATTGGAAATAAAAGTTGAATTCAGGGAAGATTGGTTTACCGGAAGGTTTAGTGATTTAGAGGCTTTGGAAGAGCGTATTACTCAAAAATTAGAAAGTGTTTTGTCATTGACAGCTAAAGTTAAGCTTGTTGAACCTAAGTCTTTAACTCGTTTTGAAGGTAAAGCCAAAAGAATAGTTGACTTGAGAAAAACAACTGGAAATTAGAAAGGGGAGACCTATGAAAAAACTTCTATCAGGAAACGAAGCTATAGCCAGAGGTGCTTATGAAGCCGGAGTAACCGTTGCTGCAGCTTACCCTGGCACTCCTAGTACAGAAATTTTGGAAAACTTTGTCCGTTACCCTGAAATATATGCTGAATGGTCGCCCAACGAAAAGGTTGCTCTAGAAGTAGGGATTGGGGCTTCTATTGCAGGAGCCAGAGTATTAGTTGCCATGAAACATGTAGGGGTTAATGTTGCTGCCGATCCGCTGATGACTGTTGCCTATACAGGTGTAAACGGCGGTTTAGTTTTAGTTTCGGCTGATGATCCTGGGATGCACAGTTCCCAAAATGAACAAGATAATCGTTATTATGCTAAGTTTGCTCAGATTCCTCTCCTGGAACCAAGCGACAGCCAGGAAGCAAAAGATATGCTTAAAGTAGCCTATAAAATAAGTGAAGAGTTTGATACTCCTGTACTCTTTAGAACTACTACCCGGGTCGCCCATTCTCAGTCTTTGGTTGAGCTGGAGTCCAGGCAAGAAGTACCTTTAAAAGATTATGTCAAAGATGCTAAAAAATATGTGATGCTTCCGGCTCATGCCCGGCTGCGTCACCCGGTCGTGGAAGAAAGACGGGAAAAGCTTGCAGCCTATAATGAAACCAGCAGTCTTAACCGGGTAGAACCAGGCAGCATAAAAATTGGGATTATTACTAGTGGCATAGTGTATCAATATGTAAAAGAGGCTATGCCGGAGGCTAGTGTTCTGAAATTAGGTATGACTTATCCCTTGCCTCAAAAATTAATTACTGATTTTGTTAATTCAGTAGATACTTGCTATGTAGCTGAAGAACTTGAGCCTTTTATGGAAGAGCAGATTAAGGCTTGGGGGCTAAAGGTAATTGGGAAAGAACTATTTCCCAGGATAGGTGAGTTAAGCGCTGAGTTAATTGCTCAAAAATTAAGTGGACAAGACCAGTCAGAAGTCGCTGCTGCCGGAAGCAACCAGGCAGAAGCTATTCCTGTTCGCCCTCCCGTTTTATGTCCTGGCTGTCCTCATCGAGGGGTTTTTTACACTATTAAAAAACTCCAGCTAAAAGTTACCGGTGATATCGGATGCTACACTCTTGGTGCCACACCCCCCTTGTCCAGCATGGATACTTGTATCTGTATGGGGGCAAGTATTGGTAATGCCCATGGTATGGAGAAAGCCCGGGGCAAGGAATTTGTTAAGAACCTGGTTGCTGTTATTGGAGATTCAACTTTTATGCATTCTGGCTTAACAGGGTTGGTAAACGTTGTCTATAATTCAGGTATAAGTACAGTATTAATTTTAGATAACAGCACTACGGCCATGACCGGTCACCAAGACCATCCTGGTACAGGTCTTACTTTAAATAAACAGGAGGCCCCTCAAGTAGATTTAGTAGCTTTAGTTAAGGCTCTGGGAGCAAAGCGGGTGCAAGTGGTAGATCCTTACGACTTAAAAGCCACAGAGCAGGCTATCAAAACAGAGGTAGAGGCAGAGGAACCTTCTGTCATCATCTTTAAACGTCCTTGTGTGCTGCTTAAGGGTAAGGGGCCTAAGGGTTGTGCTTATGTTGACTCAGAAATCTGTCTAAATTGTACTGAGTGTAGCAAGTTAGGCTGTCCGGCCTTGGTCTATAAAGGGGAAGGGTATACTCCTGACGTAAATACTACCTTGTGCAACGGTTGCGGTTTATGTAACCAAACTTGCCGCTACGGTGCTATCTTGAAGGAGGATAGTTATGAATAAAGTAACAAATATTCTCATAGTAGGAGTTGGCGGTCAGGGTACTATTTTGGCCAGTAAAGTCCTTGGTCAAGTGGCACAAGGTTTGGGAAAGGAAGTAAAGGTATCTGAAATTCACGGTATGTCTCAGCGGGGCGGTAGTGTGGTGACCCAAGTCCGTTTTGGCGAAAAAGTTTACTCTCCTGTTATAGGTGTGGGTTCAGCTGATGTTATCTTAGCTTTTGAAAAGCTGGAAGCCTTACGTTGGCTGCCTTATTTAGCCCCCGATGGAGTTATTATCGTCAATGATCAGGAGATCGATCCCATGCCGGTAATTACTGGAGCAGCTGATTATCCTGAAGATATTTATGGTGCTTTGAAGACAGTTGCCAAAACTATTGTAGTACCTGCCTTGGAGATGGCTAAAAAGGCGGGCTCGGCTAAAGCAGTAAACATTGTTCTTTTAGGTGTTTTAGCTAACATTTTGAACCTTGCCCAGGAAAGCTGGCTTAAAGCCATAGAAGAATTAGTACCTCCCAAAACTATTGAAATCAATAAAGCTGCTTTTAGAGCGGGGTTTAGCTTTGAATAAACAAAGAATTCGTAACAATATAGAGAGGCTAGATGATAGAACCGTACCTTTTGAGGTACGGTTTTTATTGCTAATTGCTAAGGAAAAAACCGGCGGGGAAGCAGGCGAATGATTGTTTCGCGTAAGCGGTCAGGGGACACTCCGTTCAGGAGGCAGGAAGCAAGAGGTAAGAGGGCAAGAAAGAAAACACCTATT
>DUOV01000082.1 GCA_012838615.1 Clostridia bacterium | reverse complement strand
ATCGTACGCCGTATTCCTTAGCAAGTTCAACGGAGCGTGGTTGAAGAACAACTGCACCTAAACTTGCTAATTCAAGCATTTCATCGTAGGAGATTTTAGTTAATTTCCGAGCTTTTGTAATCACCCTGGGATCAGCTGAATATACTCCATCCACATCGGTATATATTTCACATAAGTCTGCCTTTAAAGCTGCTGCTAGTGCAACAGCTGTTGTATCTGACCCGCCTCTACCCAAAGTAGTAATTTCCCCATTTTTTCTACGGCCTTGAAAGCCAGCAATAACAACTATCTTTTCTTGTGCCAATTGATTTTTTATTTCTGTAGTATCAATATCTATTATTTTTGCTTTATTATGAACATCATTGGTTACTATACCTGCTTGGGGACCAGTCATGGAAATAGCTTTAAAACCTAGTTGCTGAATTGCCATGGTTAACAGAGCAATTGATATTTGTTCACCTGTTGAAAGTAGCATATCATATTCTCGGGGGGAAGGTTTATCTGTAATTTCATGTGCCCAAGCTATTAAATCGTCGGTAGTATTTCCTGGAGCAGAAACCACAACAACTATTTGATTGCCTTCTTTATAACTATTAACTATCTTCAAAGCAACTTTCTTTATCTTGTCTGGATCGGCAACAGAACTACCACCAAATTTTTGTACAATTAGAGCCACATTTTTTCCTCCTCTGCTGATTATCTGTATCTTTATTTGTCCAATAGTCTATAACAACTTATAAAAAAGAAAATTTTCTATTGATATTATTCTATTGATTATTTATCACTATTGCCCCATTTAAATCCGGCTTAAGTATTTTATATTGGCAACTAATATCATATTGTAAGAAAGCATTTTGCATAGCTTGTCCTATAATTTCGCTATTATTTTGGGAAAAAGCAATGAGGGTAGGACCAGAGCCACTAAGTGCAACGCTAATAGCACCTGCTTGAAGAGCAGCCTTAAAAACCTCATTCATGCCAGGCACTAAAGGTAAACGGTAAGGCTGATGAATCTTGTCCTTCATAACTTGTCCCAGCAAGTTGTAATCACCTTCCTGTAGTGCTAAAACCAGTAAGGTGCTATACCCTATGTTAAATACTGCATCTTGTAGAGGTATGTTTTGTGGTAGAGCATTACGAGCAACTTTAGTAGATAAGGTATAGTCAGGTATTGCCACCACAAGGTTTAGGTCTTGGGGAGGGTTGATTTTTTTATAAATGATTTTTTCCGTAGTATAAATACTAGAAATTAGTCCGCCTATTAAGGCAGGCGCTACATTATCAGGGTGTCCTTCAAATTCTGTAACTATTAGTAGGAGCTCTTCTAAAGAAAGGGGATTTGGTATTAATAAGTTTGCTGCTAGCGCACCGCCTACAATTGCAGCTGCACTACTTCCTAACCCTCTTGCAATAGGAATATTGTTTTCAAGCTTGATACTTAGACCGTTTGGTTTAAACCTTGCTCTATTAAAGATGGTATTCATCATTTTATAAACAATATTGTTTTCATCTTTAGGGATATAATCCTTACCTTCACCAAAAACCTCAATCTTAAACCCATTTGTTTTTGTGTTGACTTCCAGATAATTATATAAATTCAAGGCCATACCTAAAGTGTCAAAACCAGGTCCCAAATTAGCTGTACTAGCAGGAATGCGAATTTTTAGCACCTCATTCACCTACTCTCACTTCGTCATCCAAATCTTCAACTCTAATTACATTGTTGATTTGGGTGACAAAAGGTAGGTCTTGAATGGCACTTAGCGCATCTTGCAAATAAGCTTCTTTTACTAAATGGGTGATTAAAACTAATTCTGCTGCCTGCTTAGTTTTCCTTTTTTGGACAACTGAAGCAATACTAACTTCATGTTGGGCAAATACACTAGCAATACTAGCTAGCACACCAGGTCGATCAGGTACGGTTAGACGTAAGTAATATTTTGTTTTGATTTCTCGAAAGGGTTTTATTTCCTTATGTTCAAAACAAGTGCAATAAGATTTATCAAAAATTCCTTGGGTTAAGTTTCTAGCCACTTCCATAAGGTCTCCGATGACGGCACTAGCTGTCGGCAGTTGTCCTGCGCCGCGACCGTAAAACATTGCGTCACCTACAGCATCTCCTTGTACATAAATAGCGTTAAAAACATCATCAACTTTGGCTAATGGATGCTCATTAGGAATAAAAGCAGGATGCACACGTACTTCTATAGTTCCGTTATTTTGCTGAGCAATACCAAGAAGTTTAATAGTATAACCTAACTCATTAGCGTAGCAAATATCCCTAGTAGTAATTTTTGTTATGCCTTCGACGTAAACCTTTGGAAAAGTTACTCTGGAATTAAATGCAATAGAAGCTAGAATTGCAATTTTCCTTGCTGCATCCAGGCCTTCAATATCTGCTGTCGGATCAGATTCTGCATAACCTAAACGTTGTGCTTCGGCTAAAACTTTGTTAAATTCACTTTTTTCCTTTGCCATTTTTGTCAATATATAATTTGTTGTTCCATTAATTATCCCCACTACTTTTAGTATCTGGTTACCAGCGAGAGATGTTTTTAGAGGGCCAATAATAGGAATTCCTCCTCCTACACTAGCCTCAAATCTTAAATCGACATTACCTAAATTTGCAGCTTCAAATAAATCTTTACCATGAAGTGCCATCAGATCCTTATTAGCAGTTACAACACTCTTCCCATGTTTAAGTGCTTGTAAAACATATTCCTTAGCGGGGCTGATTCCACCCATAACTTCAACAACAATTTTTATTTCAGGGTCGTTAATTATTTCATCTATATTACAAGTAAAACTGATTGTACCATTTTTCAGATCACGTTTTTTGTTTATGTCACGAACTAAAACCTTGGTGATTTCAAGTTCAGCACCGACCTTAGCAGCGATAGTAGCTTTATTTTTTTCTAATGCCTGAATAACCCCTGATCCTACTGTTCCACAACCAAGCAATCCAATTTTTATTTTATTCATTGCCTAACCTCCATCTGTATTTAGTTAATTATTACCTATTATTTCAATTTTTTTTACGCCGGTTAGCTGATTCAATTCCTCAATCAATTTTTCCAAATCGATTTTCATATTAACTGTTTCGATTGAAATAGTAACATTTGCAACTCCTTGTAGAGGTATACTTTGATTAATTGTAAGTATATTCCCGTTTACCCTAGAAATAGTCTGAATAACTTGGGATAAAACACCAAGTCGGTGCTCTAGTAGAAGTGACAAAGTGATTATTTTAGTTACTGCAGAATTTATTGGCAATACACCGTTTTTATATTTGTAAAATGCACTTCTAGATAACCCTACTTTTTCCACAGCTTCATTTATTGTACTAGCTTCTTTTTTGGCTAAAATTTCTTTAGCCTCAGCAGTTTTTCTAATTGCCTCCGGCAGGATGTCAGCCCTAACCAGGTAATAACGTTTACTTGACTGATTCATAATTCCACCCCTTGTCTACACAGGGTAAACATTTGACTTTGCATAGTAGACATTATAGCATTGGAATTAATGAAATGACAATAATTTTTAGAAAATATTTTTACCATAAAAAAAAAGCCGGTAAAACCCGACTTATATGATTATGCAAATCAAACCGCCACTACCTTCATTTACTATTCGTTCTAAGGTCTCCTGTAATTTTTGTTGAGCACTTTCAGGCATATGATACAACTTACCCTGAATTCCTTCACGAACTAAGTCACTAAGAGATTTACCAAAAATGTTTGTATCCCAAATCTTTTGTGGATTTTCTTCAAATTCTTCCATTATATACTTTACTAAATCCTCGCATTGTTTCTCTGTACCAATTAGTGGAGTTATTTCGGTAGAGATATTTGCTTTGATAAAATGGTATGAAGGAGCAGTAGCCTTTAGCTTAACTCCAAAACCTCTGCCTTGTTTGATTAGCTCTGGCTCTTCTAAGACCATTTCGTCAATAGACGGTAAAACCATACCAAATCCTGTGTTACGTACCTCTTGCAAGCCATATTCAATTTTATCATAGTCCTTTTTAATCATGCTTAGTTCTTGCATAAGTTTTAAGATTGTATCATCACCGTCTATTTTGTAACCAGTTAATTCCTCTAAGATTTTATAGAAAAGACCTTCTTTAGAAGTCATTTCAATGGTAGTGCTTCCCTTACCAAGATCAACGTGTTTTAGCGTAGTTCTTTCGATGTTTTCATAGGTAGATAGGGTTTCAATTACGTTGTCAATATCACGCAATCTAGCTACTTCGTCTACTGCGTTGCGTACAGCTTCCTCTAACTCCATTCTGAGCCAATGGTTGTTATCTAAAGCTTCAATCCATTTTGGTAGGTTAACATTTACTTCAGTAACTGGGAATTCATAAAGTGCTTCTTCAAAAATATTTAGTATATTTTCGAGGCTTAGATTAGCGCAGTCTAAAGGCAGAACTGGAGCATTATATAATTCTTCCAAGCTCTCGGCCAATTGAATTGTGTCTTCTCTTTCTGGATATAACGAATTAAGTACAATGACAAAAGGTTTATTGATTTCTTTTAATTCGTAAATAACTCGTTCTTCAGCATCTAAATAGTTCTCTCTAGGAATATCTGTAATAGTACCGTCTGTAAAAACAGCTATTCCAATAGTAGAGTGGTCAGTTATAACTTTTCTTGTTCCGACTTCTGCAGCTTCTTGAAAAGGAATAGCCTCTTCAAACCAAGGGGTGCGAACCATTCTCGGACCTCCGTCTTCATCGTAACCTAAAGCCCCTTCTACTCTATAACCAACACAATCCACCATTCTTACTTTTAGTTTTATTCCTTCCTTAACAGTAACTTCAACAGCTTCGTTGGGAATGAACTTGGGCTCTGAAGTAGTGATTGTCCGGCCGGCTCCGCTTTGTGGCAATTCGTCTTTAGCTCTATCTCTTTCATTGGGGTTTTTAATGTTAGGTATAACTAATAAATCCATGATCCGTTTGATGAGAGTGGATTTTCCTGTACGCACAGGCCCTACGAATCCTAGATAAATATCCCCTCCGGTGCGTTCTGCAATATCTCGAAAGATATCGTGATTTTGCATTCCATTTTCCCTCCTCTAAATAAAAATGTATGCCGATTTTATCTCGCGCAAGGATTATTCGTCCACCTCATCCCTCCTTTAGCATGGAAATTAATTTTATAAACTACATTACATTCCCAGCAATGGTATGTATTAACATTACAATTATATGACTTGTTTATGGGAATATTACCCTAAACAAAAAAAAGTGCATATTTTGCACTTTTTTTCTACCAATCAATTATATTATTAACTACTTCTTCAACTTCATGAGTTTTTTGTCTACCCATAAGGTCATTAACACTTTGCTTCGGTTCTTTACTTTCAAACAATACACGATAGACCTCTTGAGTTATTGGCATTTCAACTTTTGCTTTATTAGCCAATTCCAAAGCGACCTTAGTAGTTTTAATACCTTCTACCACCATTCCAATTTCTTGCAAAACTTCATTTAACCTTAAACCTTGTCCAAGGAGGATTCCTGCTCTGCGATTTCTACTATGCATACTACTACAGGTCACTATAAGATCCCCAATTCCCGTTAGTCCAGCAAAAGTTAAGGCTTTAGCTCCTAAAGCAACTCCTAACCTAGCAATCTCCGCTAATCCACGTGTTATCAACGCGGCACGTGTATTGTCGCCATACCCTAAACCATCAGCGATGCCAGTTGCTAAAGCAATGATGTTTTTTAATGCTCCACCTATTTCTACCCCACACAGATCAGGATTAGTATAAACTCTTAAATTAGGTGACATAAATACATCTTGAATTTTTTCCGCAGAGCTTCGATTATTACTTGATGCCACAATTGCTGTGGGCAAGAATCTACTAACTTCCTCAGCATGACTTGGCCCTGATAAAACAACACACCTATGACCGTCTGCTTCCTGTTGAATTACTTGGCTTAGTCTGAGCAACGTACTTTCTTCAAAGCCCTTAGCTGTATTAACAATAATTGTTTCTTTGTTAAGGCAATGTTTTATTTGCCGGAGAGTGGTACGTACTGCATGGGAAGGAACTGAAAAAATTAGTATGGTAGCTTCAGCTGCAGTTTTTACTAGGTCGTTAGTAAGATTGATCTTCTCATTAAGCATAACACCAGGGAGGTACTTGATGTTTTCTCTCTTTGTGGTTAACTCTACATAATGTTCTTCACTTCTAGTCCAAAGTAATACATTATGACCTTTGTTGGCCAAATGTATTGCTAGGGCTGTACCCCAACTTCCGGCACCTAAAACAGCAATTTTGTTTTCCATGGCAACCTCTTCCCAATTATTCCTTTTCTGCTCTTTGTCTGATGATAAATCTTAAGGGATTACCTTCGAATCCAAAAGCTTTTCTAAATTGGTTTTCAATATGCCTTTGATAAGAAAAATGCATAAGCTCGGGATCATTTACAAATATAACAAAAGTAGGCGGTTTAATACTAACTTGGGTCGTATATAATATTTTTAACTTTTTCCCTTTATCAGTAGGTGGTGGGTTAATAGCAATTATTTCTTCCATGAGTCTATTAATTACATTTGTTGGTATTCGCCTATTTGCCTGCTCTAGCACAAAATTAACAAGCTCTAGAATTTTAAGCACTCTCTGGCCAGTAAGAGCTGAGATGTATATAATAGGAGCATATTGCATGTAAGACAGTTGGTTTCTTATATCCTTGTCAAACTTATTCATAGTCTTACTATCTTTCTCTATTAAGTCCCACTTGTTTACTACTATTATAACAGCCTTTCCTTCCTCATGAGCGTATCCTGCAATTTTGGTATCTTGTTCAGTAACACCATCAGTAGCATCGATAAGTAGAAGCACTACATCTGCTCTTTCAATTGCTTGTAGTGATCTGATTACACTATATCTTTCAACAGGATCATCAATTTTTTTTCTTTTACGTATCCCTGCTGTATCTATAAGGAGATATTTTTGATT
>DUOV01000081.1 GCA_012838615.1 Clostridia bacterium | reverse complement strand
TCGATATCTTCCAACTTGGAGGTAAGCTCAATAAGACCTAGATTAACTACTTCCGCCCGATCTAGAGACATTTCCATGCGCCTGCTTTTAGCTCCCACAACAGCACGTTGCTCGAGAATATGATCTAATTGATCATTAATATCATTTAGTACGGAATCTACATCGCCGCCGCTTTCCAAAGCATCTTTTAATTTCCCTAGAACGGTAAAGAGCTCGCTTTTCCATTCACCTGTATCAGGATCTTGAGCCACTTTAAATACATCCTGTCCTGTAAGGTTAATGCTCATAGTCACACCGGCACCTATTTCCCAATCAAGGGTTTCGTCGTTTCCTTTGTAGATAATATTACCATCAACATCAAGTTCAAAGGGAGTTTTTCCGGTGTATGTCCCACCAAAGATATACCGTCCGGCGTAGCTGCTATTTGCGATCTGCATCAACTCATCTGACAACTGCTCGATTTCTTTTGCAATAGCTTGCAAAGAATCTTCTGGGTTTGTTCCGTTAGCTGCCTGAACGGTTAATTCGTAGGCCCGCTTTAGAACCTGACCTGCATTGTTCAGGGCTGAGTCTGTAGCTTCCAGCCAGCCAATACCATCTTCCATGTTCTGCATGTGTTTGGCCTGTTCGGCTAAAGTAGTTTTCATGCCTAATATCTGGGTTACCGCTATAGGATCATCAGAGGGACGGGAAACTTTTTTAAAAGAAGACATTTGTTCCTGAGTCTTGCGCATGGCATTAAGATTTCTTGTTAAATTGTTAAGGAAAGTTTGAGATAGCATTTTATTGGTTACCCGCACTAAGAATCACTCCTATCGCTTTAAATCATGAATAATCGTAGCCAGCATTTCATCGTAAACACTAATAATTTTGGCTGCAGCCTCATAGGCTCTTTGATACTGAATGAGATTTACCATTTCTTCGTCAGTAGAAACTCCGGAGGTAGATTCTTTGCGAGTAGTAAGCTGATCAACCAAAACCTGCTGGTTTTCTTTATTTCTTAAAGCTGTATTAGCTTCTACCCCAAGCTCGGCAATAAAATTCTTGTAGAAGTTGTTTAAACTGGTTCCGGCTAAATCACCGCTAGAAAACACTTTCCTAGCAAGTTGATAAATTTCTAAGGCTTTATCACCGTTTCCAACTTCGCCTGCGTTTGTTGGATCAACAGAGGAAGCAGCAATTTTGGAAACGTCCTCGTCAATCTCACTATTTAGGTAAATTCCTGCTGCTGCCCCATCTTTACTAGGATCAATTTTAAAAAATGCTATATTTGTACTGCCATCTAAGCCAAAACCTGTTTTGTGAAGTGTATTTATTCCATCAGCCAAATTATAAGCAAAAGTATTTAATATATCTAAATAATTGGTCGTCATCTGACGAGCATCTTCTAAACCTTTTAGTTCACCATTGCTTGCCAGAATACTGGTAGTATCATAAATGATTTTTTCGCTAGATACATCAAAGGTCAATTGCTTAAAAGTGTCTCCTTCTACCAAGACAAAATCGCCGCTATCACTATTAAGAGTAATGGTAACTGTCCCATCTACTTTTTCCGTATATGAATAATCAACCAAACTTGCCAGTTTATCCAAAAGAATATCCCTACGATCTTTTAAATCATTAGGCTGGTCACCGGCCAATTGGATAGCAGCAATTTGTTTGTTTAAATTGGCAATCTGTTCAGCATATGTGTTAATTTCCGTAACACGTATATCAACAATTGAGTTTACGTCGTCCAAAATAGTATGGAGCTGACTGCTTAAATGATTAAATGTCTCAGCTACGGTCTTAGCTAACTCTTTTAGGGTTGTCCTGATAGCCGAGTTTTCAGCGTTATTGCTCAAATCTTCCCAGGCACCCCAGAACATGTCTAAAATCGAAGACAAGCCTGTTTCTGATGGCTCCATAAAGATTGTTTCTACTTTGCTTAAAACTTCCCACTGCTCCTCAAAACGACCTAAAGACCCCATTTCATTACGCAACTGACTATCTAAAAATAAATCCCGGATCCGGGCAATTTCTGACACATCCACACCGGTACCGACTTGTCCTGCCCCGCCAGGCTTATTTAAAGATGGCATAGGGAAAGGCATGGTTGTTTCCATGACAACTTGCTGTCTGGTATAACCGGGAGTGTTGGCATTGGCAATATTATGAGCTGTTGTATTGATAGCTTTTTGCTGAGCAAACAAACCTCGTAGCGCTGTATTTAAACCGAAAAATGTACCCGACAAAGAAAACACCACCGTATTTTAATTTTGAATTTTGAATGTAGAATTTTAAAAAACTTTTTTAAAAGAATCAATTTAAAGTTGGTAAACACTCGTCATCTTTCAATTCAAAATATAAAATTCATAATTCAAAATTATTTTTTAAACGCTTTTATCCAGTTTGAGGCTGGAGGAGTTGGCAGAAACCTGTCCGCTAGGGCCATAAGTAGCGCCGCTTTGTTGAGAAAAAACACTTAGCATCTTATTGATTAAGCTTAAAGACTGACGGATTAAAAGGTTGTTAGTTTCATTTAATTCCTGAAGCTTAGAATAATTATCCGCTAAGGTTTGACCTAAAGGCATAATTTCTTGACTGCCCGGCACTTGAGACTCAGCCAGCTCCTTTAGAGTAAATCCTTTAGGCATGTTGTATTTTTGGGCAAGGTAGTCTTGTAACTCCAGCCGCTCTTGTTCAAGCTTGGCTAAAGACTCTCCTAGTGACTGCTGATCTTTTATCACTTCCTGTAAGGCTTGAAGATCATCAGTTTTTAAGGCTTCTAGTTCCTCCTCACCTAAACGCAACAATTCAAGGACCAAATGATTTTGTCTTTCCAAAATAGATTGGAGAGAAGCTATGCATTCTTTCATATAACCACCTATTTCCCACCTTTTACTATTTCCTCGTAAAGTTTTTCTGCTAATTTTTCGGCTGGTACGTAGTAGGTATTAGTTGCTATCTTTTGTTTTATTTTTAAAACTAGATTTTCACGGACTTCAGGTGTCTCGGCGGCCAACTTTTGCAGTTCGGCGATTTCTTTTGCTCTATCTGAAAGCTCTATAGAGTCTCCCATAGATTCGTTCTTACGTGTTATCTTTTCAGCCTTTTTGTAGGCGTTAATAAATTGAGTTCCGTTTACAGAGCCCTGACCATGAATTTTCATATATTCCACCGCCTAAAAATCACTTTACAATATATATCGGTTGAAAAACCAACTAACTTTAGCGTTTACATGAATTATCCTGAAACTATATTAACTATTTCCCTGGCTAAGTTGGGTAAGGGTACTGTTTTATCGACTAAGCCGGCTTCTGTGACCGACCGGGGCATACCGTACACAATACAGGTACTTTCATCTTCAGCCAAGCCGATGGCATTTTTTTCTTTCATAGCCCTTAGCCCACGGGTTCCGTCATTGCCCATCCCAGTCATTACAACACCAATGCTATTGCCTCCGAAAACCTCAGCTATAGATAAAAACAAAACATCTACCGAAGGCTTAAACAAAGTTTTGATTGGGGATTCTTTAGAGAGACGAACTTTAGCCACGCCAGATTCCCTAACGGCCTCCATCTGCCAACCAGCCGGCGCAAGCAGCGCTTGACCGGGTAAAATTAAATCTCCGTCCTCTGCTTCCTTGACAGGCATGTTACCCAAATCATTGAGCCTTTGAGCTAAAGAAGCTGTAAATCCTGGGGGCATATGCTGGACGATAAGCACTCC
>DUOV01000080.1 GCA_012838615.1 Clostridia bacterium | reverse complement strand
TGAAAAATGTTTGTTTTGGTCCGGATAAGATAGTTTTTTTTATTGGGCGTTTAGTTAGGGAAAAAGGGGTTCAGGTATTACTGGAAGCTGCACCTGAAGTTATAAAATCTGTACCTGATGTCCATTTCTTTATAGCAGGTAAAGGCCCAATGGAAGCTCAACTTAAAGAGCAAGCAAAAAATTTAGGACTTGAGTCTCACGTAAGTTTTTTAGGTTATATAGAAGAAGAGATGAAAATAGCTCTTTACACTCAGGCTCAGGCAGCTGTCTTTCCAAGCTTATATGAGCCTTTTGGTATTGTGGTGCTGGAAGCTATGGCAGCTGGAGCTCCAGTAGTAGTATCTGATACTGGAGGTATGGCCGAAATAGTTAAAAATGAATTTACAGGTCTCAAAGTTGCCCCGGGTAATCCTAAGTCTTTAGCCAAAAATTTAATCAAACTATTACAAAACCAAGAGTTAGGGGAAAGACTTAAAACTAATGGCTTAGTTGTAGTAAAAAAACAATATGATTGGGGTAAAATTGCCGAAAAAACTAAAGAAATCTATTCAGAAATCTTATCTGAATATAAAAAAGTTTCGTGGGGAAGTAGAGAACTTACAAGTGATCTAAGAATGGAAGGGAGGACCTAAAATGAAAGCAATCATAATGGCCGGAGGAGAGGGATCTCGTCTAAGACCTTTGACTTGCACTATTCCTAAACCCTTAGTACCCATCTTAAATCGGCCGGTTATGGAATATGCAATTGAGTTGTTAAAAAGAAACCAGATCAAAGAAATAGGCGTAACCTTACAGTATCTTCCTCAAGAAATAGAAAAATGGTTTGGGGACGGAAGGGAATGGGATGTTTCTTTAACTTATTTTATAGAAACTAATCCTCTTGGGACAGCAGGAAGTGTCAAGAATGCCGAAAGCTTTCTTGACGATACTTTCGTCGTGATTAGCGGCGACGCTTTAACTGATTTTGATTTGCAAAAAGCTATCGATTTTCACAAAAAGAAAAAGGCTTTAGTAACCCTAGTATTAACTTCAGTTAATAATCCTTTAGAATACGGCGTAGTCTTAACACATAATGATGGTAGCATAGACAGGTTTTTGGAAAAACCTGGTTGGGGGGAAGTTTTTAGTGATCAAGTTAATACCGGTATATATATTATTGAGCCTGATGTTTTAGAGTATATCCCTTCTGACAAACCTTATGATTTTAGTAAGGATCTTTTTCCAGCCTTACTACATAAGGATTTACCTCTTTTTGGTTGTTTATTGAAAGGTTATTGGTGTGATATTGGAAATGTCAGCCACTATTTGCAAGCCAATCATGACATGTTAAGCGGTAAGATTAATTTGCCTATCCAGGGTAACTATCAAGGAAACGGAATTTGGATAGGGGAAAGAGTTAGTTTAGATCCAAAAGTTGAATTAAAGGGACCAGTTTTTATAGGTGATGATGTTGTAATAGATAAGGATGTTTTTATTGATTCTTATTCTGTAATAGGAAATAATTGTGAAATTGGTGAAAAATCAGTTGTTAAAAGAGCCTTGTTATGGAATAATGTCTATTTAGGGAAATATGTGGATCTTAGAGGAAGTATATTATGTAATAGTGTGGTTGTAAAAAGCAGATGTCAGGTTTATGAAAATGCAGTAATAGGCAGTCATACTACAATTGAAGAGCAGAGTGTGGTCAAACCGGGAGTTAAGATTTGGCCTAATAAGCAAATTGAACAAGGAGTTATTCTTAACGACAACTTGGTATGGGGTACCAAAGCTAATAAAAATATATTTGGCACACAAGGAGTTTATGGTATTTCCAACAGAGATCTTACACCTGAATTTGCCGCTAAGCTAGGTGCCGCTTATGGTACTTACCATAAACGGCATGATCGGTTAGTTATTAGTTGTGATCATTATAAGGTATCCCAAATGTTGAAGAGTGCTTTAATACAGGGGTTAGTAAGTACAGGAGTTGATGTGTATGATCTTGGCCCCAATATTATGCCGGTTCATCGCTTTGCAGTTCGTTCCTTGAAGGTTGGAGGGGGAATTCACATCAAGGTTGACGCTAATGTACCGGAGAAGATTTGGATTCAGTTTGTGGACGAACAAGGAATAGATTTGGGGCAAGGAGAAAGCAGAAAAATTGAAAATATATTTGATAGGGGGGATTTCCGAAGGGTTCCAGGACAACAAGTTGGCAAGATAAATTATTTACCAAGGTCTAGAGAGTCTTATCTAGACTACGTTATACAAACTGTAGATCAAGCAGCTATTCGCCATAATCGTTTTAAAGCTGTGCTTGTTTATGACCGCACTAACTTGAGTAACACTTTAAGCGATCTACTAGATAAACTTGGAGTAAAGACTATTGAATTTGCTCTTTCTTTTGATGAGCGACAGGAAATGCTAAACAGCTTTAAAAATTCGCCTGAAATTTTAGCTCAGCAAGTTTTAAACCAAAGGGCAAATTTTGGAGTAGTACTTGATTCAAATGGTGAGAAAGTATTACTATTAGACGATAAAGGAAATCTACTTGACGAAGATCGTTTAACAGTCCTTTATGCTTTGATTATTTTAAAAACAAGTCCGGGTGCGTCTATAGTGGTTCCTGTGACAGCTCCTCAGGTTGTAGAAAGTCTAGCTGAGGAATATGGCGGTCGGGTAATACGAACAAAAACAGCATATAAAAACTTGTTGGAATCTATTTATAACCCGGATGTTTTAAAAGACCAAGGGCACTATAACCAAACGGTCTACTTCGATGGTATACTGACCCTTGTTAAGATTATGGAGTATATGGCTGTTAATCGAATATCCTTATCAGAGCTTAATCAGCTTCTACCACCCTATCATATTTGTGTTGATCATGAATATTGTTCTTGGGACAATAAGGGTATGGTCATGCGTAGGCTTATTCAAGAACACCAGGAAGATCAAATTGAGTTGCTTGACGGCCTTAAAGTAAAGAGGGAAGATGGCTGGGTCTTGGTTTTACCTGATATAGAAGGACCCAGGTATCAGATAATTAGTGAGGGGTTTAATCAGGAAGTAGCGGAAGAATTAACTAACTTTTATAAAGATAAAATTAAAGTTTTACAGTCGTAAATAAAATGTTTGATAAAATAAACCTAACACTCTTGCTATCAAAAAATGTATGAAGTATAATAAGTTATGATACAGTAATACCCCTTGGGGGTATATGATAAAAGTCTAGTCTGAAATCAGGAGGGAAATAGATGAGCATTGTTCAAGTTTCGGCAAGTAATTTTAAGGAAGAAGTACTGGATGCGGATAAACCGGTTTTGGTTGATTTTTGGGCAGCTTGGTGTGGTCCATGCCGGATGATTGCTCCTGTTGTTGAGCAAATTGCTGAAGAATATAATGGAAAACTTAAAGTAGCAAAATTAAATGTAGATGAGAACCCTAGTATTGCCAGTCAATATGAAGTCATGAGTATACCCACGCTCTTTGTTTTTAAAGATGGAGACGTGGCTAGCCGTTTAATAGGGTATATGCCTAAAGATAGGTTAAAACAAGCTATTGATCAGGTTCTTTAAAAGGAAGACAGGGTGTTATAACATCCTGTCTTCCTTTTAATGGGTATTTAGCAGAAAACTTTGTAACTAAGATCAGGGAAAAGGTTATCTTTTCTTTCAAGCCGTATCAACCAACCTGGCTCAACTTTGGCTTTGGTGATAGCTTCATAAAGTTTGTTAAAACGACTGAGGTGTTGGATAGTCCTTTTTTTGGCATAATCAACCATTGTTCCAGTTTTCATAATAAATGCCCAATCACTACTTTGGGCATAAAATAATTCCCTTGCTGCTTGATTTAGAGCCCTTTTAGTTAAAGGATCAGGATGAAGATAGGTATGTGCTAAGTGTATCATCCTATCTCCCGCCTGATGGAGGTGGCGGTAAATCCAGTCGTTTGTGCCGTTTAGCCAAACATCATTATAACCTTTATTACCCCAACTGGAGGCACAAGGGATTGCAGTTTGGAGTTTAGTGTAACGGCTCAAATAATCTCCAGGGGTAACTGTCTTAAGGTTTGGTTTTGCGGCAGCGTTTCTCAAAACGTGTTCTAACCAATGAGGCCCTTCAAACCACCAATGTCCAAATAATTCTGCGTCATAAGGCGAAATAATAATCGGTTCAGTTTCCATATGATTGACCAAAAAGGCGATCTGTTTGCTACGGTTGTTGACAAAATCCCAGGCATGGAGTTCAGCTTTGGAGCGGGCTTCTTCGGGTATGTAAGGTTCTTTCCAATCACCTTTACCGGTGATT
>DUOV01000079.1 GCA_012838615.1 Clostridia bacterium | reverse complement strand
GAATAGTAGCGTCTGTGACAGCTATGACCGGTGGGGAATCTACCAAGACAAGTTCATAAGCTTGAGTCAGTTCATGCAGGAGCTGCTTCATACGCTGAGAATCTAAGAGTTCAGCAGGATTGGGGGGATTTGGACCGGCTGTCAAAATATCCAATCCCTCATGTTTGGTTTCCACTATGTGTTCAAAAGCAGATACGTTACTGACAAGAGTAGTAGTTAATCCGGTAAGATTAGGCAGATCGAAAATCTTGTGCTGAGAGGGTTTGCGAAGATCAGCATCTATGATCAAGACATTTTTTCCTGCTTGGGACATACTGGTAGCAAGATTTGCTACCACGGAGGACTTTCCTTCCCTGGGAATAGCGCTGGTAAAAAGAATAGATTTAACAACTGTATCAATACTGACAAATTGGATGTTTGTTCGGAGGGTGCGGTAAACTTCCGCAGTCAGAGATTTAGGATTATCTATGGTACTTAACCTGTACTCGGGCATTGATCTCTCCTTTCCACCTTGTCAAACTTATAATCAAGGATGACTCCTAGCACCGGTAGGCCTAAGATTTCTTCCGCCTCTTTGCTGTTCTCAATAGTGTTGTCCAGATACTCTAACAATAAAGAAAATACAAAGGCACTAACCACTCCCCCTATAAAGGCAATGGCAATATTTAACATTTTCTTGGGCTTGATTGGAGTAGTTGGTACTACAGCTTTGTCAACTATACTGACTGAATCAACCTTTTTGATAGCGATAACAGCTTCACTAAACTTTTGTACCATGACATTAGCAATTTCTGCTGCTAGTTGGGGTTCTGGATCTGTTACGGCTATCTTAAGGATTTCAGTATCTTCGACCAGGCTAACATTGATTTTAGAAGCCAGTTGGTCTGCTGTTAAATTTAACTTAAGTTCAGCTATGACTTTCTCCCTAACCGTACGGCTTTTGGCAATTTCACCGTAAGTTCTGGCCAATTGCCTGTTAGCATCAAGTGTACTGTCTTCTAAAAGCTCAAACTGTTCCTCTAAACCAGTAGCTTTCCTGCCTACGATGAGTGTTGTAGAGGATTCATAGATAGGTTTCAATACGTAAAAATTAATTAACCCGCTTATCAGAGTTGCCAAAAGAGGAAAAACTACGAACAAGAGCCAACGTTTTTTAATGATTTTCAAAATCTCTTTTAGATCGATTTCCTGTTCCATTCCTTTCCTCCCGTAGGGCGAAACTTACTTCAGATGGAGTTTTTTGCTCCCTCCACCCCCTTGCTATTATTTATGATTGACTGTTTCTTTTTATTATCATTATTTTCTGGCTAGCTGTTACACTTTTTTCCCAGAGCCGGATTGAAATTAGCTCCGCTAAGAATAGCTTGAGGGCGGATTTTAAAATAATGCTTAAACTGCTGGGAACCAAACCTCTGCAATAATCCCTGAAGTGTCTTTTTATAACTGTCGTCATTCTTAGAGGGACGATGGGCGTCAGTCCCGATCAAGTGTACCAAACCTTTTTTCAGCAACCAGTTAGCCATTTTGAACGCTTTTGTACCATAAACTCCTTTCAGACTTCCCAGGTCAATCTGCAAGAGAACCCCATTCTTTTCCCATTGGAGCAAAAATTCTCTTGCTTCAAAAAAATAGCTGTAACGTTCTGGATGAGCCAACACGGGGGTAATCCCCTGGGTCTGTAATTGAAATATTACTTGACTACTATAAAGAGGTAATTGGTGCATTGGAAGTTCGATAAGAAGGTATTTCTGACTATCAGCCAAGGTGAGAAGTTTTTCTTTTTTCAGATACTCTGGTAATTCCGGAAAGATATAATATTCTGCGCCAGGGAGTACTTTTAGCGGTAAACCATTCCCTTTTAACTCCAAATTCAAAAATGCTACTGACTCACGGATAATTTCAGGGCTTAAAAAATTACGTCCTTCGAATACATGGGGAGTTGCTATGACTTTCTGAAAACCTGCTTGAACCAGCTGATAGGCTAAACTTAGCGCATTATGCAGATCCCTTGCTCCATCATCTAATCCAGGCAGAAGGTGACAGTGAACGTCAATCAACTAAATCTCTCCTTTTGAAACTTACTGAACATCGGAAAATGCTTGCTGCAAAACTTCCTGAACAGCATCAATATCCACCTCATAATAATAAACTTTCCTGCCAACGAGGGGATCGTGGGCTAAGACTCCCTGTCCAGGAATTTGATAATATGTTATTTCATCTCTGGTTATACCTTTAAATTTAAGAGCTATGGCAGCTACTTCAGCAGCCGACATATTTGTATCTACTAGTTCCTGGTAAACTAGATCAATGATCTCCGGTAGCTTTGAAATATTTGAGAAACTGAGCATTTGATTGGCTAAAGCCGCAAGAAGATAAAAGTTATTTTTTTGCCGATCAAAATCCCCATTGGGTAAACCATACCTTGCTCTTGAAAGCCTGAGTGCTTGGTCTCCTGTTAGATGGTTTTGTCCGGCAGGCAAATGAATGTTTCGCAAATCGTCGTTTACCGGGTTAGGAAGATCAACATCAATTCCTCCAATGACATCAACAGCTTTTACAAACCCCTGAAAATTGATTTTTACATAATAATTAATCGGTACACCTAAAAGATTGCTTACCGCATTGGCACTTGCCAGCGTTCCTGCTCGGACGTCTCCTTTCGCTTCTCCCACAGCGTTAGCATGATTTATCTTAGTTAAACCTACGCCAGGTATATCTACACGGGTATCACGAGGAATTGTAATAATAGCTACACGGCGGGTATCTATATTGGCCGTAAGGAACATTATTAAATCAGTTCGGGACACCTCTATTCCGCTAACATCAGTACCCAAAATTAGGACATTGATCTTGTTGTTTGTCTTTTTTGTTTGTGCTTTATCTTCATCTGTTTCATTATCTATTTTACTAATTTTTTCTTCATTTACTGTTATTGCCGGGTTTGTGGGCTTAGCTATTACTTGAGGTTTGGATAGTATCTTGTTTTGCCAGTAATATAGCCCTGCCACTATAAACACCATTAATAAAAGGAAACTTATCAATAAGGTTCTTTTCATCGATTTACTTCCTGCCAAAACTTTGTTTAGTCCATAATAAGCTAACTAGGCAGAGAATATGCCAAGTTTTTAAGGAGCTATTTCCATACAAAAAAACGGGTGAATGATTGTTCATTCGCCCGCTTATAAGCTGACTTTGCAAGACCGCGAAGATATAAGTTCATTTGCAATTAAAAAACCAGGCCTGTTTGGTTTAGGCCTGGACCAATAAAACTCTGATGACTAACCTCGAGTTTGGAAAGTTAAGAAATTTATCTCCCCTTCCATATATCTTCTAAAAGATCTTTGATTAACTTTTCCTGATAGCCTGCCTTTTTTGTTTTTTCCATTAAATCTTTAACAGCCCTTAATTCTTCTAACTCTAGATTCATTAATTTGTTTAGCCGACTTTTCGAGAGCACAACTTCCGATTGGGCCTTTATATAATCCTCTTCAGTATAGTGCCAAAGCCTAACATTAGCAGGGTATCTGCTTACTAACCGTTGGGCCATCAGTAGTCCTTCCGGGTCAAAGTCACCTGAATAATATGCAATTATATTATTCTTGAGCAATCTATCCAGTAACAATAAGGCAGCAAGTTTAAACTGGCCATTTGTACAGATTAGAGGAGGTAGGTATTTACTAGGGAACTTAGTAAGTAATTCAGAAAAAACTCCGGAATTTTCTACTATAAAAACTACCCCCTTATCATTGGCCGGGAGAAAACTTGGGGCACTTAGTATTTCCCGTAAGGGAGCATTTATCACTACTCCTTCTTCCCAACAAACTTGCCACCATTTTAAAGGCTTATTGGTAGTTTCTTCAGAAGCTACAATACCGGTTAAAGTAACAAAATTTAGAATATCATCACGGATCAAACCAAAATAACTTAAGAGTTCAGCTATTTCTTCTGAATTATTATTATTTACTAATCGGTAACTATTATCTTCTAGGGCCCGGATAAATCCTAAAGCAGACACCAAAAACCGACCTTGCTGAGTATTAATATCAAATGCATGAGGGTCACCGGTGACTGAATTGGCGAAGACAGGCAGTCGATGGTACACTATTGGCCTATCACCGTTCCTAAGTGGTAGTTTTTTGATTGCATCTAAGACATTTATCAACTTTTTCTTAAGTAACGAAGAATTTGCCCTATACGCCCCAAGAATTCCCTTACTTCCCTTCTTATTAGCTAAAATATGTTTAAGCCATTGTTGACAATAAGTATCCGGGTACTTTTTTATTAACTCCAAGAAAAACTGTTCTTTAGTAGCCAGATATTCCTCTTGCTGTTCTGCCTTAGTTAAAATTTGTTCACCCTTATACAGAAACAAGAGCTCAAGCAAATCTACACCAGAAAAACGAGTTTTCCCCATGGCTTTCTGAAAATCTTTAACAGGTATTGTTACCGATGAACATTTAGTAAAGTCTTTGCCCATAAATCCGCCCAAAGTTTCCTGCTCTACCTCGGTAAGATTAGTCAGTTTGGCAGTACCACCTAAGCGACCAAGGCTTTGGTAGTTTTGAATAAACTTATGAAAAAGCCGCTTAAAGCCCGGCTCTTGTTGAAAAAATTCGACTGCATTTTGCAATTTGTTTTTATTCATACCTTTATCCTCAACTAAACTTTTTATTTAGCTGTTTCTAAAAGAACATCCTTTTCTTCCGGTAAAACCAGTTGCCTTTCTTTTCCATTCCACTGATAGCGAATAACCGTAACGTAAGGTGCATTTTGGGGCCTTACCAGTTCGCAGATAGACAAAGCGGAAACTGTATCGTAATCACCCCATAAAGCCTGAGAATTCATAATATAGTCAAATCCTAGCTTTTCTACTAGCTCAAACATGTCTCTAATATTATTTTCATCAACCCCGGCAAAAGCCTCATCTAAGGAAATAATATAGGGAGCATCCTTCCTAGCCTCCTGATAACGGGAATAAGCAGCTGAAAACAAAGGTATATACATAGCCATAGCTTTTTCGCCACCGCTAAAGGTATAAAAGACATTGTTGGTTAATTCCTTTTTCTTTTCACCGGCCCTTTGGTAATAAAGAGTAAATTGAAACCATTTACGGTAATCCAGCATTTCTTTAATGATTTGGTGAAAGGTTTCACCATAATCCTTTTCTGCCATCACTTCTTTGGCACGGCTTATTTTAGAACGAAAGTGTTGAGTAATTTTGTCCATATCCTGGGTCTTTAAATATTTAGGATCAAGGCGTAGTAATTCTACCAGCTCTTTAGTATCCAGCTCATCCTCCCATTCTGCTGTTAAAGGACGCCAACGCAAGGAAAATGTCAGACCACTAGAGGTATTGCGCTCTGTCATCAATCTATCAATCTTTTTAACCCATTCCTCTGCCCGGCTGATTCGGGCTCGAATGATCCGACCCACACTATTCATAAGAATTTCTTCATAAAGTTCCCTGTCTTTATCGTTTAAAATAGTCTGCTGTAACTGGATGTCCTTATCCAATTGTTCTAAAACAAAAAAAGGGCTGACTCTTTTACCTGCGTATTCCAGCAAAACTTGGACTCTGCGAGATTTTTGAGCAAGCTCGTCAAATAATAACTCTACTATTTGCTGATCTTCTCCTAAACTCTCTAAGTCACCACCCAACCCTTCCAACTCGCCAATCATTTGTTGAACCACGCGGTATTCAACTAATACCCCTTGTTCTTGAAAAAACACTTGATTAAGCCTATCTGTTAACTTTTGCCGATCCACTTGGTCAGGGATAAGGGAACTTAAACTGCTTTTAACTTTTTGGGCTTTTTCTGTTAGTTTTCCAGTACTAACCAAGCCTTCTACTGCCTTCACTAAACCTAAATTTAATTCCTCATCAAAAGTTTTTTGCCATAGTTCCAAAAGTTTTTGATAATAAAGCTTTTTTGTATTAAGCCGCTGGATTTCAGCGTTAGTTTTATCCAGCATATTAATCAAATTAGTTATTTCCTTTTGGGTTTTTAATAGTTGATCAGGTATTTCTGCCAATCTCTTTTCAACTCGGTTAATTTTCTGACGAATTTCTTCCGCTCCCAGGATATTTAGCCTTTCCTTGGCATTTTCCAGCTGTAACCCCATTTTTGCTAATTCACTATTAATAATATTTATTTCACCTTTTAACTCATCGACTAACTCCATGGCGTTTATTTGATTTTGTTGGAAATAGGCCAGCATTTTACTGCTATTACAATAATCCTTATAGGTCAATTCCAGCTCCTGTAAATTTTTGTGATAGGTTTCCATATTTGCAATTGCTGATTCATAAGCCTCTTTATTTACCGCTAAAGTCAGATATTTTACGGATTCCCTTAAAGTATCTTTAATGGAGTTAAGTGCTTCCAGAAGTTTTTTAACTTTATTGTTTTTACTATCTACATCATTATTTAATATCTTTGATTCCAGAACTAATCCCTTCCAGGTATCATAAGCTTCTTTAACATCCTTAGCCGTAGGAAAGCTTTCCAACTCTTTCTGCAAAATTTCCTGACGTTTTTCTACTTCCCCAAGGGCTGAGGTCAATTGGTCTGTTTCATGTAAAAGTTCTCTTAACTCTTCGGTCAGCCTGGCAATCATTTCTTGCCAATAGCGCCTTCTCGCTTCCTGGCCAATGTACCTGGATGCATCTTCCTGGGGAGCATGTCCCTGTAGCAGGGCTATTTGATAGGTGCCGTCTTCCTTGATTACCGCTAGGTTCTCACCCGATCCCTCCAGTAAAATACTTCGTAAAACATTATCTATTTCCTCAGCCGTTACCCCTCCACCCTCTACAGGAGTAGGATATAAAAGTTCAGCTAAGGTATGTTTAAAAAATTGGGGATTAGGTTTTAACACTTTATCTGACTGGGTAATATTCTTAAAATGCTTTTCCGGTACAATTAGTGCATCTAAAATACCCATCTGACTAATGGCACTTTCTATTCTCTCCCGTTGCTCAAAAGTAACATGTTCTTTAAATTCCACCGCCTGATAAAATGGCAGATAAGGAATGTTCTTTGCAGCCAATTCTTTTCTGGCTTGAATAGTATCTTTATGGCGCAACGGTTCCGGATCTTTTTTATTTTTCCACTGACTGATTTCATTGTCTTTAGCGGCAATTTCTTCATGTTTATCAGTAATCTGTTGCTTAATCTTTACCCGTTTTTGCTCCAGCTGTCTGAAATTAGCCTTATAAGCCTCATGAACAAGCTGGTTTAGATCTTCTAAATAGTAGTCCTCAAAAATATTATTTATTACTCTGGCAAGCCTTTGCATCTCAAAGTCAGATATCATTAGTTCCTGGTTACCTTTCTGCCATTCGTAGGCTGCAGACAAAAGGCTATCCTTTTCTTCATCAAAGTAATCATACCACTTTATAACTTCTTTTTCTTTTAAGTCAGCTTTTTTGCGGGCTTCCCCCAGTTCCAAGTCAGCTTCTTGATAAGCTTCTTGAGTCTTAGCCAATCTTTCTAAGATCTTAAGTACATTTTTAAGTTTTTGCTCATATTCCTGAGATTCTTTTTTCCATAAATCGAAAACAAATTCCTGATTTTTAAAACGCGTGATAAACTCTTGGTGGGCTAAATCATGATTAGGAAACTCAGCCTCTTCCCCATTGAAATCCAAGTCAACCAGCAATTCCTTTAATTTTGAGTCTAACTCATTTAATTTTTGTTCTTCAGCAATAATTTTTTGTTTAAATTCTAGTTCCTTAGATTTTTGCTTAAACAGGCTTTGCTTTTTTGATTGGAGTTTAGCTTGCTCTGCAAGAATTTTTTGTTCTAAAGCACTTTTTTCTTTTTCTATATCAAAAACCTCATGTTTTTGTAATTTGCGAATTTCATCCGGTAATATTTCATTTTCCTGCCGCAGTTTTCTTAGGTCTGACTCTAGCCTAACTTTCTCAGCCTGAAAACCAACTAAGTTTTCCTGCAATTCCTTTTCTTTATCGTGAAACTTAGCCAGCTCATTATTTGTTTTAATTAAACCCTGGGCTTTTTCCCATAGCACCAATTGATTGTAAGGTTCATACTGTTTACACAGTTGCTTTAGAGACTTTTGCTCTTTTTCCAGCTGTTCTAACTGTTGTTTAGTTTGGTCCATGTTTTCAATAGTATCTGAAAGGGGTCGTAGCTCTTCATCGGATAAAGCCGGAAGCGACTCGTTTAATATCTCATAAATAACCGTTGGTTTAAAATCTTTAGATAATTTTGGGCTGCGCAATTGGATCAATAACTTAATTAGTTCCTCATAATCAGCCACATCTTCAAAACCATAGATGTATTTATTTACCAGTACCATGTACTCTTTGGAAGTACGTACAACTTTCCCTCCATTGCCGAGGCGGTTTTCCAATTCTATCCTGGTTAGAGGTATTTTTTGTTCTTTACCCAGCTCGGCACTATATTCATTTTTATACAACAAGAAATCTCGACCTATCCGCCGGTTATCAAGGATGACAAACCCCCAGAATTCCATAGCACTATTGCGTTTAGCTTTTAGACCAATACCGGTTGTGATGTACTGTTCCAAACCTTCGCGTTTATACTCCAGGTATAAATAACCTGTTCGTTCATCCAGGTCTACAACATCCTTTTCCCCTAATAAATAATCTTCCATTTTTCTGGCCCGGGAACCAAAAGGATCTAAACGATCGGGACTTTTGCGACCATCTAACAAAACCGGGATAAAGCTCTGCATCGTTACTGATTTACCCGAGCCATTATTACCTCGTAAGAGCAATTTACCATTAGCAAAGTTAAATTCTTCATCATCATAGTACCAAAAGTTTAACAGGCCGGCTCTATGTACATGCCATTTAGCATTCTTCATTACTATCACCACCCTGAACGAAATCCAGCGGATATTTCCCAATGGTTCGAGCCAATAACGGTTTAAGGATAATTACCCCTGTTTCTTCGTCTAAACTTGCCATCTGCCAATCAACCAAAAAGGCTAATAGTTCTCGGGCAGTTTCGGTCACAGTAGCCTCACGATACTGTTTACTCCAACCGTTTCCGTATTCCTCTTTGCATTTACTCACCCACTTTTGAAAATCTACCTGTGTTAAACGTAAAGTGCCATCGTATTGGAGAGATATATCTTCCTGCTCTTTTTCCTCTCTCACCAACTTGGCAAATTGCAGAACAATATCACTAATTGCCTTATTGTCAGGAAACAGGGTATAAATACTTTTTTTCTCTTCAGTAGTAAGCAATGCAGTATTACGATATAATTCAAAAGTAAAATCAGAAAATCTTTCTATATCCTCCCGGATCCGGTTTCGATAGTTACGCAGATATAAAAAGTCCGGGTCATTATTTCCATCGCTGTACATAACAGGAGTAAGTATAAGTTTACGGTATACCCGGTGGCGTCTTTTCAGGCCTGTTTGTTCTTCATAGTTTAAGTTTTCAATATCGAGAAAGTCTTCCAGCTTATTAAATGACGTCAGGTCCTTGGGAAAGGAACGCAAAAAATAACGGGCAACTAAAGGCACTTCATACAAAACCTCATTGTTTTCTGAATAACTAAAGTCAGTAATGTCACCATCAACTATTCTTACCAGGTCAATGGCAGTAGCTGTCTGTAATACTCTTACCAAGGACTTGCGATGCTCATAATGGGTCCAGTCCAACTCTTCTTGACTGGGAAAAGTGGATTTTAGTTCTTCGCATAAATCTGATAAAAGAAATTGTTCATCAACATTTTTACTTTCTAAGAAAGCCATTAAACATGAAAACAACACATAGTCCCTAACCTGAAAAAAGCTATTAATTCCCATCCATGGTTCAGGCTCTGCCGGAAATTTTTCCAACTTGATAAACTGCCGGTGAACAATCAAATTTAAGCCCATTTTTTCAAGGAAAAAATTTTTCAATACATTTTCCCGCTGTCTTATTTGTTGATAAATTTCCGGTTCTTTGTCACGTAAAATCCAGAAATTCTCCAAAATATGTTGGGCGCTTTCCTTGGCTATATCATCAAAAGTTAGTTTTGCTTTTTGATCCATACGTCTTTTCCTCTATTCTATAAACTCTATTACAAAATTCGGCATTTTTAAAAATCCATCATCCCAGGCAACAGTTATAGTGCTACAATCCAGTTTCTTTAGCCTGTATTTATGCCCTGTTTGGGTTTTAGCAAAGCCCATTTTATTGCCCATGCTTTTAGCAATCCAATTTAGAACGGTCTTTCTAATATAGGGGTCGGTAGTATTGATTTTGTTTAAAACTATGCCTTTATTTTCAATAATCTCGTCGATTAAATGCTTTTCTGCTTCTTTTTCAGCCAAGTACTCCTCCAACCTTTTCTTTTTTTCTTCAGGATAACTGATAATCGCTTGGGGTCTGGTTTTTTCCCGGTAAGTACGAATTCTGGGATTTAAAATAACTTCCGATGGTTTGACTTCCCAAACATCTTTATAAATATCCTCTGTTCCTTTTTCTTCGGCCCAAATATGCCGGGTATGGAACAAACCAAAAACACAAGCTGAAAGTCGATGAGCATCTTCCACCTTAGCACAGTTGGCAAAAAGTTGAGCCAAATGTAAATAGTCCTTTTTTCTACTTCTAAAATTGTGGTGTTTTTCGCTCAACCGCTGAGCAAATCTAGTTATACGTCTTACTGTTTCATTTGTTGCATTTTGTAAGTAAACTAAGTCACTATCTCTACCTTCATATCCTAAAAACCAAGCGTTAAAACCTTGCCACTCATCCACAAATTTCTGAACCAGCTCTTTTTTAGTGGCCACTTGTTCTAGTCTTGGTATGCTTAAATAATAATCAGCCAAGATTTGGGCTATTTTTTCTATTAAGGCAAATGGAATCTGCCTTAATAGAGCTTCAATCTTTAAGGAAGTTCTTTGCAAAGCAGTCATAAAATTTCTTAAGTATTCAGTAAGTGCATCTTTATACACTAAAAAAGCTTCTGTCATCATCATTTCTTCAATTTTTTCACTCTCCAGGTGAGCTAAATAATCAGCAGCATTTTCAGTTAGCTTTTTAAAGTAACCGAAAAGCTCGTCCCAAATTGTGAAAACCTCCTCAGGTTCCCCTTGTTCTCCCCGATTTAGAAGTCTAGTAAGCACTTCTAAAAGGCGTTCAAAAAAATTTTTCTCTAAAGAGCCACCAAAGGAATCTCCTTTCTGTTCCAAGTTTTGAACCATCCGTTCAAATTCAACAGTATAAGGAGTACATTGGTAGCGAAACTTCTTCTTTTTAAATTCCTGGATGGTCGTTACTTTCCCGGTATCTTGCCTTGGAATTAAATTCCCCCATTCCACCAACTGGTCTAAATCTTGCTGCAATTGTTCCTCTGTATAACTTTCAAAATAAATGTTCTTCCTTAAATGTTCGAATACTTCGTCAGGAAAAAGATAGTACCGTAGTTTTTCATGCTGTAAATAAAAATATCGTAAAATAGCTCTGTAACGCCAGGCATTGCCTGCGGTTAGGTAGGATGCTTCAATAATGGGTTTTAGTTGTTGTTCGTTCAATTTTTTCACCCACCTAATAAAAAATTTTAAATTTACTCCAACTCAACTGCCCCTGTATTTAAAGCATAATAACGTCCTTTTTACTCCATCAAATCCTCATGGTCTCCCCGTTCGATAATCTCCCCCTGTTCTAAGACCATAATAGCATTAGCATCACGAACAGTAGATAAGCGGTGGGCAATTACAAAGGTAGTTCTGCCCTCCATCAGT
>DUOV01000009.1 GCA_012838615.1 Clostridia bacterium | reverse complement strand
TTAAAGTTGATTTTAAATCGTCTTGATACATTACAAGCTGACGTAAATGATATGAAAACAGAAATGACTGTTCTTAGAAAAGACATAACCCATCTTACCGAGCAGTTAGATTTAACTGCTAGTCATGTTTTAAAACATACAGAGAAACTGGAAAAATTATCTATTGATATAGAATATTTAACTCAGAGGGACTATCAGACACAAAAAGACCTTTTTGTTATTAAAAGAAACTTAAAAGTTGTTAGCGACTAGATTACCCGATAGGAATTATAAATATCCTATCGGTTTTTTTATTCAAAATTCAAAACTCTTAACTTCCCTAAAAGAACTCACCATGCCGAACGCTAAAAAATTAAAAAAACTAACGACTAACGACCAACGACTAACGACTTTTCTAAATTCAAAATTCATAATTCAAAATTATCCTGGCTCTAAACTTTTTCCTTTTTTATCCGATATATCTATTAATGAGATGGATTTGTCGGGGGTGAAGAAATGAGAATAGAAGGTGCAACCCAACAGCTTAACATTATCAACAGTCAACATAAATCGGAAGTACCTCGCGAAGAAATAGGGGTAAAGAATAATAACAAGCCTACGCAAAAGCAAACAGCTGAAGAAAAAGTAATTAATGAAAAAGACATTATCAAAAGCATAGAAAAAGCTAATGAAGCTTTAAACCTGCGTTATACCACCCTGGAATTTTCTATTCATGAAAAGACCAAGGAAATTATGGTTAAAGTCATTGATAGAGATTCTGGAGAACTTATTCGGGAAATACCTCCGGAAAAAATATTGGATGCTGTTGCCCATATGTGGGAAATTGCAGGGATAATCGTAGATGAAAAGCGGTAGGAGTACACATAAAAGATTAAGAGGTGAATCAAATGGCCAGTAATCTGCGCATCGGCGGTTTGGCTTCAGGCATGGAAATCGATTTAATTATAAAGGAATTAATGGCTGCCGCACGCAAACCGGTTGATAAACTTTATCAGGATAAGACTTTTTTAGAGTGGAAAAAAAATGATTACCGCACAATTAATAACCAACTGAGAATTTTAAGAGACGAAGTCAGTAAAATGTGCCTTCAATCTACCTATTTAAGTCGTAAAGTAGTTGTAGGTGATACTTCTGTAGTAACAGCAACCAGCAGCAATAATGCGGCGACTACTAGTTACACCATAAAAGTTGATCAACTTGCGGAAGTGGCACGTAATGAGAGTAGGGAAAAAATAAGTGACGGGAAGGTTGACCCTAATCAAACAATTTGGTCCCAAAGACATATCCTTGGTCTCGATTCAAAAATCGACTGGATTTATGAAACCGTAACAGATGAGATCAAAGTAACTACTGCAAGCACTAACCAAAAATTAACTAATGATGCACTTACATCTATACCTAGTGTCATAATAGTTAAAGATGCAGATGGTCAAGATGAAGGAACAGCGTATACGGTTTTCACTACACCGAAAGATGAACTTGCCGAAAATGAAGTATACCTTGACTTGGTAACAGGAGAGTTAATCTTTGGAAAGGAGATTGCCGAGGATAGTATTATTGAAGCGACGTATACCTATAACACAAAAAATTTTAAAACCACTTTTACAATCCATGATGAATCGGGTCCGGTAACAAAGGAATATATCGTAGAAGCAGGTAATTTGTCTTTAAACAGTTTATTTAACCGTATGTCGGCTAATAGAGAGCTGGGAATTGCTATCTATTACGATGAGTACACAGATAAAGTTTCTATCTCTACTAATAAAACGGGCGATTACAATCCAGATGGAGATGAAATACTCTTTGGTGATGACAAATTCTTTACAAAAGTATTAAGGCTAATAAATGGTGCTGATGGAGATGGGAACTATGAAACGGGTGGAACAAATGCGAAATTTATCTTAAATGGCTTGAGCACCGAAAGAAAAAACAACGAATTTACCATTAACGGCACAACTTTTACCTTACAGGGCACTACGGATATGGAAACTACCGTAAACGTTATGCACGACGGGGATACTGTTTTTGACTCTATTAAAAGCTTTATTGAAAAATATAATGAACTCATCGGTAAAGTAAACACTAAGCTTACAGAACAGCGTTATCGGGATTATCCTCCTTTAACCAACGAACAGAAAAAAGAAATGTCTGAAGATGAAATAAAACTTTGGGAGGAAAAAGCCAAAAGCGGTACTCTAAGAAGCGATTCACTTTTAAGTAGTGTTTTGGATAAAATGCGTTTTGCCTGGGGTAGCCCGGTTAAAGCAGCAGATAGTAAATTTGACCAAATGACTGAGTACGGAATTGAAACCGGTTCTTACTTTGAAGGCGGCAAATTATACATCAAAGACGAAGCAAGACTAAAGCAGGCCATAAATGAAAACCCTGATGAAGTATTGAAGTTTTTTACTA
>DUOV01000078.1 GCA_012838615.1 Clostridia bacterium | reverse complement strand
GCAGCTTTAACCATAGCATCTGCTGCCTCAATAGAACCTACTAAGCCTTTGGTTTCAATCATCCCTAACGCAATATTCGCATTCGTATTCATTGTTTTGCCTCCTTAACAATTTAATTGTAATTCTTTAACAAGACCGGTATGTTACAAAGAAAATCCTTGCTCTTTGCTGAGCAGATAAAACGAGAGAAGTTTCTTTAGGAATGTAAAAAACATCACCTGCCTTTAGCTGATAATTTCTGCCGTTGACTGCAAGGTTTACGGTACCTTCCAGAAGGTAATTGACCTCATCACAAGCTGAGTTTTTCTTCAAACTTTCTCCTTCCAGAGTAATAAACCCGCTGCTTAATTGGGGACTTTCAGCCCTGGTCAAAATCTCCTGACTTTGCTCCTTGTTGCAGCATTCTTTACGAACCAAGACTAGACCGCTGGGGTCAATTTCTTTAGCTTGCTGTCTTGACTGCAAGCCCGGAAATGCCGCCAGTACCTCCCGGACTATCCTTTCCACCAGTTCGGGATCAAGGCAACTTTGTTCCCCGGCCGGCTGTTGATTTGGTACCGGTTCTGAGGATAGTCCGGTACGCAAGACAATTCCCCTTTGCTTTGCTTCATCTCTGGCCGCAGGAGTAATAATGGTTCCCGGCTCCAAAAACAACTCCTTTTGCCCGTCGGCAGTTAAATTTTTCAGTTCCAAAACGGTTATTAGCTTTTTCGTTATTCTCACCCCCTCGCTTAAAATAAGCTATTAAGCTACATAATTGCCGGAATAAGATTGTAGTGGGGAGAAGGTATAACCACCTGATTGACCAGCAAGCCCTTGCTGGCTGCACTCAAAGCACCTGCTTCTACGGCTGCCTTAACTGCAGCCACTTCTCCCGTCAGGGTGACAAAAGATTTGCCCCCGATGCCAAGCCCTAAGCGGACTTCAATTAACTCTACCTCTCCTGCCTTTGCAGCAGTATCAGCTGCCACTACTGCTGCGGCCAGGGAAAAAGTTTCTATAACTCCAAGGGATTCAATCTCCTGAACTGCCGAAGTAGCCGTAATAGCAGTTAAAACGTCAGGATGCACATTGGGCAGTATAAAGTCATCAACTACCGCCTCGGCACCAAGTTCTTTTCCTCGCTGTACGGAATTTTCCACCGCAGCCACATCTCCGGTTATAAGTACTACGTATTTACCCGGACAAACGGTATGACTAAACAAGAGCTCTACCTGAGCTGCCTTAAGCATGGAATCTGCGGCCTCAATCCCCTTGGCAATACTGTTAAACTCCACTAAGCCTATTGCATGGTAGCCCATCCTATCACCTCGTTTCAGCCTCAATTACAATCCGGTCACTTACTTCTTTAACCACTCCGCTGATGCTGGCATGAACATCAGCACCTAACTTAACTTCTTCGCAAGCGGCCAGTAAATCTCCGACCTGAACCTTATCCCCCAGCTTGACTTTTGCTCTAGCCGGTGAGCCCAGGTGCTGCTTAAGGGGTATTGCAACCCGCGAAGCTTTAACTTTTAGCTCTACTAAAGGTGCAGGCCGATCATAGCCGCTTAAAGCAAAACGCATGATTAAGCGTTTGGAAGGAATCTTTTTATATTCCCTCATGGGACGAGGAACCGGATCATTTGTGGATGCTTGCGCTTTTAGGCCCTTTTTCCCCAACTCCTGTTTTAACAGAGCATTGGCCTCCCGGGGTGATAAACCCATGGGACAGATGTATTCACAAGCACCACACTCGCTACATAAGAAAGCACTTTTAAATACTTCTTGGCCGGGCTCCAGGTAGTTTAAAGCCCGCATTATTTTATGAGGTTCCAGGCTATGACCGAGCAGATGGCGTGGACAGATTTCCGTACAAAAGCTGCATTGAATACAGGCCGCTTTAGATCTTTTGAGTTGATAAGCAAAACCAAGCCTTTTTTGGATGACCAAGGGGTGTTCTTCCGGCAAAACAATCAGGCCTTTAGTAGTTTTAGTAATCGGTGAGTCTAAATTGTCTATTAAGCTGCCCATCATAGGCCCACCCTCGATAACTGCTTTGTTCCTTGTATCTTTTACACCTGCCAGAGTCAAACACTCTCTAATGCTTAAACCAACAGGCAGTTCGGAAGTGAAAGCTTTGGGCACTTCGCCGGTTACCGTCAGGAAGGTTGTTGTGACAGGCACTCCGTCTAAGGCTCGTGCAACATTGTAAAGGGTCTCTACATTAACTACTACACATCCCACTTTTAGAGGAATACCGCCTTCAGGAACAACTTTTTTTAGCACTTCATAAACTGTTACCTGTTCATCACCGGCCGGGTAAAAATCGTCCAGGATAAAGAGTTCTATAGGCTTCGTGCCAATTTTTCTTTTTAGAGCATCTATGGCTTTGGTGTACTTACCTTTAAGGGCAATAATCCCTTTAGTGGCCCCAACAGCCAACAGTATTGCCTCCAGGCCTTTTAGGATTTGAGCAGGGTATTTAGCCAGCAGTTGCTGATCTACCCTTAACAATGGCTCACATTCAGCTCCGTTAACAATTACCCAGTTGGCAGTTCCTTGTACTTTTATATGGGTAGGGAAACCGGCTCCGCCGGCACCTACCACGCCTGCCTTTTTAATTGCCTCCGCTATCTTTTTATTCAAATAGAGATCACCTCATTTAACTACCATGCTGTTTTTCATCGATAATTCCAACGATCATGGCGTCGATGGGAACGTCTTCAAAGCCCCGCATCCTGCGGGCGGAACTGCCCTGGGTAATCAATACCTTTTCTCCGATTCCTGCCCCGATCAGATCTACCGCAACTAAAATCCTGCCCCCATCTTCTTCGGTAAGGCTATCTAAAACCTGGACGATCAGTAATTTTAGCCCTACCAGCGATTCATCCTTACGGGTAGACCAGATATTATTGATCACTTTACCTATCAGCATCTAATCACCCTTTCCCTTCACACTTAAAGCTATGCCCAAAGGAGTAACTAAAAGTGGATTCTTAGGTTTGAGCACCTTTACTTCAAGTTCTTTTGCGATCACATCCTCTATGCCGGCAAAACAACTGCTCCCACCTACCAGGTACAGCACATCAACTTTAAAAGTTTTTAAATGGTTTTTGATTATGGTTGCTACCTTCTGCATCACGGGTTTGACAAGGGGAAGTAATTCTCGCTGCTTAGCAGGTCTGGTTTTTAATTTTTCTGCTTCCATAAAAGGAATTTTAAAGGCACCGGCCAAAACCAGACTGAAATGTTCTCCACCGGTAGGTTCATCAGCTGTGTAAATAACCTTCCCCTTTTCTAATACAGCCAGCCCTGTTGTGCCGCCGCCAATGTCAACGATAGCTCCCCTTTTAATATCTAACACCTGATTAGCCGCAGTCGGCTCATCAACCCTTTTTTCCACTTCAAAGCCGGCAGCCTCAGCAATATGGACAAATACCATTTGTTCTTCTCTTGAAATACCGGGAGGATAGGCAACTCCTGCTTTTTTCAGTGAACAACCTAACCGTCCTTCCAGCTCATTTTTTAAGGATTTAACTATTTCTACCGCTCCGATATAGTCGACAACTAATCCGTCCTTTACTACCTTAGCAAAACATTTGGCACCGCCTACCGGTTTCCCGCTGCCGTCGACTACTGACAGCACAATGTAGGATGTACCTAAATCCACCCCTGTGTAAAGGGTTTCCCCCGGCGGAATTCCTACCCCATGAGAAAAGGCGGCTTCATACTGCTGAATTAAAGCATTAGCTTTTTCTAAGTCCATCTCCCTAACTCCAATCTGCTTTCTTACCAACCCTTTTAGCTTGCTCCAATTTTGTATCCCCCGGAGCTAAACTTGAGCATTAGCACGTAAATCAAACTGGAAAGCCTGTTTAAAGACTTAATAATGTCTTCCCGCTCCACTAGTTCTCCCCTGTAAAAAGTCTCTACAGCGCAAAGCTCTACTTCTCGTATTTTGGTACGCAAACAATTTAATGCCGCCATTATCTTCCCTTGCTCCGGGTCAGGCAAAAGATGCCCAATGCCAAATTGTTCTTGAGGGTTATGAGAAAATTTATGAATGCTTTCATCAGAATATCCACGCCAAGTGAGGGGTGGCAAATCTTCACCCTTAACTTCAGCCGCCAAGATTTGCCGCACATAATTTAAAAGCTCTTTTAAGTCTTGGGCCAGCTCAAGGTAACCCTGGCTGTTTACTTCGATAATGACCGCAATTAGTAAGGCCTGAAAACTGTCTAGTTTTCCCCGCAGTTTTATACGGGGATGGGTCTTAGGCGTAAGTGTACTTCCCCACAGATGGGTAAAATGTTCAGGCTTTTTCCCTTCCGGCGTTTGGCTGGGAATTAGCGAAGCAGCCTGGGTTTGGGGACTGCTAATAAGCTTGATCCTGCGATCATTTAAAAATTGCCGGGCAGCAGGTGTAAGCTTAGCCCCCTCAGGTAAGCAGAATGATGTGAATTCTTCTTTTTTAAACTGTTCTCTTAACTCGATCTCCGTTATGACACGCACTTAACTTGCCCCCTATAGTTAACTTTCGCCATGCTTAGTAATCGCGGGGTCTGGAAGCCACTTCCAGTACCGCATTTTTAAATGCTTCGGCCGCAGCCTTACAATCACTCTGGCTTCCTGTCAACAAAGCTCCACCGAAGTTAGTTTCACTTGGAGGACCATACCAGAGAGCCATTTTAACTTCTGCAGCTTTCAAGGCTGCATCTACTCCGTATGTTGATTCCAAGGGGGGAGCGATCAAATAGGCTAGAGGAGTTCCTTCCGCCACCCCGGCCTCTTTAGATAAGTAAGAACCGCTGCGAGAGATGGTATAAGCATAAAAGGCAAGCTCTCCTTTTTCATCAGCAGTATAAAAACAGGCATCTTCTTTCATTAGCTGCAGGGCTGCTGCAAGACCGGCCCGGGCTTCAGCAGGATTTGGTCCGGCTAAAATACCTATAAATTCCCCTGACAAGGGACCCGAGGCATGACCGGAGCCGGCGTAGAAAGAACGAGCGTATACTACTTCTACGGCAGCTTTTTTAGTTGCCTCGTCAAGAGCTGTATAACCTACATCGTCTATAGTGCAGGTAAACATGCTAATACTTCTGTGCTCCGGTCTGAGTTTTAGATTTTTAGCCAGTTCCGGTGCAACATTAGGAATAAATTTTGTAGCCAAGATTTCAGCCCTTACGGGCTTTAAAACACTCATCTTTAAATTACCTCCTCTTACCGACTAAAATTACGCTAGCCCGGAGAATACTAGTGTTTTAACAACTACCGGAACTATGGTCCCGGCAAACAAAGGCTTACCGATGTCTAAAAAATCCCCTTCTGTCACTTCCACTTGGTCAATACAAACAATTTGGGCCTTTTGGGGCACTTTAGTGTGTAAACATTGGCCTAAAACTTTAGCACAATCTTTTTTACACACTATTACCAAAGGCTTTTCTTTTAGCAGATATCCCCTGGCTCCCCTGGCTATAGCTTCAGCCAGTTCATTTATTGCTTGAAAAGAATCGGTTTTAACTTCTAAAATGGCCAAAGCAAGCTGCTCTGTCGAACCATCAGAAGTCAAACGTTCAATTGCCGCCTGAACCAGCTCGGCCGCCTCTTTAACCTCCAAGGGAATCCCCACGGGAAAAGGGCTTACAACCGGAATATTGCGCAAAGGCAAAGCACTTTCCGCAATGGAAATCGTACTGCCGCTAAGACTTACCGAATGAGCCCCGGCCCCAATTACCGTGGCCCGAATAGTTTCAGCAGGGGGATGAAGTTTCAGGGCATGCTTTAGGAAATTCTGGCGCAAGGAATAACCTAACAAGGGCCCAACATCCCCATACCTGCTAACTTCAGCCACACTGACCGGCACATAATCACTATAGATAAAATCGGCCACTCCGCCGGAAAATACCACATTTTCAACAGGATAATCCAGTCTAAGCCTGGGCGTCATTAAAAGTTCTTGGCTAAGTTTAGAAAAGCTTTTTACCCCCAGCAGTTCAAGGAGACTGCCGGCCATGAGATCCGTGATTGCGGTAAGTGAGGAAAGGTCTACCCTGTCTCCCGGATTTAAAGTTAGCCCCAACTCCCTTAAGACCAGACGGGCAGGTTCAGCAAGGTAAGTTATTCTGTCACCGTTTTTTTCTAACTCCACCAAATGCCCACCGATATTAAGACAAGCAGTATCTATACAGTTTCCTTCCTTGAATATCCCAAAGTTAGAAGTTCCCCCGCCTACGTCGATGTTGACGATCACCATATGCTTGGCTTTGGAAAAAGCAGCTGAACCGGAACCCTTGCCGGCCAAAACAGACTCTAAATTAGGACCTGCTGTAGCTACCACAAAATCTCCGGCAAATCCGGCTAAGGCTTCTGTAATGCTGCGGGCATTTTCCTTTTTGGCCGCCTCGCCTGTGATGATCACGGCACCCGTGCCTATTTCTTCACTCTTAACACCGGCATTTTGATATTCTTTTTCTACAATTTTTAATAGTGTAACCGGATCAATTAAGTTATGTTCTTTCAGGGGTGTAAAGTAAATTTGGCTCTTATATAAAATCTTTTTTTCTGTTATCTCCATCCTTGGAACACAGGCTCCAGGGGCTATATTGACAATAGTTAAACTGCTAATTACTAACTGGGTAGTTGTTGTTCCAATATCAATGCCTACGCTAAGTACGGTTTCCTCAAAGCCTCTGATAGTTCTCACCCCTTATAAGCTGAAAAAGCGCTGCCTATAAGCTAGCCAATTTTACACCCGAAGCCCGGGCTTTTAACACTTTTTCCAGTAAAGAAGCTAAGTAGGCACCTGCTTCAGGCGCAGGAGTACCATTCCTGTGAATATTGCTGACTACAGTCCGTTCATTTTCCAACATTCCCCGGCGAGGGTTATAGGCCAGGTAAGCGCTTAAACTTGCAGCGTTGCCTAAGCCAGGCCGCTCTCCGATCAGGATCAGTGCCGTTTTAGGCTTAAGCTCCTCGCCTATAATGTCCATAACGGCCACTCTTCCGTATTTGACAAAGAGAGGAGTTCCTGTTTTAAGGCCCATACTTTGTAATCCTTGTTCTAAAGCAGGCAGCAAATTTGGCAAGTTTTCAACAACAGCAGTACTGGACAGACCGTCAGAAACGATAATTTGCACGTCGGCAGCTGGAACAGCCTCCTTACGAAGCCTGGTCAGGCTTTCCTCATCCAGGAGTCGACCTAAGTCGGGCCTGGTTAAATGTTCATCCTTACTGCGACAGGCGCTTTGTAGTTGAAGAAAATTAAAACGCTCTAAAAAATCAGCTGGGATCTGGCTAAGCACAGCATCTTGAGCCGCTGCATGGTCTGCCCGAAAGCGTAAATACACTTCAGTCAATGGTCTGGGGCCGGCGCGCCAGACACCGATTCTGGCAGGAGTGGCTTTTTTCATCTGCTCATAAAAGGCCTTGTTATAAGGCACAGGCACTAACAGACTTTTTCCCTGCTCTAGCTCAGTTAAATCCGGCAACTCCTGACTGTTCTCAGCCGGAAGAATTTCTTCTTTCTCCTCAGCAAGGTCTTCTATGGTCTCAGAAGTATGCAAATTGGCTAAGACTTGCTCGACAATGGCCCTAACATCATCTTCTATACTCATTTCTTAACCGCCTCACTTTGTAAAAATTGATGCATCACCAGCCCGGGGAGTGAGCCTTCCGTTCCGGATAATACCCATTTCTTCCAGCCAGGCCTCAAATTCCGGCAGAGGCCTGAGGCCCAGAAGTTCTCTTAAAGAAGCTAAATCATGGTAGCTGGTGCATTGGTAATTAAGCATTACATCATCACCCATTGGCGTCCCGATAAAATAATCACAGCCTGCTGTAGTTAATAGTACAGCCAGGTTTTCAATGTCATTCTGGTCCGCCTTCATGTGGTTGGTGTAACAAACATCGCAACCCATAGGCAAGCCCATCAGCTTACCCATAAAGTGGTCTTCTAGACCGGCTCTGATCACCTGTTTAGAGTCGTAAAGATATTCCGGCCCAATAAAACCTACTACCGTATTGACCAAGAAAGGTTTGTAGTGCCGGGCAAAGCCGTAACATCTGGCTTCTAAAGTCACCTGATCCGCATCATGGTGGCCGTTAGAGGATAGCTCTGACCCTTGTCCGGTCTCAAAATACATGATATTAGGCCCCGTAGCGCAGCCCATTTTTATGCCCATCTCGTAAGCCTCATCTAAAAGCTCTTTGCTGATGCCAAAAGCCTTATTGGCTGCTTCGCTGCCCGCAATAGACTGAAAAAGCAAATGAACAGGAGCTTTTTGGGCTAAAGCTTTCATCTGAGTGGTAATATGGGCCAAGACACAAGTTTGCGTAGGGACATTCCAATCCGTTACAAATTTGTGCAATGTTTCAAGAGTTCTAATAGTAGCCGAGATGGAATCGTCCACCGGATTCACTCCGATCACTGCATCCCCTACTCCATAAGCCAAGCCTTCCATAAGGCTTGCCCCAATACCCTCGGCACTGTCTGTAGGATGATTCGGCTGTAGCCTTGTAGCCAGAGTCCCCCGGATACCGATAGTTGTGTTGCAGTGAGCAATAACTTTCATCTTAGAAGCAGCAAAGATCAAATCTAAATTGCTCATCAGCTTAGCTACCCCGGCAACCATTTCTGCAGTCAAACCCCGGCTTAGGCGCCGAAGTTTTTTTTCGTCAGTTTCTGCCCTTAGGATGTATTCCCTTAATTCAGCCACAGTCCAGTTCTTTATCTCACTGTAAACTGTTTCATTCACGTCACCGTCAATAACCCTTGATACTTCATCTTCTTCCAGAGGCACAACCGGATTTTGCCGGAGTTCTTCCAAGGTCAGCTCCGCTAAGACCTGCTTAGCTGCAATCCTTTCCTCGGCGTTTTCTGCCGCAATACCGGCTAGAGCATCACCTGATTTAAGCTCATTAGCTTTGGCCAAGACTTCTTTAACACTTTTAAAGTTGTAGGTCCGTCCGAATAAGCGTGTTTTTAGGAGCACTCCACTCACCCTTTAACTAGAAATCTAAAAATAAAAAGCCCTTACCTTGCTCCTTAGACAGGAGCAAAATAAGGGCATTATTGCCTAATATTCCTTTTTTGATTACGGGACAATCCTTCGCCCGCTTGCTTAATTTTACTTATATTCTATCTTCGAAACAGAAAAGAAAATTCCTTCTTAAATTTTAAAAAAATTTAAAAACTTTTTTTAGCAATAATTTGCTTGGCTTTTTCAATTAGGCTTAGCCTATCATCCATGGCCGCTTTTTGCAGCATCTTATGGGCATCATATTCTGATATATTATATTCTTTAGCTAAGATGGCTCTAGCGTGGCTGATTAGCTTTTGTCCTTCCAGTTTTCCTTTAGTATCTTCCAACTGGTTTTGGAGGAACTGCACTTCCTTCCAGCGACCATAAGCTATTTGTACAGCCGGTAACAAATCCCTTTCGGTTACCGGTTTTACAAGATAGCCATAAACAGCTACTTTTTCCGCCCGGTTGACAATATTTTGCTGGCTGTAGGCTGTTAAAAGAATGACGGGAATATTAAGCTTGTGCATGACTTTAGCTGCATCCAGCCCGTTCATAACCGGCATTTTTACATCTAAGATGGCTAGATCGGGCTTTAATTTTTCAGCCAACTCCACAGCCTTTTGCCCGTTATTTGCTTCCCCGCATACAATGTAGCCCGCAGCTTCCAGCATCTCCTTTAAATCCATTCGGATTAGGGCTTCGTCTTCGGCTATTAAGATGGAAATTTTATTCATTATTCTCCCTCCGCAATATACTTGGGAAAACATACTGTAGCTTTAGTTAAACCGTTGTTGCTTTCTAATTTAAAAACTCCGCCTAAGTGATCACTAACCAGGGATTGAACGATCTGTAAGCCTAAACCTTTTTTAGACTTCTCCTTCTGCCTGTCTATCCGGCCACCCGTATCGCTAACTACCAAGTTTACTATACCGTTTTTTTCACTAAGGGAAAGCTCTAAAGCGCCCCCGCCCCGAGGTGCTATCCCATGTTTTAAACCATTAGTTATTAACTCGTTAATTATTAGAGCCAAAGAAACTGCCTGGCGACTTGACAGGTTAACAGGCGTGCCTTCGATTTTGGTTTCTAATTGTTCTTTGGGAATTTCCACGCTACTAACCAGGCAGTTTAAAATTCGGTGGGAAAGTTCTAATAAATCGATGGTATCCCAGCTTTGTTGAGCAAAAACTTCGTGGACCAGGGCAATGGAGATGATTCTATTAATACTGGCTGCAAATTCTTCCCTTACTGTAGGGGAGGAAGTCCGGCGCATCTGAAGCCTCAGCAGAGAAGCAATATTTTGTAAGTTGTTTTTTACCCGGTGATTTATTTCTTGGATGATCAAACTTTTAGCATTTAACTCTTGTTCTTTTTCTTTAAGATCAGTAACATCGTAAATTGAAACTACACATCCCTTCAAATAGCCTTTAGTTACCAAGGGATGGCCCTGTAAGCGATAACACTTTTTCCCTAAAATCAATTCAAAAGGATTTTTTAACTTGGCCAACAGATTATCAAGGGAAGAAAAATTGTTAGAGAAATTTAAGAAACTATTGCCCAAAGCTTCCTGACGGCAATGGGTTTTGTAAATGTTGGCTGCAATTCTATTGGCATAGATGATTTTACCTTGCTTATTCAAAACAAAAATTCCGTTGCCCAGCCATTCCTCAAAGGAAGACTCTGCCGTAGATAAATGCATTAAGGTTGTACTGAGCTGCTCAGCAGTATGACTTAGAAACTCTACCTGACCTTCTTGCTCTAATTCCTTGGATATATCTCTTTCCATGATTAACACGCCTATGACCTTTTGACCGTCTAAAATGGGTGCTACGGTCTGGGCGATAGGTACCCCTTCTTGACTTAAGCCCCTCAAGTCGCGGGTTACTTCCCCGGTTTTGAAGGTCTGATAAACTGCCGGTTCGCTGCTTGCATAAGCCAGTTTACCTACTACACTACATTTGTATAAGGATTTTTCCTTTGGCTTAGCCCAGGCCAGAACTATAGCGTCATTATTATTTATTGTCAAAGCATCGATAAAAATGTCGTTTCCCGTCAGCTCGGCAATAAGGGGTATCTCCCGGGCTAAATTTTCCAGGATGGTAATCTCCTTATCTTGTAAAGATGTATAGTTTCTACATAGTTCTTTAATTATGCTCATGTTGAGTGCCAGAAAAGCCCAGCGGGTATTTCCGAACCCACACCACCTTGTTTGCTTAATACCTTTTACATTCTTTAGCAATTGAAAAAATCCTGCAAAATATAGGCCCTTTATACTGTGCTCCTTGTAACAAAAAAACTCCTCCAATAAGAAAAGCTTCAGGTCACTATTTGCCCAGTTTATTATCTGTTACGCTGCAGGTTGCTCTGAAGGTTTTAGCAATGGAGATGCTGATGCCCCTAATGCGATTCTTGACAGTCAAAGCCGTTTCCTTGCTGGTGTAAAGGCAAAATGCTGCTAATCTTGTCTAAATTATTTTCTAAAGATACATAAGAATTGTAATCAACATAATAACCCCAAACTGGAAGCGGCTGATTATTTAAATTAGTTGTAACCGAAACATGCTGGTTTAGATTATCCCAGTTTACCCTGGCCCCTAAGGCCTGGGATATAAAGCGCAAGGGTACAAAAGTACGTCCCTTCTCCAATCGGGGCAGGACATCGATTTCGTAAGCTACTCCATTAATAAAAGCTTGCCGCCCCTCAACAGGAAGATAAATTTCCCGGCTCCCTTTTACTACCTCTACCTGTTTTAAAGTCCCATTCCAATTAACAGTTGCCCCCATCTTCTCAAAAATCGATCTTAAAGGAACCAGAACCCGTCCCTGCTCTAAGATAGGTGAGTCAGTCAGGGGAACAATTTCTCCGTCTAAACTCACCGTTATTCCGGCAGCTAGTACATGACCAGGGCAAATTAACCCCAGAGTTATTATACATACTAAGCCAAGTAATAATTTACGCATGTTACCTCTCCCTTTGCTTCTCATTTTTGCTTTGGAGCTTAAAAGTTCTTGCTGAAACCGGAAAATCCTGCCTAAAGAGGGGAAAAAGAAAAACCACTCCTAGGAGCGGTTAATTTAAAACATTCCTCATACGGTTAGCATTAAGCTACTAGTTAACTAATTTAAACACAAGCTCTTTAGGATTCCAAAGATAAGTTTCCTCTGTTTCCCGTTCAGTAACTACTTCATAGGGACCTGCCATGTCACCTAAAATCTCACTTTTTTCTTCCCTGATTTTACTCTTCACCGTAATTTGCCCCTTATCTGAAAACTTTATCTCTGCTTCCTCTGTATTCATCCACCACTGGGTTTCATCCCCTTTTAATTGGCCTCCCTGAGGATAATATTCTTTTAAGTATTTAACTCTTTCCCAAACCTTGTGGGGCCGCCCCTCCCGAAAAAGATAAACCGTTTGAGTCATGGCCTCAAAAAATCCACCGGTCATTTCATCTAAATATTCCTCTACTACTAAACCCTTATAAGGGAAACCGGGGATGCCCACCAAATCCAGACCGGTTATAGGTGCTAGGCCCCTTATACGGGTAACCAGTTCATGACCATCTTTTGTTTCGGTGAATACAAAGAGCATAGCTAAATCTTTACCCCTGTTGACTGCCAGGATAAACTCTTCTTTTATGTCTTTATAAATATTGCCAAAAAAATATTTAGCCTCTAAAGTTGGATCCTCCAGCCAGCTTTTATGATGCATTTCCAGCAAGGTCTTTTTTACCAGTTGAGCTAAAACTTGTTCTTTATCGCCTTTTACCGCGTCTTTTAAAACGCCTACACTCTGACTATCTAAAACTGTCCCTTTACCCTTTAGGTTAAGTACTGTTTCCGTGTCATGGCTCCCAAGCATTGTTTCCTGTTTTTGCCTGGCCAGGCTAAAAACATCTATTGTCTTTTTGGTCTCGTATAACCTTAAGCCCAGCCCAACTGCTAGCACTAAAGCAATCGTAGTCAGTAGAAAACCGTGCTTTTTCATTCCCTCTCCCCCACCTATACATTTTTATCCTCCCTTGAACAACCTGTGCCTTTAACGTCGTGTTCCTTTTCTAAAAATGTATGTGAGAAAGCATTCGTCTATGCTTTTTAACTGGAACCTAACCTCTTTTGTGAACAAAAGAGGTTAGCCTTACTGTTATAGCACCTTATGTTTGTCATAAATAGTTTC
>DUOV01000077.1 GCA_012838615.1 Clostridia bacterium | reverse complement strand
TTTCAAAGATAGGCAACATAAAATCCATGTAAGGAATGTCGGAAGGTAATTCAATAAGAGGAAGCCCTACTTTATCAGCGTGGACTATTAGATCGTCTGGTATAGTGTCAAAGAATTGACCTGGTTTAATACCAAAAGCCGAAACACCTTTTCCATGTAGTTCTTCAATAATTCTTTTTCGAAGTAAGGGATCATTTTTTAAAGGTAGGCCTGCGGTTACTAAAAACTCTCCGCCCTTCATCCAACGAGCAACTTCAGGTACTTCCATGATGTTGACAAAAGTAATCTCATTATCTAGTCCCTGGTGGCCTGCTACAATCCGTGCTTTCTTTAAAGGCCCTATTTTTAGAACTTTTCGTACAGTCAATACCATAACACATCAAACTCTTTAATATGTTTTAGTTGACAACTCAAGATTATTTACCCCCTTTATAAAGTAAGTAGTACAAACAACCAAATCGCATACTGCATTATTATTCCTTTTGTACATTCTTCCATGTTTAAGGTATTTCCTTTGTAATTTTGTGCCAATTGAAAAGCAAATTTTTTGTACCATTAAGCCAAGTGTCTTCAGGCTGCAAAAATTATTATTTCTTTAGTTGCCGACTAAAAAGGTACAATATAAGCTATTGTGCCAAAAGAATTATTAATTTTCTAATCTGCTTCACACCATTCTAAAATAGTGTAGGCTAGTATTTTTGTGCTCTGAATCAAATCATCGACTTTAACCCATTCGTTATTAGCATGCATTTGTTCAGTCATACCAGGTCCGAAAATAACGGTAGGGGTATCTCCATAACAGTTTAGAAAACGAATATCTGCAGCACCTTCCCGGCCACTTATCACGGGTTCTTCACCCATAACCTTAACATAGTTTTTTTTCAATGTTTCCACGATAGGACTATCAACAGGAATTTCTGAGGGTTCGGCAAAATAGCCGGTGAAGATAATTTCAGGAGGATGTTCTTTTAACCATGGATCATTTGACACTTTGTCTTGAACAAACTTAACAAATTCTGCTTTAACCTGTTCTGAGTTTTCACCAGGTACTGTGGCCATAGATCCTTTAAGTAGACAGCTATCTGGAAAAGCACTATGGTATGAACCACTCTCAAAGGCTCCTACCATGCAAGGTATGGCGCCTAAAATATCCGGATACAATGGATGGCTGATTCTTTCAACTCTGACTTTTTCAAATTCAGCTACAGCTTGAGTTACTAAATATCCTTTTTCGATAGCATTAACACCTTCCCAACGGCGCTGAATTCCTGTTGCCTTACCCTTAACCTTGATTTCAAACCAAATACGCCCAATGGATCCCGGCTGAACTCGCATACTTGAGGTTTCACAGCAAATACCGGCATCTGCCTTATAACCTTTCATCACACAGGCTAAAGTCCCGTTGCCGGAAAGTTCTTCATCCATTACATATTCAAGAATAACATCACCTTTCAACTTTATACCAGAATCCACAATTGCCTTGACAGCCATAGTCATGGCTGCCAAACCTGATTTCATATCAGAAGCTCCTCGTCCGTAAAGCTTACCATCTTCTACATCTCCTGACCAACAACCGTGTATCCAACTTTCAGGATCTCCTGCCGGAATTACGTCTACATGTCCATTAAATAGTAGTGACTTGCCTCCTCCTGTACCCTTTAGAGTTCCAACTACATTTGGCCTTCCCTCATAAGGTTGAGACACTTCTACAAAAGCAGGATGCTTTTGTAATTCATCTAAGGATGGGACAAAAACATCGACTTCTAAACCCATTTCCTGCAGTTTTGCTGCTACAAACTGCTGAATAGGACCTTCCTCTCCCGTTATGCTGGGAATGCGGATTAGTTCCTGAAGAAACTCAACGATTGTTGAATGGTTTTGAGCAATCCATTGATCAATAAATTTGTAGTGAACCATAACCTCTACCTCCCCTTTAAATTTGCACTATACACTAAACAGCTAATGTCTTAAATTTT
>DUOV01000076.1 GCA_012838615.1 Clostridia bacterium | reverse complement strand
TTCAAATAAAAAGACCCCTTTAAGGGGACGGAAACCATCAAATTTTAAAACGGTATTTTCGTCTATTGGAACAATTTTAAATTCAAATAAAAAGACCCCTTTAAGGGGACGGAAACCATGGTACGCTACATACTTAACAAAAGCGCCTTTGGTCAATTCAAATAAAAAGACCCCTTTAAGGGGACGGAAACTTAACGTGTCTTATCCTCCTCCCTTCCAGTTGCATTCAAATAGAAAGACCCTTTTTAAGGGGACAGAAAAAAGAGGTGATAAGGTGAGTTTTATTTATATTTATGAACGGGGAGCTAAAGTTGGAGTACAAAACAATTGTATTGTGATAGAAAACGAAAGGGAAAAGCTAAAACGCACCCTGCCTATTGAAGGAATAGAAGGAGTAATTATTTTTGGCAATGCTTCTTTAAGCAGTAACTGTGTCAGACAGTTTATGGAAAGAAACATTAATTTAACCTGGCTCTCAAGTCAAGGAAAGTTCTTTGGAAGGTTGGAGTCGACAAGAAATGTAAATATTCACAGGCAAAGAAAGCAGTTTTCCTTAGGCGAAAACAAAAAATTTTGCTTAGGCCTTGGTAAAAACATAATTATGGCAAAAGTAAAAAACCAAATCTCTATTTTGCGACGTTATCAGCGTAATCGCCCGGATATTTCGGTACAAAGTGATATTGAAGCAATGTTAAAAATTTTACCAACTATGCAAAGGGTCAAAAGTATGGAAGAACTTATGGGACAGGAGGGAATAGCTGCGCGTTACTATTTCAAAGGCTTATCTAAAATGGTGGAACCGGAATTTGCTTTCACGGGAAGAAATAAGCAGCCTCCAAAAGATCGTTTTAATTCCCTTTTAAGTTTCGCCTATACATTAATTATGTATGATATTTATACTGCCATAGTGAACCGAGGTATGAATCCTTACGCGAGCTTTATCCATAACATAAGGCAAGGTCATCCTGCATTGTGTTCAGATTTAATGGAAGAGTGGCGAGCAGTTATAGCAGATTCTTTAGCTCTTAATGTAACTAGTAGAGGAATTGTTAAGGCTAGTGACTTTCAAGAACCTGACCTAGAAGGAGGAATTTATTTGAATCATGATTCTGCCAAAAAATATATTGGAGAATATGAAAAGAAAGTTCGTAGACAAGCTCAATATCTACCCTACGTAGATTATAGTGTTAGTTTTAGAAGAGCAATTGAAATGCAGTGTCAAAGGTTAGCTAAAGCTATTGAGGAAGGAGATCCGGAAATATATCAGCCGGTGATTATTAGGTGATACCGACTACGAACCGCATTTTTTTATTCGATGAATTTGTAGCGGAAGAGAGGCGAAAGTATTTGATTGTAGTTATTTATGATATTATTGATGATAAAAGAAGGGCAGCCTTTGCTAAATACTTACAAGGGTTTGGAGTACGAGTGCAAAAATCGGCTTTTGAATGCATCTTGTCGGGTGCCAAATATGAAAAATTAATTAAGGGAATTCCTAAACTAATTGCTGCTGAAGACCTAGTTAGAGTATATAAACTTACTGGTAACGCTGATATCAAGGTTTGGGGTACAGTTGGATTAATGGAACAGGAAGAAGTAGTAATTATTTAGTTGTTAATTAATTTATGACCCTTTATAGGGAATGTAAATTCAATGTCGCTAACCTCTGTAAAGGGATCAATAAATTGCATTCACATAAGAAAGCCCCTTTAGGGGACGGAATAACTTAACGAGGTGAGATTTTGAAAAGGGTATTATTTAGCACCTTGGGCATGACTGATCCTATAAAAAATGATTTCGACGGGCCATTGTTACATATTCTCCGTTATTATCAGCCGGAGAAAGTATACCTTTTTATGACTAAGCGGGTTTGTGAACTTGCTGCATTGGATGACCGTTATCGAAACAGCATAAATCGTCTTTGTAGGCAGGAAGATTTTCCTTGTGAAATAATTGAACTTCGTTACGAAGAGATAGATAACCCTCAGTTGTTTGATATATTTTATCCAATTTTTGAAAAAGAGCTTATTGCCATCTATGAAGCTAATCCAGGGAGTCAAATTTTAGTTAATTTGTCTTCCGGGACTCCTCAGATGAAATCGGCTTGTCAATTAGTAGCTTTGACGGCACCTTTTCCGGTTTTGCCTATTCAAGTAACTACGCCTAATGAGCGTGAGAACTATGGCATTAGCAACTTTGAACTGGAAACATTTTGGCAAAACAATATCGATAACCATGCGGAATTGGGAAGTAAAAACCGCTGTCTTGAGGTGGAATCTAATAACCTTCGTTATCTTTTCTTACGGGAAGCAGCAATCAGCCATCTTAAATCTTACGACTACAATGCAGCCCTCGATGTTTTAAAAACTGTTCAGACCTTTGTTTCCGAAGATGCTCTACATCTTTTGGAAGCAGCAAAGCATCGTAAAAATATGGAGTTAAGGCAGGCCCAAGTATTAGCGAATAGGGTTGATTATGATCTGTTTCCTATTAAATCTAGTGATGTTATAGATCTGTTTGAATATTTATTGCGGTTAAGCCTGCAACAAAAAACGGGAGAATTAATAGAGTTTGTCCGTGGGATTTCACCGGCTCTTACGAGCTTGTTTGAGAATTTTTTAAAAGTAAAATGCCAGCGTAAAGTAATACAAGATTACTGTTACGAAGCCCCCAGAGGGTCAGGTTATTTTAAACTGAGTCGATCCAAGTTACAAAAAGAAGCGGAACTTTTAGCTCATTATGACAGGGAGTTTGGAAGCCCCTATAAGGATAGCTATCTTTCCTGCGCTACTCTTTTACCGATGATTACTTTTGACTGTGGACCCAGAGGCAGAAATCCTGACCAAAACGTAGTTACAAGGGTTCAACTAATGCGAGCTGTGGAGGAAAGAATAAGAAACTATGCTGCCCATAACATAGGTGCGGTTACGGAAGAACAGTTTGTTAAGGAAACAGGTATCTCTAGCGGAAAACTGCTCCAACATATGTTTTGGATGTTTAAGTATACCTTTCCACAGCTTTTTAAGGAAGAAGGGGATGAGTGGAATAGTTATGATAAAATGAATATAGAGATTATTAGAAGGTTAAAAAGATAGGGCCATAAAGATTTGGAGGACTTAACTCTATGCCAAATTTTCTAGCGTTTTTTTCATTTGTTATCGTGACACTATATACACCTGGTCCCAATACTATCATGGCCATGTCTAACGCCAGTCGTTATGGATTCAAAAAAAGTATGGAGTTTAACCTTGGCGTTTTGTGTGGCATTATAGTCATTATGAATCTGTGCAGCATTTTTAGCTTGACGGTTTACAGGCTCATTCCCTCTGTTAAACCGGTTATGACTGCTGTTGGCGCTGCCTATATATTTTGGCTTGCCTGGAGGACTTACCAAAGTAAACCTAGGCTGGAAGGTGAGGAGGAAAATGAAGGGAAGGATACAAACACTTTCTTAACCGGATTGATCTTACAGTTTGTTAACCCTAAGTTAATCCTTTTTGGGATTACGGTTATTTCTTCCTTTATTTTGCCTTATTACAATTCTCCTTTGCTACTTATGTTTTTTTCAGTTTTCCTGGCCTTTATGGGCTTTGGCGCCCTTATCTGCTGGTCCTTGTTTGGCTCTCTATTTCAGCGTACCTATCAAAAAAATAATAGGCTTATCAATACGGTCATGGCTTTATTACTGGTGTATTGCGCTATAGCATTGTTTTTATAGTCAGGAGCTTTTTCTTATAATATTCATGCGACTTTCTCATTTGAAGAAAGTCGTATTTTTTTGTACAAAAGCAACGGAATAGCCCAATCTTAAATAAAATAATTTTATGGATAAGATAAATATAATAAATATTTCTAATTTGGCTTCCCGTTTTGGAGTAAGTAACATTAATGGGTATCAAGCATAATTAAATGTAGAAATTTGTCGAGTATTAACCAATTAGTCAGGTACGCACAAATTATTTGGAGGGAGAACATTGAAATCTAGGAAGTTTAAATGGATAGCTCTGTTACCGGCTTTAATGGCAGCATTTGCAGTAGTTATAGATAGAATTGTTCCGCCCAGTTCGCGGGCTATGAATATTGATACTCCTTATTTTAGTTATGTGATGGCAGCAGTTACAGTAGTATTTGCAATTTGTGCTGTTATTACAGTTTTTAATAAGGATTATCGGATTAA
>DUOV01000075.1 GCA_012838615.1 Clostridia bacterium | reverse complement strand
AGAACCTTCAACATCAGGTGAAGTGGCAGAAACAGGACCAGAACAAACTTTTACCAGTGCTATATTAATTCCTGGAACATTAGGAGATAATCCCATTTTCCAGATGATGGTGGAAGGGGCTCAAGAGGCTGCCGCTGAGTTAGGTGTTAGCGAACCCAAGGTGGTTGAGGGAGGCGACGATTACGCCGGATATGAAAAGCTGTTTTTGAGCCTGGCAGAGTCCAAATCCTATGATTTGCTTATTACATATACCGACAGTATGGTTGAAAGCGTGCTTAAAATTGCCGCCATGTACCCGGAACAAAAGATTCAGCTTCTGGATGGAGACATAATAGGTATCGGCCAGGAAGTTCCCTCCAATGTCTATTCCTGCAGGTTTAAAAATGAAGACCTCGGGTATCTTGGAGGCTGTTTTGCAGGTTTGCTTACCAAAAGCGATTTACCCTATGCTAATGAGGATTTAAAGGTAGGACTGATTTTTACCGATATCTATCCTGCCTGGACTAATTACATCCAGCCGGCCTTTGAAAATGGGGCCAAATCCATAGATCCCCAGATTGAAGTGGTCTTTTCGGTGGTAGGGAACTGGGTAGATCCTCTGAAAGGGGCAGAAGTTGCCAGGGCTCAGTTTTCCCAGGGAGTTGATGTGGTCTGGTTTACTACCGGTGCTTCAACTTACGGAGCAGTCGATGAAGCAAAAAGACAGCAGAAATATGCAATTTGCAGCGATAATAACGGTATTTCAGCCGCTCCGGATGTAATTTTGGGTTGTACATTAATTACCGGTAAGGATACGGCTAAGGAATCCTTTATAAAAGCTTACAAGGATGAGCTGCCATACGGTACTGCGGAAGATCTGGGGGCCAAAGAAGGTGTTGTAAGCTTTACTTTTGATGATCCAAACTATCTGGAAAATGTTCCGGAAGAAATCAGAAATAAAATGGAAGCTATTTATAAAGATCTGGCTGATGGTAGAATAGACCCTCTGGCAAAGTAGCAGGGGTTACTTTAAGCCTTAGTTCGATCTCCTAATGTTTGAGGAGGCCAAATTTTATGCGTAGCTATTTGGAAATGACAGGTATTTGCAAAACTTATGAAATATATGGCACTCAAATCAAGGCTTTAGATCAGGCAAATATTCAAGTTAAAAAAGGTACGGTCCATGGACTTTTAGGGGAAAACGGTGCAGGCAAGTCAACCTTGATGAAAATACTGGCTGGCATTGAAAAAAAGGATGCCGGAACCATCTATTTTAAAGGGCAGGAAGTTGAACTTAATAATGCTTCCCAGGCGGCCGCCCTTGGTATTGGCATGGTTCACCAGCATTTTAGTTTAATCGATGAGTTTACCGTGGAGGAGAATGTTGTACTGGGCATTGAGCCTACCAGTTTCCTGGGAGTAATTAATACTAAACAGATGCGAGAGAATGTGGCCAAAGTAGCTGAAAAGTGCGGCTTTGAACTGGATTTGGAAGCAAAAGTGGGCAGCCTTTCCATGGGCCAGCGTCAGAAAGTGGAAATCTTACGAGTCCTTTACAGCGATCCAGAATTGCTTATTTTTGATGAACCTACCTCAGTACTGGTGGATCAAGAAATTGAAAGCCTGCTAAAGGTGATCTCCCTGTTAAAAAGCCAGGGCAAGACAATTATTTATATCAGTCATAAGGTGGAGGAGATTTTAAAAATTACCGATGAGGTAACTGTTTTACGTGCTGGAAAAACAGTGGAAACTGGAGCCACAAATAAGCTGAGCGCAGAAAAATTAGTACATATGATGGTAGGAAAATACATTCCCCTAGAGGTGCCAAAAGAGCTGCAAAAAGCGGGAAAAGTGTTGCTTGAAGTACGGAATTTAAATGTAAGAAAAGGAATGGTTAAGGCTGTTAACAATGTATCTTTTGAACTTCGCGCTGGGGAAATTGTGGCTGTTGCAGGTATAAACGGTAACGGTCAGCAGGAAATGGTTGAAGCTATTTTAGGTTTCAGAAAGCCTGAAAGCGGTCAAATTTTTTTGGGCGACAAGGAAATTACGTCTTTAACTCCTCGCGAACGCAGACAAATGGGGCTTTGCTATGTTCCGGAAGATAGGATTCAGGTAGGTTCTTGTTCCACGGCTAATTTGGCCGAAAATATAGTGGTGGACAGATATTTTAAAGCACCCTTGGCACGACGAGGTTGGCTGAACTTAAAAACAATGCATGATCAGGCCCGGGAAATGATTACTAAATATAATATTAAAGCTACCCGTACAGACTGTTTAGTGGGCACTCTTTCAGGAGGCCATATTCAAAGAACCATTATTGCCAGGGAAATAAGTGCCGACCCCAAGATTCTTATCGCTTGTGAAATAACTATGGGGTTGGATGTGGAATCAGCAAGATATGTGTATGATGTCCTGCTGGAGATGCGGAAAATGCAAAAGGTAGTCTTACTTTTATCCAGTAACATAAACGAAGTGATGAGTCTTGCTGACAGAGTTCTAGTCATACATGAAGGAAAGATTGTAGCTCACCTCACCGGGAAAGAGGGCTTTAGCAAGGAAGAGATTGGTGAATATATGCTGGGTCTTAAAAGACAAAACGGAATCAAATTGGAAGTTAGCTGAAAACCGTGGGGAAAAGCAGCATCTAGATGCTGCTTTTCCGGTGTGGTTTAGTTTAAGCTTACTGCGAGGTGCTTCATAGTGAAAAAACTTGAACAATTCTTGACCCAAATTTTCGTAGTTGGATTCGGTCTGGTGATGGCATGTATAGTTATCCTGTTTGTCAGTAAAGAGCCTTTCACCGCAATTAAATACTTTTTTTTAGGTCCTTTCAGCAGCCGCTATTTTTTGGGTAATATGTTAAGCTATACAATTCCATTAATTGTTACAGGACTGGCAGGTTGCGTCTCTTTTTCCGCTTCCGTCTGGAATCTGGGTCTGGAAGGGCAAATGTATTTTGGCATGCTTTGCGGGACCTACTGCGCTTATTGCCTTTCCTCTATGCCGGCAGTCTTTGCTGTTCCCATTGCTTTACTGGTAGCTTTTCTGGCCGGTGGCGGAGTTGCTGCAATTTCCGCATTTCTGGATCATAAGATGCATGTGGATGTAATGGTTTCTTCTTTACTGCTTGCTAATGCCATATATTACATTGTTAATTTTGTTCTGGAAGGACCTTTTAATGATCCTGCCTCAGGTGCGGGTGTTGCCTCGCCTCGAATCAACAAAAGCTTTATGCTTCCTCAATTTTTTCCTCCTTCCGACCTGCATCTTGGCTTGTTTATAGCGCTGGCCCTGGTGGCTGTCGTCTATATCATGATGGAATATAGAATATTGGGATATGAGATTAGGATTACAGGTAAAAATCCGCTCTTTGCCGGCTATGGAGGTATAAATACCTCAAGAGTCGCAGCTCAGGCCATGTTTTTAAGCGGAGGTTTAGCCGGCCTGGCTGGAACTATTGACATTTTAGGCACTCAAGGTCGGATGTTGGCTTATATGAGCGGTTTTGGCTGGGATGGGATTTCCATCGCCTTAATTGCCCGGAACAATCCTATTACCACTGTTTTTGTGGCATTCTTTTTCGCTTTTCTGCAAAAGGGTGCGGAAAATGCCTCTCTTTTTTCGGATATTTCACCCGATATTGCCCAGATTATTCAAGCTGCAATTTTGTTCCTGGTAACCGGTGAAGCGCTTTTTGACTTTCTTAAAAAGCGCAAAAGATTAAGAGAGGAAACGAGGTGATCCTATATGCTTTATGATCAGATCAATAGTTTTCTTTTTACCATAATTGCTACTTCCACACCTACCTTACTGGCTTCACTAGGTGGGCTAATGACAGGTTTAAGTGGGATGTTTAATGTGGGGCTGGAAGGCATGATGCTGGTGTCAGCATTTTTTTCGGTTTACACAGCCAATGCTACCGGGAGCCTTATCCTGGGGTTAGCGGCGGGAGTAGGAATCAACATGCTGCTGGGTTTGGTAATGGTTTTTATAGCGGAAAAGCTAAAGGCAGATATATTTGTGGTAGGAATAGCAGCCAACTTACTGGCAACAGGCCTGACAACTTTTTTAGGCATGTGGCTTTTGGGCCTGAAAGGCACCCTGCTTTTTGAGAAGGCTCCTAGATTGAAATTATTAGATATTCCACTACTTGGAGATATTCCTTTGCTAAATGGTTTGCTAAATGGTCATCACTTAATTGATTATTTGGGAATAGTACTGGCTATTGTACTTTATTTAGTAGTTTTTTATACAACCTATGGGCGTCATTTAAGGGCTGTGGGCATTAATCCCTGGGTAGCAAATGCAAGGGGTATTTCAGTTGATAAAGTAAGGTATTCATCTTATCTCTGGTGCGGTTTTTTGTGCGGTTTAGCCGGGGCTTCCCTGTCCTTGCCAATTGGTGCCTTTATGGGCGGACCTATCGGAATGACTAACGGCAGGGGATGGTTGGCCATGGCAGTAGTTATTGTCGGACAGGACAATCCCCTGCGCATCTTACTGGTGTCTTGGGCTTTTGGAGCAATTTCAGCCCTTGCCGATATTATCCAGGCAACTACTAATTTTTCACCTCGTCTGATGATGGCCTTTCCCTTTATCGGAGCGCTGTTGATAACAGCCCTTTATTCAGCCGGAAAAGGTTGGGGCAGATCTGCAGCTAATAATGGATAGTACAATAGAAAAGTAACCAAGGTTTAAAAAGAGAAGGGGAAAGAAAATGCTTCTATTTAAAAACATTTCTTATTTAATATGTGATCCGTTCAAGGTGGAACAGGATGTTGACTTGCTGATAGAAGGAAACAAGGTTGCCAGGATTGGGACAATTGACCCGCGGGATTATGGACAAAAACTTAAGATTCTGGATGGGCGGGGTAAAATAGTAATGCCGGGTCTTGTTAACGCCCATACTCACTTGTGGCAGTCCCTGCTCAAAGGAAGGAGGGATGATTTGCCCCTTGTTCCTTGGTGTGAAGAGGTGATCTTTCCTTTTATTCAGGTATTGCACGAGCGGGGCAGGCTGGATGGAAGCCGGGAGGTCAGTTATTTATGGTCCATGCTGGGAGCCCTGGAAATGGTTCGTTCCGGGATTACCTCAGTTATTGATATGGATTTGGGTTACCAGGCCAACCTTATTCCCCAGGCCTGGTTTGATCTGGGGATGCGGGGTGTGATTGCTATTGAAATGGCAGATGAATGGGTGCCGGAGCAGGACAGCTCCGCTATCGAACAGGAAAAGGAGAATGTACTTGGTTTAATTGAACACTGGCACCGTCCCTGGGAAAAGGATAATTTAATTCAGGTTGCTTTGGGGCCTTCAGCTCCATTTACCTGCAGTGAAACACTGCTGGCCTGGGTTAAAGATCAGGCAGAAAAATACGGTTTGGGGGTTCAAATCCATGTTTCTGAGACCAGGTGGGAAGTTGAACAGGCCCTCTTAACTTGGAGGAAATACCCTTTGGAATTTTTAGAAACAACGGGACTACTCTCCTGTCCGGTTACGGCTGTTCACTGTGTGCATCTGACCCAAAAGGAAATTGATCTGGCAAAGCGATATGGAGTTATCCCTGTCTATAATCCCAAAAGTAATATGAAGCTGGGAAGCGGGGTTGCACCAGTGAAAGAAATGCTGGAAGCCGGGTTGGAAATAGCTTTAGCCACTGATGGAGCTGCTTCCAATGATTTGCTGGATTCCTTTGAGGAAATGCGAGCCGGTGCAATGCTGCAGAAAGTGAGCCATGAGGATCCGTCCATACTTAGTGCCAGGGATATGTTACGAATGGCTACCTTTGGCGGGGCAAAAGCCTGCAGGATTGACGCAGGCATAGTTGCGCCGGGGAAATTAGCTGATCTGGTGATGTTAAATCCTTCTTCACCTCACTTTTCGCATTTTGGTCCGGATATAGTACCGGCATTAGTTTATTGTGCTAAAGCAAGCGATGTCGAAACAGTAGTTATTAATGGAGAATTGGTTATGCAGGACAAGAGGTTTGTTACCATTGAGGAAGATTTACTCTACAAAGAGATTGTTAAAGCTGGGCGTTTTTATGCTAACTAGGTAGTTCAGGGAGTGATTGGATGCAGATTAATGGGGTTCGGATTAATGATACTTATGCAGAGGCTTTCAGGCTATATGGCACTCGTTTTATTATTACGGCTGCTACCAGGGAATGGGCCCTGGAAGCTGCCCAAAAAGCTGCCGGTTTTGCTACTTCAATCATCGCTTGTGGCTGCGAAGCTGACCTGGAAGGAGAACTGGAAGATACCCCTGACGGGCGTCCGGGTGTAGCTGTCTTGCTTTTTGCCGCTACCGCCCAGCAGTTAGAAAGTCAGGTTGTGGATCGGGTTGGCCAGTGTGTGATGACATGTCCTACTACTGCTTGTTTTAATGGTCTGGCTAGTCCTCATACCATTAATGTGGGAGGAAAGCTGCGCTTCTTTGGGGACGGCTGGCAAAGCAGCAAATTGATTGGTTCAAGCCGCTACTGGCGGATTCCGGTAATGGATGGGGAATTTTTGGTAGAAGAAACCTTTGGCTACTGTACTGACGCATGTGACGGCAATCTGCTTATTGTAGGTGAGAATTCCCGGGATACCCTGACAGCAGCAGAAGCAGCTGTAAAATCCATGAGGCAAGTCCCCGGCATTATCCTGCCCTTTCCGGGCGGAATAGTCAGAAGCGGCAGTAAAGTCGGTTCTCGCTATAAATCCCTAATAGCTTCCACTAATACATCTTTTTGCCCGACTTTACGTGGTCAAGTAGAGACCCTTATACCTGAAGGAGCAAACTCTGTCTTGGAGATTGTTATCTGCGGACTAACAATAGAAGCAGTAAAGCATGCAATGGGTCGTGGGATTGTTGCTGCTTGTCTGCCCGGTATTGTTGAAATTACCGCTGGTAACTACGGTGGAAAGCTGGGAGAATTTAAAATAAATCTATATGATTTATTAAGCTCTAAGAGTTACATTTAAATATATACTATTTAAGCCTGGACTTTTTTAGCTTGTTGATAACGGATGTATGGGACAGGCCCAAGTCTTTGGCTACTTTCCGGGCACTGCCGTATTTACGATAAGATTCCTCAATAATTTCCAATTCTATTTTTTCCAGCATTTCCTTTAAAGTATTGCGTCGCAGGATCGTATCCCGGCCAAAATCACTGAAACCTTCAAAAAAATCCCTGATTTCAATTTCTTCAGGTTTAACTACCCTGGACTGGGACAAAATTACTGTTCTTTCAATGACATTTTGTAATTCTCTCACATTACCAGGCCAGGCATACTTATATAGTT
>DUOV01000074.1 GCA_012838615.1 Clostridia bacterium | reverse complement strand
CGATAAACACTTTTGGATCAGATATAAGTATCTCTATTCTTTTAGGACCTTATATCGGAGGAATAGGCACCGTAGCGGGGGCTGTGATAGGAAGCATTATTGTTATCTTATTTCAGGAATTTTCCCGCTCTCTGATTACCGTAAATGGTGGCCATCACTTGCTTTTAGGTGTTTTGCTAGTGTTTGTAATGATGACCAGTAAGGAAGGGATTTATCCTGGTATACGTAAGTTGATCTTGAAAATGAAGAAAACAGGTAAGTACTCTCGGTTTGACTTAGTAAGGGGTGATAGAGATGCCGATTCTTGAAATTAAAAATCTGCACAAGCGTTTTGGAGGCCTGGAAGTATTTTCTGATATCAATATTGAAGTTGAAGAAGGACAGATATACGGAATTATTGGCACTAACGGCTCGGGAAAGACAACACTTTTCAACATTATTTGTGGGATTTATAAACCAAATTTTGGGCAGGTTATTTTTAAAAATCAGGATATAACTGGAATGGCTACTTGGCAGATTTCACGCTTAGGGATAGGCAGATGTTTTCAAACTGTTGCACCCTTTAAGAGTATGACACCAATGGAAAATGTAAGAGTAGCAAGAGCAACTGCTGGAAAATTCAGCAAAGGTAAAGAATTGTTTACTTTAGATGAAATTATTACGCTTACTGGTCTTAAGGATAAGGAGGATGTTCCAACCCAAGAATTATCTTTACCCGATAAAAAAAATGTGGAAATTGCTAGGGCATTAGCTTGTAATCCCGAATTGATTTTGTTTGATGAGGTTTCTTGCGGCCTATCAGGTGAGGAAATATATAACCGGATGGAACTTATGAAAACCTTAGCTAAATCGGGTATAACCGTTATTGTAGTTGAACATATTATGCTATTTATTAAAAATATATGTGATAAAGTTGCCGTGTTGCACGCAGGAAAAGTAATTGCCGAAGGCTCCCCGGAACAAGTCGCTCAGACAGAAAGCGTTATTGAAGCTTACTTAGGGGGGAAAAAACAATGAGCATACTCGAAGTTAAAAATGTAAGAGCTGGATATGATCCAGAAGTAGATGTATTGCAAGACGTTTCATTTCAAGTTGGAGAAAACGAATCAGTAGCTCTCATAGGAGCAAATGGTGCAGGTAAAAGCAGCATACTTAAGGCTATATCAGGCATTGTAAGGATAAAGTCAGGTGAAATATTGTATCAAGGAGAAAGAATCGATCAGCTATTACCACATCAAATTGTAGAAAGGGGGGTAGTTCAGGTTCCTGAAGAAGGAGGAACATTTGATACACTAACAGTAGAAGAAAACTTGCAAATATCATGCCGTAGGGAAGTCGCTAAAAAGAATAAAGAGAAAAATATGGAGGTGGTGTATAGCTTTTTTCCTATTCTTAAAGAAAAAAGGAAGGAGTTAGCTAGATCCCTAAGTGGCGGCCAACGAAAGATGCTGTCAGTAGGTAAAGCAATAATGGCATGTCCTAATTTGCTTTTACTTGACGATATTTCTATGGGCTTAGCTCCAAAAGTAGTAGAAGAATTATATGATAAGCTAAAAACAATGACTGAATCGCTTAATATACCTATTGTTATTGTTGAGCAAATTGT
>DUOV01000073.1 GCA_012838615.1 Clostridia bacterium | reverse complement strand
TCCCGGGTTAGTATAAACTCTGGAAGCCTTGATTTCACTGGTGCCGAAGGTGGGAGTCGAACCCACACGGAGTTTGAGCTCCACTGGATTTTGAGTCCAGTGCGTCTGCCAATTCCGCCACTTCGGCAACTATTTGCTACTCAATTAATTGACAAAGGTTATCATATCAAAAATTTTATTGCGTGTCAATAGCCCTCTCTTGTAAAACATCAAAACCAAAAAAATCTTCATATTTTTACTTATTTTGGTAGCTTTACGACAAATGTAACTGTATCTTTTGTCGTAAATAGTTTTACCTTTCCTCCTAGATCTTTCGCAATATTTTTTACTATATAGAGTCCCATACCAGTTCCTTTATCACCCTTAGTGGTAAAACCTGGTTCAAAGATTTTTTCGGTCATATCTTCAGAAATTGTACCCGGATTTATAACTTCAAATATATACCATCTGTCATCCTCATAAATTTTTATTGTAAGCCATTTATCCTCTTTAGTTGACAATTCATGAATAGCATTATCTAGCAAATTACCTAACAAACTTATTAGTTTATCAGAGCGTGTTTTTAGGCCTTCTAAGTTAGTTGTTATTTCTAAATTACTTTGCACATAGCTTAAGCCGGATACCTTGCTACTAATCAGAGCAGCTACTTCAGGTCTTTTAAGAGATATTAGTTTTTCAATTTCGATCAGATCTTTAGACAAGTCCTTAATATAATTAACAGCCTGATTATGCTGGTTAAGTTGAATTAATCCCATAACTACTTGTAGATGGTTGATAAAATCATGGTGTTTAGAGCGCAAAGTCAATACAAGGTTCTGGGATTGTTCAATTTTAACTTTATTTATAGAAGACTCTTTTTCTATGGAATTAAGCCTGACAAGTTCAAGGGCTGTCCATAAGTTGAAAATACAGCTTACAACGACAAGTATAATCAAATCTCTGCTACTAATTTTTGTAATGGAAAAAATATAATTATAAACTAAAATTAACAAGACAAGCAATTGGAAAAGCAAAAAATTAATAGCAATTAAGTGTCTGTCTTGCATAATTATATCTTTATCCCTACTCAAAAGTTTCTGCAAATACCTGTTGTGGTTCGACAGTATTAAGTTAGGGTTAGTATTTCTTTTTTTTGTTTCCATGTAGATTGTATTCGATTTTTATTTTGAATTTCCTTCCAAATAATAAGATAAACTAAATAAGTAAACCTTTGCTTAGTGCAAAGGTTGTAGATTCGTATCTTGGTTGGGGAGCTCATTTAGCATAGCTTGAGCAAAATAATCCTGTTGTTTTTCAGAAGCCACATATCCGTACTCTACTCCAATAGCCCGAGCAAGAAACGGATCTAATGCACATAAATCAGACTTATCAATTTCGGCAAGTGAATGTTTGCCAAGAGATTCCGCTACTTGTTGCATTTCTGTAGAACAAACATTTAGAAAGTTAAATAAGGTAACAGCACCTTTTTCAATGTCTAGCGAATCAGTTATCTTTCCAGTATATACCACTAACGACGTGGGAGGCTCAAATGGAACAGATTCAACTATTTGTTCACTAATTAAAGCCATGATGGCAGCTGTTCCAATATAAACTGCTTGGGCACCTAGAGCCATGGCTTTTAGCATCTGGCCAGGTGTAATTAAGCCACCTGCTGCTATGAGGGATACTTCGCCTGTAGCGCCTTTATTCCGTAAAAAATCAGCGCCTCGAGAAACAGCAAATAATGTAGGCAGGCCCACATCATCTTGTAAGGTAGGTGAACCTCCGTGAGTGCCTCCTTCAGCACCATCAAGAGTTATAAAATCCACACCTGCTTCCAAGGCAATTTGTAATTCTCTTTCTAAGTGATGAGTTGCCGCAATTTTTAATCCAACCGGAACGGATGTTTCAGACTTCAATTGACGTACTAATTGAATAAAATCATCTTTATTTTCTACTCCTGAAAGCCTTGAATGGATTAGTGCGTCCTCTCCATCCTGTAGTTTAAAAACTTTTTTATAATCTTCCCCAATATTTTCAGCTGATGTTTTCTGGTGGGCAGAACCTTGAGCACCTTGCCCAAGCTGAATCTCAATAGCATCAAGTTGTTTATAAAGCTCAGGAGAATTAAGCCAACCTCCACGGTTATATTGACCGATTAGCAACCCAGCTTCTTGCCGTTCTTCTTCTAATAGTCCGGCTTCTCCTGTATTAGTCGCAGTACCTGCCCAGGTTGCTGCCTTGGCTAAAGCAATTTTGGCACTTTTACTTAAAGCACCACCAAAGGACATACCTGCAATCATAATCGGAATAGAAAGCTCTAGTGGTTTTTGAGCCTTAGGTCCAATAGTCACTTTAGTATTAATTGTTTGCTTGTCCGAGACAGGCAAACGAAACAAGTGAACTGGATTAAATAAAAGCTTTTCCCAGGGGGAAAAATGAATATGACTACCTAGTGGTCTGGCTATTGGTTTTCCACTAGAGGCTCGCATAGCAAGCTCAACTAGATTAATAGGATTAACTTTTTTAGCTGTGGGCACCAATTCAAACAGATTTTCTATATATTGGTCCTTAATCAAGCGGTTTAAAGCTTTGTCAGTCGCCTCATTAGCAAAAGACCGTAACCAATTCTCTAAAAACTGAAACATGATTTTCATCCTTTCTTTTTTTACTTAGTTTTCATCAAAATGAGCAGATTTATGAGTTATTCTAAAAGCTGCTAATTAGAGTAACATTTTTCATATTATGTGTTATAATATATTCGGTATTTTGAATACATAAAAAGGAGTTGACATATTTGGTACCCCAAAGCAATGAAAATCTTCAAGCTATATGCAAAGATGTACGTGCTGATATTGTGAAAATGACTGCAGCAGCAGGCTCTGGGCACCCGGGGGGAAGCCTATCCTCTGTTGAATTACTAACAGCACTATATTTTAATGTCTTAAATCATAGACCAGAAGAGCCAAACTGGCCTGACCGTGATCGCTTTATATTATCTAAAGGCCATGTTTGTCCCGTACTTTACTCAGTAATGGCTCGTACTGGGGATTTCCCAGTCGAAGAGTTAATGACTTTGAGAAAGTTTGGTAGTAGGCTTCAAGGCCATCCAAATGTAAAAGCATTACCTGGTTTAGAAAGTTCCAGCGGTTCGTTAGGCCAAGGCCTTTCCATTGCTAACGGATTAGCTTTAGCTGCTAAACTAAACAATAAATCTTATCGGGTTTATTGCTTAATGGGTGATGGAGAGTTACAAGAAGGGCAGATTTGGGAAGCAGCCATGACAGCTCCCCACTATGGCCTTGATAATGTCTGTGCTATTGTTGACTACAATAACTTACAAATTGATGGAAAATGTGATGAAGTAATGGGTATTAATCCTTTAGCTAAAAAGTGGGAAAGCTTTAACTGGCATGTTATAGAAATTGATGGGCATGATTTAGCCCAGGTGCTTAAAGCTTACGAAGAAGCAGCTAATCACAAGGAACAGCCATCAGTAATTATTGCTCATACTACTAAAGGAAAAGGAGTCTCCTTTATGGAGAACGTAGCGGGTTGGCATGGCAAAGCGCCAAACAAAGAAGAACTAGAGAAAGCACTACAGGAAATATACGGAGGGGGGATCTAGGATGAGCGTTAAAAAATTACCTAACAGAGATGGTTATGGACATGGATTAATTGAATTAGGCAAATCTAACCCTGACGTACTTGTTTTGGATGCGGATTTGGCAAAATCAACCCGCTCAGATTGGTTTCAAAAAGAATTTCCTGATAGGTTTTTTGATTTAGGAATTGCCGAACAAGATATGTTAGGTACAGCAGCAGGTCTGGCCTTAGCGGGTAAAATACCTTTTGTTACTACCTACGGCGTGTTTGTAGCCGGCAGAGCATGGGATCAGATTAGAACAACGATTTGCTATGCAGGAATAAATGTAAAGATCGCAGGCGCTCACGGCGGAGTTTCTGTTGGACCAGACGGAGCTACTCATCAAGCTTTAGAAGATATCGCTTTAATGCGAGTTTTACCCGGTATGACCGTAGTCGTACCCTGTGATGCTATTGAAGCCAAAAAAGCTACCATAAGTGTAGCGGAAATTAATGGCCCCTGTTACCTTCGTTTTGCCAGGGAAGCGACCCCGGTCTTTACAAAAGAAGAAGACTTTTTCCAAATCGGTAAAGCTAATGTTCTAAATGATGGTTCCGATGTGACCATTATCGCCTGTGGTCCAATTGTTTATGAATCTTTATTAGCTGCTGAACAACTACAAAAAGAAGGTATTTCCACGAGAGTTATTAATATGCATACAATTAAGCCATTAGACGAAGAAGTAATATTAAAAGCAGCTTTAGAAACAGGTGCTATTGTTACAGCAGAAGAACACCAAATTTTCGGTGGTTTAGGAGGAGCGGTAGCAGAAGTTCTAGCAAAAAACAATCCTACACCAATGGAAATGATCGGTGTAAAGGATACCTTTGGCGAATCTGGTACGCCGGAAGAATTAGCCGAAAAATACGAACTGACCTCCAATGATATTGTTAAAGCCGTTAAAAATGTCTTAAGCAGAAAAAAAGATTGATAGTCTCTTATAAAAAAAGGGGATAGCTTATTTGGTAAGCGTCCCCTTTCTCTATGCTTAACTTATTACTCCTGCTCGTTTGGCTATTCGTCTAATTGCTTCATTAGTTTTAACTTTTACTTCATCTTCATCAATAGTTTTAAGTACCCTGTCCTCCATAACAATTTCCCCGTCTACAATGGTGGTAACAACATTACTGCTTTTTGCTTGATATACTAACTGGGAATAATAATTTATATTTGGTGCTAGAGGATGAGTGTGTAAATTGTCTAAATCTACAATCGCTAGGTCAGCTTTCTTGCCCACCTCTAAGGAACCTATCTCTTCTTCTAAACCCATTGCCCTGGCCCCTTCAATAGTTGCCATGGCAAAAACTTGTTCGGCTGGCATAATAGTCGGTCCATAAATCGGCTTTTGAATTAAGGCTGCTAGCCGCATTTCGGCAAACTGATCCAAATTATTATTACAAGGTGCACCATCAGCCCCTATAGAAACACGAGCACCTTTTTCTAGGAGTTCAGGAACTTTGGCGATACCTGATGCAAGCTTTAAATTGGAGGAAGGACAATGAACAACTTTTGTTTGGGTTTTAGCAATAATATCCATTTCGGCTTCGTCAAGCCAGATACAATGAGCTAAAATCAAATCAGGACCAGTAAGCCCAATTTTATCTAAATAGATAACATTTCTCATTCCTCTATCTTCTTCAACAAGTTCAATTTCCCCACGATTTTCAGAAGCATGAGTATGAACTTTTACACCATATTTTTTAGCTAGGTCTCTAATTTCTAACAATAATTCTTCCGAACAAGATACAACAAAGCGTGGTGTAAATGCATAGTTGATCCGCCCGTTTTCTTTACCATGCCATTTTTCACACAGTTCCACACTTTCAGCTATTGAATCCTGGGTGTTTTCCATCAATGTTTCCGGCACATCACTTCCATAATCCATCATGCATTTACCTGTAATCGCTCGCATACCAGACTTTACTATTGCCTCTATAGCAGATTCAGTATGATGAACTGTCTCCATATCAATTATAGATGTAGTTCCGCCTTTAAACATCTCTCCACAACCTAGCAGGGCAGAATAGTAAAGAGAGTCCTGGTCATGTGCTCCCTCTAGAGGCCAAACTTTAAGTTTCAACCAGTCCAGTAATTCCAAATCATCCCCTTGCCCCCTAAAAAGGGTCTGACATAAATGAACGTGGGTTTGAATCAAACCTGGTATGACAACTTTTCCGGTTGCGTCAATAATCCTATCGGCCGGTTCTTGAACATCACCAATGGCTTTAATTTTATTTCCTTCAAGTAAAATACTACCTGAGATTATATCCCTATTTTCGTTCATGGTAACAATCGTACCATTTTTAATTAAAATACTCATATTGCCCTCCCTACTTACAAAACACTTTTATTTTTTCTCTTGTAAAGCTTCCAGTATTTTTTCCGGAGTCGCCGGCAAATCATTGATTCTTACCCCTATGGCATCATGAATTGCATTTAAGATGGCCGGTGCAGCAGAAAGCATAGCAGGTTCACCAACTCCTTTAGCTCCATAGGGTCCTGTAGGCTCATGGGACTCTATTATATATGTCTCAATTTCAGGCATATCCAAAACAGTAGGAATAAGGTAAGAACTAAAAGCAGGATTTGTTATATTGCCTGAGCTTAACTTTACTTCTTCCAATAAGCTCCAACCTAATCCTTGAGCCACACCCCCTTCAATTTGACCTTCTACACTTTGGGGGTTGATTGCCTTACCTACATCCTGAGCCGCTACAATTCTAAGCACCTCAACCTTTCCTGTTTCCGTATCAACTTCCACTTCAGCAATTTGAGTCCCGAAAGCATATGGCCAATAAGGAGCACCTTGACCATCTTCCATATTAACCTGGGTTGCATGGGTCGTAAAACTAGCTTCTCCAATTAAGCGGTTGCCTGCAAATCTGGCTTTGGCACAAGCTTCTTTAAAAGTAATGCTTTTTTGTGGATGGCCTTTGACCATAATTTTGCCTTCCGCAATAACCAAGCCTTCTATAGTATTTGTACCTAATTCCTTGGCTGCCCACTCCAGTAAAGTTTTTTTTGCCTTTTGGCAAGCCAGGCGAATAGCGTTACCAGTTGTGTAGGTCTGTCTTGTTGCCGCGGTTGTCCCAGAATCAGGAGTGCATCCTGTATCAGCACAGGTAATTGTAACCATGTCCGTAGGAATTCCTAGTTCTTCAGCAGCAATTTGAGTTAAGACAGTAGTTGAACCTTGCCCACAATCTACAGCACCTGTTAAAATAAGAACACTACCATCATCATGAATCTCGACGAAGGCTGTCGAAATATCCGGAAAACCATTGCCATACCCGGTACCGTAAAAAGTACATCCTATACCAATCCCTCTTTTCTTCATCTCGTCACCTCCTAGTATAGCTTCTCCACATCCCAGCCATAAGCTTTAGCCGTAGCTAACAGGGTCTCCTTCAAACCGACACTAGTTTCTAAAATCTGCCCTGTTGCAGTTTCTGAACCTTCTTCAAAAGCATTACGCCATCTTATTGTAAAAGGATGTAACCCTAATTCTTTTGCTAAAAGATCCATCTGAGCCTCGTAGGCAATTGGTGGTTGAGCGGCACCAAACCCCCGCATCGCTCCAGTAAAAGGATTATTAGTATGAACTGCATAAGCATCCACTTTAACATTGGGCACATAATAAGGCCCTGTTGCATGGACAGCAGACTTGCGTAAAATATTAGGTGACCAGGAAGAGTAAGCTCCAGCATCTCCTATGAACTCTGCTTCCAAAGCAATTAATTTGCCTTCTTTAGTACAACCTGTTTTATACTTCATATAAATAGGGTGTCTCTTAGAATGAGCTTTAAAAGATTCTTCACGAGAGTAAACCATTTTAACCGGTCTTTTAGTAAGCCAGGTTAAAAGAGAACAGTGAAGCTGCAAGGTCATATCTTCTCGTCCCCCAAATGCTCCGCCTACAGTAGCACATACTACCCTCACCTGGTTTATATTAATATTTAAGGCTCTGGCAATTTCCGTTCTATCCCAATGAACATACTGGGTAGCAACTCTAAGCACCAAATTACCGGTTTCATCTATATAACTTAAAGCAGCTTCCGGTTGTAAAAAAGCATGATCAACCATTTGGGTAGAGTATTTGTTTTCTACAATTACGTCTGCCTCTCTAAAACCTTTTTCAACATCTCCCTTTCGAATGGGCAAATGGTATAATATATTCCCTTTATCCCAAACTAGGGGTGAATCTTCTTTCATCGCTTCTCTGGGATCATAAACTGCCGGCAGTTCTTCATATTCCACCTTAATCAAGCTTAAAGCCTCTTCGGCAATTTCTTCCGATTCTGCTGCTACTAGAGCAATAGCATCATTTATAGATCTGACTCTATCTTCTACTAAAATAGGCGCGTCAGGGAAAATAACTCCATGACCATTTTCTCCCGGAATATCTTGAGCTGTAACAACTTTGGCTACTCCTCTTAATGATTCAGCTTTGGAAGTATCTAAACGTAAAATTTTGGCACTAGCCAGAGGAGTTCGGAGGGTCTTGCCGTATAACATTCCTGGCATATAATAATCAGCAGGAAATTTTGCTTGCCCAGTTACTTTTCCTAAACCTTCATAACGTGGGAGTGACTTACCAATGGTCATTACCTTTTCACCCCTTTCTCAGCTACTGCTGATATAGCATCAACAATCTTACTGTAGCCTGTGCACCTGCAAAGATTGCCTGAAATGGCTACTTTTATTTCTTCCCTGGTTGGGTTGGGATTTTTATCTAACAAAGCTTTGGCAACTAAAAGCATTCCAGGGGTACAATAACCACATTGGACAGCCCCATGCTCCAAGAAAGATTCTTGTAATGGATGCAAATTATTATAACTAGCCAGACCTTCAATAGTTAGAATATTTTTATTTTGAACTTGCAAAGCAAAAAGCAAACAAGAATTATAAGGCTCACCATCTACTAAAACTGTACAAGCGCCACATTCTCCTTCCCCACAACCTTCTTTTGTCCCCGTTAAACCTAAATAATTGCGTAAAACATCAATTAACCGTAAATTTTGTGGGATGTTTAATTTAACTTGCTCACCATTTACTATTGCTTCAAAACTTTTAGTCCCAATCATTATTAACCTCCTTTCACATTATCCCGATTTTACTTAAAACCTGACGCATAAGTCCTTTAATAGCTTCATTTTTCCATTTAGCTGATGGCCTGTTACCTAAAGCCTGACTCACAACCATGGAGCTCCTAGCAATTACTTCATCCACATCTATTTCCTCCATAGCCTTGTTTAAAAACATATTTTCAAGTTCTAAAGAACGGAAAGGGTTAGGAGCAACTGCCCCTAAAGCCACCCTGGCAGCGTTGACTTTGTTTCCATCGAGACCAAGAAGAATGGCCACACTCATTCTGGCAATAGCCAAAGCATTTCTTCTGCCAAATTTAACAAAAGCACTTCGGGTAATTTTCCTTGGTAACTTGAATTTCACTTCTACTATAAGTTCGTCGGAAGCTAGCCTAGTTTTCCCCACTCCGCATAACAACTGGTTTAAAGGTATATCTCGGTTACCTAACGGGCTTAATACTGAACAAATAGCGTCCAAGGCAATTAAGGGAACCACGCTATCAGCTGCAGGTGATGCATTGGCAATATTACCTCCAATAGTACCTTGATTTCTTATTTGGGGAGCCCCTACTGAATTGGCTGCTTCTACCAAGAATGGTACACGCTCCTGTAATAATGTTGAATTGGCTAACTGGGTAAAGGTAACAAGGCTCCCAATTTTAATAAATTCACCCTCGACTGAAATATTTTTTAATTCACTCAACAGGTTAATGTCTACAATCCCTGCTACTTCGTATTTTTTGTTGCGGATGTCCAGCATCAAATCTGTTCCACCGGCCAGGATCTTTAGGGGGCCTTTTTTTGTAGCAAGAACATCTAACACATCTTCTAGTTTCTGCGGTTTATAAAACTCAACTCCCATAATATGCCTCCTCTCTTCTTTATTAATTAAAATAAAATCCTATGAAACAAATATAATTTCCATGGGGCTCAGGTACGGATAGAGTGCGTTAACCCTTATATATAAAGAAAAAAGTAACCGCATCTCCTGACTATAAACATACTAATACATGTTTGTAGTCAGGTAATTTACGGTTACCCGGTAGAAACTCTCAGACCATATTACTGAGAATATACAAATTTTTGTTAAGTGAATTAAATTTTCAATTTTTATACTATTTAATTAAAACTATTCAATGAAGAGTAAAAAAATCCTGCTTTCCCTTATAATATTTTATTGAGTAAAATTTTGTTTTTATTGGTAAGTAATTTTTCCAAGAAGTCTTGTTAAACATATTTTTTGTGAAATATTGGTTTTGTGTTATTAAAAAAATTAGGTAATTTTTGTAAGTTTGAGCAGGAAACAGTCGTAACTTATCGAATTATGGATTAATAGCTTTTGCAGGAGGAAAAAAATGAATCAAAATATAGTAAGTATTAAAGGGACAAAAAATGGTTTATTAATTCTGCTAAATCCTGACTATCAATTTGAAACTGTTAAACAAGAACTACAGGAGAAGCTTAACTCCTCTCAAGGTTTTTTTGTGGGTGCCAAATTTGCAATACAAAGTCCAGAAAAATACTCAATGGAAGAACATAATCAGTTAACTAAAATTTGTTGCGAAAATGGATTAATACCCCAAAATAACAACATAAATAATTGCTCAAAAAAAAGCAGTCTGCCTGACCCCATTTCTCATAAAGGGCTAAAACCTGATGAAATAAACGAAAAGTGTCTGCTAATAAGAAAAAATATTCGGAACGGCCAGTCCATACAATACGAAGGCCATGTAGTTATACTCGGCAATGTTCACCGGGGAGCCGAAGTAATTGCCGGAGGAAATATCTTGGTCATGGGCACCTTAAAAGGTGTAGCTCATGCAGGAGCAAATGGTAATAATGAGGCCATAATTATGGCCTACTCCTTGCAGCCAACCCAACTCCGAATTGCTAATTATATAAACCGCTCCAGCAATAACTTTACTAAAACTTCTAAACCTGAACTGGCCTATCTTTCAGGTAAGCAAATAATTGTCGAAGAATATGATTCAAACCGTTCTTTACCAATGATAAGTTAACAGAAATCAACTTTTAATTTAAAGTGCCTCAATTATTAATCCTGGGATTAATATTGAGGCAC
>DUOV01000072.1 GCA_012838615.1 Clostridia bacterium | reverse complement strand
TAGTGCAGTTTCAGACTGGGGGCAATATATACTGGACGCATTATCATAAATGCTATTATGAGGATTTTTTCAAGGATAGGCAGTACAAAAAGCTCCCGGATACCTGCTATAAGCATTATATAAGTGAGGAAATCCGTCTTTTGTCTCCTAAGTTGATAATTGTACTGGGAAAAACCACTGTACAAAAGATGCTAAAATATACATTAAGTAAAGGTGAATTAGTATCTTTCGATAAAGATGGAGCAAAATATGTTTTTACTGATTTTCCTGACACTGGCGAAGAGGAAAGGTTTGAGCAAGTTCGAAGCTATCTGAAGCAGTATATTACCTTCAATGGAAATAAGCCCCATAATATATACATTCCGCGAACAGTTAACGCCAGAGCACCAAAACATACAGTTCACCTTGATTTCGAGTTGGAAGCGGTAATAAAATATGCGAAAAGCTTGGGGGCAGTGAATAAGGGGAATAGAAGCACTGTTGATGATATTAAAACGTCTGAACAGTTGTGGTATGAGCAAATAATAGTACCGAATTTAAAGAGGTATTCCATTATTACTTTTTGCTATCTGTTTATTGAGAATCAGATTAAGACCTTTCTATTTGATGTCTTCTCTGAACATAACAATTCAACGGAGAATACTTGGCGTATTATTGAACGATTTAGGAAAAGCAATGGAAGAAATGGTTCGACTGACAATGCAATTGGAATTAAGGATGTAATTGAGAGCATCGAAATTGGATGGCGTAAACTTCTTAGAGATTATCTGAGGTTTATGATTGAAGAATCTCCTTTTTCTTATCTCTCATCAAAACGGGAGTTGATTAGAGAGTACGACAGCCTTTTTCAGAAAATCGATAGCTTGAGGGAGATAAGAAACACTATAGTTCATCAAAATGGTTTTATTAGTCAAGGTGGTATAAAGAAGGGCAGGCGGGGAGACTTCCAAATTTTTAAGCCTCTAATATCAAAATTTGAAGGTATAAAGGTATTCGTGAACATGGTCTATGTCACCGAAAAAGGCTGTGATGAAGTTGTTGATTTGGTAAAAAAACTGGTTGACTTTATTAAAAGAATTGAAAAACAGGTTGCGTGATCTTAACGGGTATTGTTAACTTATATGAAAGAGATAAAAATCTGATTAAGAAGAGGAGATGTTCCTATGGATGACAAGGTTAAAGAACTATCCCTTACTTTTGCCCAGTATAAGGTCTATCCGATAAGCAAATTCATCGATGACAGCCCACTAAGGAAGTTTCAAGAATTGTATCCATCTAATCATTATTCAATCGAAATTGAGAGATTTTTAGCCTATCACAATTACTCCCCCATTAGAAGAGGGGCAGATTTACCCTGGTGGGGGGAAGAGTATTTTAGCAGTAGTCTAGGTTTTAGAGTTATGATAATAACAAGGGATTCACTATCAGAAGATGCGGGAAGCGTTGTTTTATTCTCTCACCTCTTTCCGGTAATTCAGTCTCAAAGTGAATATATGTCCTTCATAAATAGTATAAATAACAAGCAGTCATTTTCCTTCAATAGTTGGAATATATTTCGAACACAGTTTAGCCAATGGGGTTTAAATTTGGATTATTTATATGTTACGGATGCGGCAAAGGTTTATAAAATGGATAATAATACTTCCTTTGATAAAGACAAGAGCAGGCGATTGTTAAAGCAGGAAATCGAAATATGTAATCCTGACCTTATTATTATGATGGGCTCATCTTCATTTGACCTGCTAACAAAGGGGCTAAAATTTGGAGAGGTAGTAGAAAGCGGCCGGACAATTAGTGTCCAAGGCATAAAGTGTGTGGTGTGCCCTTTTATATCAGGGCAGGGAGTGACACAAAAAAGGTTCAAAGAAAAGCTGGCTAAAGCAACAGAAACTATAAACAGTGTTTTAAACAAACAATGAGATTGCCGAAATGATATTAATAAGAACTCCCGTCTGCAGTTGTACCGTACAGCAGCGGTAACCCCTAAGGAAGCGCGTACGGAGTTAATAATAAAAAAGCTGATTTTGTAGGCTTTAGGATTTATCAAGACAAGGAAAGCAAGGTTGGCCCGGACCTGCATGACGTTATCTGGGACCGGGCAATCCTGTTTACCGGGAACGCTGAACTGTATGGAATTATTACGTCAGTGCCCGGGCAGCAAAACAGTACTTCAGGCGGTGCATAGAATGCCGCCTGAAGTATACTGTACAATTGTGGAGGCAAAGAAGAATTGCCTGACATCGATAAACGCAAACAGCCCGGGGCATGCCCGGCATCTACTCCTTATCACGGTTGTAGGGTACAGGTATGTACTGGACCGTGGGCCTGCGCTGTATCGGCTGGGGATAAAAGTCCATCAGGTGGTATATCTCCTCCGGCAGCTCTCCGCACACTTTAATGCCCATTTCCTGCAGTTTTTCGCAGGTTATCGGATAATCATGGGTCCAGCGTCCCTCGGTTAGACTTTTGGCTAGATTTTCTGCCTCTTCCGGT
>DUOV01000071.1 GCA_012838615.1 Clostridia bacterium | reverse complement strand
GGCTAGCAGTTATTTCCATCTTGTCCTTTGAGCTAAGGGCTTGCTGGAGACTTTCCTCAAAAGATACGAAAGAGCGCTTGAAGCCCGGGGTATTTACATTAGCGATGTTATGAGCCAAAACATCCTGTCTTAGACTTGCAACATTTAAGGCTTTCTGTAACAATTCCATGGTTTTATCAGAAAAGATCAGCACCAGCCTCACCTACCATAAAATTTTTATAAAAAATTCGCTAAGACTAAAATGAGCAGCTCGAGGCTGCTCAAGTGCAACCTGGCAATCATGGCTTACAAGTAAGCTTTAGACCCATGGCTTTGCGTCCTGCCCTTTCGGACAGTTTGCCAAAAAATAAAAAGCATATCGTGATGCTGTGATATGAAATTATTGATTTTAATTTCTGAAGTGATTCTTTTCTACAATTAATTGCCAAATCCTTCTTTTTACCCCAATTTAATGTAAAAAAAAAATTAAACAGGCTCTAAGCCTGTTTAATAGTGTAGATTTATGTCTATTCAGCTCTAAAATTTAGTATATGTTGGTTAGTCGTGTAGTTATGACTTTGAACTTTACCGCTTGCTTCCACCCAGGTGTCGCGCAAATCCTTTAATAAGTCAAATACTTCCCTTGCTCCCTCAATGTCATTTTTTACATTAGCTTTTACTAGCTTATCATACATAAATTCATAAAGCAAAAATAAATTATCGGCAATTTCGCCTACGTCTCTATTTAAGTTACCCATTAACTCGGCAATGATTTTTTGAGCTTTTATAAAGTTGGTATTTTTCTTTTCCAGATTCCTTTCTTCAATACCGTTTATAGCTTGGGTAATAAACTTTAAAGCCCCATCGTAAAGCATAGTAACCAGCTTTTCCTGGGAAACTGTGTTAACTTGGTTAACTTGGTAAGCCTGATAAGCCCGAGCTATGTTCATTAGGACAACCCCCTTCTTTTCGAGTTAAAAGCTTCTTGTAAGTCGCCAGTCGCCAATCATTAGTCACCAGTCACTAGTCACCGGTCGCCAGTTACTGGGGACTGGGGACTCCGCAAAGCGGGTGCTGGGGACTGAACTATGCTTTATCATCTATTAGCAAGCCGGCAGAGTGAATTGAGCGGCTGAGTAAAGCACCCGCCCGCTGGGGTGAAAGATGCCTTAAAATTTTTCCTGTTGAAACCTCAAAAACTTCCACACGCCAAAAGCCTTCTTCCTCAACCATGCGCAGACGAATAGGTTTATCTAATTTGTCCAGTTCCTGATTAAGCTCTTCCAAAAATACTGCCAGTTCTTTTTTATTGCCTTCCTTTTTCCACTGGCGACCTTTATTTTTTTGTTCATGGTCGGTTACTTTTAGGTTTTGGGCATCGTGAACTATTTGCTTTTGGGTTCGTTCTTTGACGTTATGCAGAATAATTGGGTCAAGGCCAGGAATTTTACTCAGCATCTCCCCCACCCCTATTGTTTTTTATCGATAAAAGCTCCTTCCGTTTGAGTATAATGATAGTATTTATCTTCAGTTTTCTTACTCTGTTGCAGTTCTAACAGCTTCAAACCTATTGCCGTCTTGGTGTTTTGTAACTTTTCTTCCAAGTTCAAGTTTGCTTTTTGTATTGCTTGTAATTTTGCAAGTATCTCCTCGGGATTTTTATTTATCTCATGCCGCTTATCAAGCTCGTCAATTGTTTTGATTAGCAAGTCTTTTTTTTCAAATAGGCTAAGCATTTGGTCGTACTCGCCAGATTCCAAAAGATTAATTTGTTCTATTGTCAACTTATGAAACTGTTCCAGTAAACTTAACTTCTGTTCCTGCCAATTGTTAATGTTCATCACTTCCAGTTAAACTAATAACTAAATTGTTGAGCTAACCAGGCCGACTGGGCATTGGCCCACTGGATAGCCGATTCCATAGCTGTAAACTGTCTCCAGTAACGCTGTTCCAGTTGGGTTAGTCGAACTTCCCTGGCATCAATTCTTTTTTCAATATCCCTAATTCTTTCAGCCAAAATGCTCTGATCATATTTAGAAAAGCTGCTCTCACTACCTGCCTGGGTTGTAATACTGGCCATGGAATCACTTAAAATGTTATATAAGCGCCGGGCTACACCCTGTTCTTCGAAGTTTTGACTGCTGTTAGTAAAAAACTTCAATACTTCATCAGGGTTTTCATTTATGGCCTGCTTTAGTCTTGCTTCGTCTTTGATGTATAATTTGCCGCCTTCAAAGTAAGAACCGGTTTCAATTCCGTACTCAGTCATTTG
>DUOV01000070.1 GCA_012838615.1 Clostridia bacterium | reverse complement strand
TAATATTATAGTTACCGGGATTCACCAGCGTATCATTATAGCAGTCTACAGCCTTACCTAAATAGTCATTAGGCAGCTCATCCTTTGCAACGCCTGTAAACTCTATTAATTCCTCAGTACCTTTTTCATGATCAAGATAGTCAATATGTGGCCTTGTGGGAGGTGGATCACTTGGCAAATTATCTTCTATTGCAATTGCTAAATCAATAATTTGCATTATTTCATCCTCCTTATAAAGTTTATTTAGTCAAATGCAGTATTTCTCTTGCTTCATCTACTGAAGCGACTGGGCGGTCAAACTCTTCGGCTAGTCTTTTTATCCTTTTAACAAACTCTGCATTTGACTTGGCAAGAACACCCTTTTTGAGATAAACGTTATCCTCCATACCCACTCGAACATGTCCTCCCATATGTATAGCCATGCATGTCATGGGAAGATTTCCTCTACCGATACCTGCTACTGACCAAGTGGAACCTTCTGGAATACTATCACGAAGATGCACAAGGTTTCTTGGTGTTGCTGGCATTCCGCCAGGCACTCCAAGAACAAACTGGAAGTGAAAAGGAGGTTTTATTAACCCTTTTTTGGCTACTGCTAGTGCGTTATTAATCATTCCCGTCTCAAATATCTCTATTTCCGGCTTTACCCCATTTTCTAGCATTACCGAGGCTAATTTTTCCAAAAAATGTTGGGGATTTGAATGTATATCAGGACCTATGTTAACTGACCCAGAAGTATAAGATGCCATTTCTGGTTTAAGTTTAATAATAGGCTCCAATCTTTCCTCTTCAGAATCGATCCCACCAGATGCTGTTAAATTTATAATAATGTCGCATTTTTGCTTAATCAGATCAACGGTTTCACGGAAAATATCAACATCCATGGTTCGCTCACCATTTTTATCTCGAACATGAATGTGGGCAATCGCTGCACCGGCCTTCCAACATTCATAAACCTCTTCTGCTATTTCTTGCGGTGTTAAGGGAATAAACGGGGTTTCTTTCCTTGATGTGATAGCACCAGTAGTAGCTACAGTAATAATAAGTTTTTCCATTATGTATCCTCCTTTTATTTTATCTTTACTGTCTAAAATTTTTCAGATTAACATTTTTTCCATATTTTTACCGTATTTTTGGATTATTAAATCGTAATTTTCGTATGTCATCCGATTTAAATAAATATCATGCCTGAGATAATTCCCAATAATCCTTAATAAGCCTTCGGAAATTGTATAGAAACCTACCCATCCTTTAAACTTATCAAAAAACATGAACATTCCTTCTCTATTATCTGAAAGTAAGAACATCTCAGATTCATGGAGCTCATTTATCTTTGGAACCATATAATGCTTAAATACTTTTCCTACCTTCAAATCAATTTCACCATATAAAATACTGTATACTTGAACCCCTCTTTGCTCGGCTTTCTCTAAACAGTCTTTAAGTTTAGAGGCTTCCTTTTCCCAGAGACTTATTAAAATTTTATCTTCAGCTTTGTCTATTATTTCCCTAGCCTTATTCCACAAGTTTTTCCGACCTGTAATATGCCAAAAGATATCTGCGCTAACAGCTTTTTGAATATTATTTTGATTTGAAAACAAAAAAGAAAAAATCTCTTCAGATTCTTTCTTTTTATTGTTTAAAAATTCTTTAAATGGCAGTGGATGGTAATATACTGGATTTCCTTCAATAGGATATACCAATCCTTTTTGGATTAATTTAGAAAGAATATCGTAAATTTTGGCACTAGGAATTCCTGATTTCTTGCTTATTTGATTGCCATAGGAACTGCCATTCTGTAAAAGACATACATATGCTCGGGCCTCATAATTGGATAACCCTAATTTTTCTATATTTTCTATGATCTCTTTGTTGCTTATTTCCATATTCCATTCCTCCGACGGAATCCTATATGCTTTTCAGTAAAAATATTTACTACTATAGTAGTAAATATAGCAATGAAATTTTTTTCTGTCAACTAAAATTCGAACTTTGGTATTTTTACGATAGCAAAACCAGTAAAATGCGCAGAATCAGGCGCAGCGACCTATCAAGCCCTCAAGGCTGTGTTATTTATAGACATCATAACCAGCCCTGACCTAAAGCTGGCCACAGCATCTTTACAAATAAGATCGGCCTCAATTTAATGAACCAATTCTATAGGCATCCCTTTAGTGAAATTCGAAGAAGCTTCAGACAGCATTAGCCTAAGTGAAAACCCGGGCAAGTTCTACCGACAGTCCTTTAAAGTGGAAGGACTTCGCACACTCCGGCTTACGGAAAGTGGCGCTGCTGGCGATGTCCTTGTCCTGGAACAGGTAAACAATTACCTCCTCGTTGAAAGGATTAACCATCCAGTATTCCGTGACACCGCAGGACATGTAAAGGTCCAGTTTTTTTATCCAGCGTTGCCCCTTCTTTCAATCCAGGCTTGGGTACGATTTTGAAGCATAACCGCTGATGCCGCAAGCCCATTTCTTATATTTTGACATATGTTTTTCTTCCATAATATCTTCTACTTTTACTTCCCACCAATAACGGATAAACCTTAGATTATCTCGACTGCCTAAGCCCTCTTTAACATCAGCAATTTTCTCTTTTTCCGGCATCCCGGCCACGTCCCGGTCAAGGGGAGGATATTTTTAAAAAAGCTTCCGCAAAGAAGGAGGCGCCCAGTAGGCATAGGGGGAGCCGGGCACCTCCGCCAGCTCGCCTAGGGTAACGGTAAAAACTACTTTTTCGCCTGACAACTTAAACCCTCCTCCCCTTCGCCTGCTTCTCGCATTTTAATTCTCTGTAAACGGTTAATCTAATCAAGCAATACCAGCCACAAAATGGCAAGGGAAACGTTATAATGAAGGCATCTCAACTTCGATTACCCCCTCGCGATTGCAGGCAAAGCCAGTTTACAGCAAACGCTGTTGCAAAACTAACCACAATTTCCGATTGCTAAGGAGTTACAGGCACCTCGCTCTCTATGTTTTCAACCAATTCTTCCTCTTCTTCAATGATTTCATCGCCTTCAACCTGGTCGTCAATTCGCGATAGCGATTTACCCATGGCTTTTTCGATTAGATCAAGAAGTTTTTCAGCACGCCTCTCAAAAAATTTGTAAAAGTCATCAGTTCGTAGCAAATCTGGCTCAATTAAATGGCTTCTCAAAATAAAATCCATCCGTTCACCTGATATGCCTGCCTCTTTTTGAAGTATTGGAAGATATATAGATGGAGGGCGTCCGCCAATAATGCGATTTGTCTTTGAGGATAAAGGGGATTTATTCACAACACTGTCATAAAAAGCGCGCGGAATGCCTTGCTTGATGCACCAAGTACGGGGAAAAATATGGTGAATATCTACGTTCTCATCCCAAAAATTAGTGTATTCAAAAGGCTGCCCGGAGCGAAAATCCAGTGCGCCTTCTCGCTTGAGCAAAGCATTGATACCCTTATACGCCGCCGATAAACGGGAACGTAATGAGCGCAAGCGATCAGGCGATAATGAGGCATCAATTATGGTTGAAGGCAGAGGTCCCCCCTCAATAAAGGCAGGCACTTCGACAAAATCTTTGGCAAACCTTGTTTCCACAGTAGAGCCATAAAGTTCACCAAAAACACCACACCAAAACCACTGAGCCAGTCTCCTTCTAACGCCATCCTCTTCCCAGCGGTCACCCAGCTGAACTAAGATTGCAGCAAGAGGAACCAACTGGGTTTGATAAGGTATATCTTTGAACCAGAAAACCTTCTGCAGGGTTAAAAATTTAGCAGCACGTTTAAAGCCCTCCTCAACCAGGTCGGCCCACTTTCTGTAAGCATGAAGCGGAAGGTCGAGAATGGCTTTGCGATTGCAACTCACCGGGGGCAGTTCTTTAGGATTAGTTATGCCCTGCGCCTTCAGTGATTCGCGATATTCATGGGTATGCAATAGTGAAATTGACTGAAGCAAATCGGTGCTAGCAATATTTTTAAGTACATTATACTTTGCCAACCTATGAATTCTACCTTCAACACCATTTTCCTGATCCCCCAACCAATCCTTCCGAAGGTTAAAATTGTCAGCCGAATAGGTCGCAGTTAGCAACTCAAAGGCGTCCAGTTTTTTCCCGCCGGTATTGACTTTTTCGAACACAAGGCAAACGGCTTCTTTCGAAGTT
>DUOV01000069.1 GCA_012838615.1 Clostridia bacterium | reverse complement strand
AGGAATACGGCGTACGATTAATGGTTAGATCAAGCTTTAATAATAGTGAAGGTACTACAGTTTGGGAGGAATCAGATATGGAAAAAGATATGGTTGTTAGTGGTGTTGCCCATGATTTAAATGTTACTAAAATGACTATTTTTGATGTCCCCGATGTTCCCGGAATTGCTCAAACCTTATTCTCGGCACTAGCTGAAAAACAAATAAACGTAGATATGATCATCCAAAGCAACTCAAGAAATGAGTTTAACGATATTTCCTTTACAATTGAAAGAGAAGATACAGAAAAAGCTTTAGAAGTTGTAGAAAAAGTCAAAAATCAAATAGGAGCCAAAAAGATAACTTTTGATGATTCTGTAGCTAAAGTAAGTGTTGTTGGCGCTGGAATGAGGTCTAACCCAGGGGTAGCTGCTAAGATGTTCCAAGCGCTGGCCAACGAAAAGATCAACATTCAATTGATTTCTACATCCGAAATAAAAATTTCGTGTATTATTAATAAAAATGATGCTGAAAGGGCTGTAAGGGCTCTTCATACTTCCTTCGGACTTGATATATAAAGCGGACTTGACACTAGCCACACAAAATAGTAAAATATCACTTGTCGGGGCGTGGCTCAGTTTGGTAGAGCGCTACCTTGGGGTGGTAGAGGCCGCTGGTTCAAATCCAGTCGCTCCGACCAGTGAATTAAACTATATACCTACTCCATAAAGTCTTCTTTTTGAAGACTTTTTTTGTTTAACTAGCCTGAATTAGGTAAAAATATTAAATGTAACTAATTATTTAGGCTGGTGAGGAGTCATTTATGAAATTTAAAATAGCTAAGTTAATTACAATATTTCTTATTCTCATATGTTTTAAATTTCCCTCAGCTGAAGCAGCTGAATCAAATAAAGTTGTTCTATTGGTAGTTGACTATCTTAAAATTAGTGATTTTTATTTAAGCCCAGCTTTGATGGAATTAAGCAAACAATCAAGTATTGGGTTGTTAAATTCTAATACAGGTGCTTCTCGGACAATACCTCATACTTATGCTACAGTAAATGCAGGTAGGATGGTAAGCGCACCGCGCTCAGGGATTCAAATATATAACGGAAAAGAAGAAATTAACGATATACCAGCGCTAGAAATTTTTAAAAGTAAGACAGGCTATAATCCGCCCCCTGATGCCCTGGTTTTGTTATCCTTGCCACAATTATTAGAGCAAAATAAAGATATTAAAAGTGAAAAAATTATAGGTCACCTAGGGACTCAATTGTCTTCTGCAGGCTTGACTACAGCTGTATTCGGTAATGCGGATTTACCTAGTATAAAAGATCGTACTGCTGCGCTTATTGGGGTAAATAATTTGGGTTATATTCCCTTAGGCGATGTTAGTGAAGCACTAAATAAAAAAACTAATGATTTTATAGGTTTGCGCACAAATTATGAAAAGCTTTTGGAAAGTTTTAATAATGTTTATAAAGAAGCAGACTTTATTATTTTAGTATTAGGCGATCTTATACGCCTCGAACGTAGCCAGGAGGAAGCTTTACCTTATCGGGTCTTAGAAGAGCGAAAAAAAATTCTGGATGAGATTGCTAATTTTATATTAGAGATAAAAAAGAACACTAATCCTGAAAGAGATCTAATTTTAGCGGGTTCCTTTTCTCAGAATCCTCAAAATTCAGGTGGGACTAACCGTTTATTGCCATTTCTAATGTTTAATAATGATCTAAACTCAGCAACCATATTATCGAGTGGTACAACGAAAAGGTCTGGAGTTATAACTAATGTTGACATTACCGCTACTGTTCTAAACCATTTTGGACTCCCATACGTTTCAACAATTGGAAGACCGTTATTTATCTCTTCTAAAGATAATAATTCAATTGAATATTTAGCAAGTCTCAATCAACGCTTATCATTTATTTATGACGCTAGAAATCCATTAGTTAAAACCTATGTGCTATTACAAATATGCATCCTACTAGCGGCTGTTCCAGTACTAATATTTCTGCCCAAGTTAGTAAAGATGATGAAGCTACTGTTATTAACACTTCTTTGTTATCCAGTTTCATTATTGCTCTTAGGCTTTATCAAAACAAACTCTATACTTCTTTATGCACTTATCTCCTTAGTGATTACAACTGTAATAGTTTTCTTTAGTATCAAAGTAACAAATAACTGGCTACTTTCCTTTATGATTATTGAAACTATAACCGCATTGGTTATTATAGTTGATTTATTAACTGGAGCGAATCTGGCCAAATTCTCTCCACTAAGCTACCAAGTGATTACTGGTGCCCGTTATTATGGAATTGGCAATGAATATATGGGAGTATTAATAGGCTCAGCAATAATCTCAAGCTCGATAGCATATCATTTATATCCAAAACCAATAACCAAACTACTTGTGACACCTTTTTTGATTTTTACAGCCATCTGTATTGCCTTACCTCAAATCGGGATTAACTTTGGAGGTGCAGTAACAGCAACGTTAGCCTTTGGCTTTGTTTTACTGTCGATGCAGGGCATTAGGATCTCATTTCCAAAAGCAGTACAGTTAGGAACAGTATGCCTTCTGTGTGTCGGCCTCATAATTATGTACGATTCTACCCAAAGTGTAGAAGCTCAATCCCATTTAGGCAGAACAGCTCTATTAATCAAGGAACAAGGATTTATTGAACTATGGTCGATCATAACTAGAAAAGTAGCTATGAATATTAAACTTTTTAGGTATACCAGTTGGAGTAGGGTATTTATAGCGAGTCTACTTGCATCTACCATCTTGTTGTTTAGACCAATCAGCATCTTTAATACCTTAAAACTTGAATACCCAAAACTTTTTTTTGGTATTTTAGGAACAGTTATTGGAAGTATTATTGCCTTAATTGTTAATGATTCAGGAATAGTTGCTTCAGCAACCATGATGATCTACTCCGTATTACCTTTAATCTATCTAGCTTTTGATGTTCGCCTGCAAAATTCTGGAACTCTTAAAAGTAGAAATAATATTTATTGACAAATATTTTTAATGTAGATACAATTGAATTTGATTAAATTTGCCTATATGGGAGGAATGATAATTGAGCGCTTTGGGACGCCATATTTTAGCGGAAATTTACGGTTGTAATTTTGATATTTTAAACGACATAAAGAAAATTGAAGAAATAATGGTTAATTCAGCTTTAGAAGCTGGCGCAGAAGTTAGAGAGTTTGTTTTTCACAAATTTAGCCCGCAAGGGGTTAGTGGTGTGGTAGTTATTTCTGAATCTCATTTAGCGATTCACACCTGGCCTGAATTAGGTTATGCGGCAGTAGATGTTTTTACTTGCGGTGATAAGGTGAATCCGTGGGATGCTTGTAAATATTTGACTGAAAAGCTAAACGCAAAAAGAATAGAAGCATCTGAGGTAGCACGCGGAATAACAGAACCTCCCCACCAACAAGTGGCAAATCTTTAGGAGGGATATTTATTTTATTAAATATCAACGTTTAACGAGCCTTACATTACATATAAGTATTGTAAGGCTTTAATATTTCGACAATAAAGTAAAAGTAGAAAGGATTTTTGTGGTTCTTACTAGAAATATATAGCTAATTAAAGGGGGAATAAAATGTCACATTTTTTAAAGGACTATTTGCAACAAGAGCTCAAACAGGTGCAGTGGTTAGTAGCCAAAGAATTTGAGATGGATTATAATGCAGCAAGTAATTCAATTATTCTTAATGATAAAGTTTTTGATCATCTTGGACCCTTGCTTATCTTAGCCTTTTCTAAATCACATGCAGACTCAAAAAAAGCCTATATCCTTGCAACTGCTATATATTTTATTCTACTTGGTCATGACATTCATCAACAGCAAAATAATAACCTTACTTTAAACGTTTTATTTGGAGATTATTTTTACACAAAATTTTTTGATTACCTATATAAATATGACCTTCTAAGATGGGCAGATGATTTTTCCAACATTATTTGTCAATTGCAAGAATCAGCAATAATCAAATCCCAAAATTCTTACAGAAGTTTGCCACCCGTTAAATTAGAAGAAGTTATCGATAAAGATTATGCTAACATTTGTGAATTATGTAGCTATATAGGCGGTTCGCTTATTCAGTTAGATGAGACAACTTTGCTAAAACTTAAGCATTTTGGTAAAAATGTGGGGAGAAGTATTTACCTTTCTAATTTAGAAATAGAAACTAATCTCGCCTTTAAATATTTATTTGAAGCAAGCCGGGAATTAGCATCTATAAATGGTTTTATGCCTAAAAAAACAATGTTGACCCTGCTTGAACAAATAAAATCAAAATTAGAAAAATTAAAAATTGAGGTGGCAGTTTAAAATCTTTCCTTATCTTTTTCTAATAACCGCCGTTCTATGCTAAATTAAACTAAGGAGAATACAAATGAGCAGATATGTGATAGGTATTACGGGTGCAAGTGGTTCCATCTATGGTATACGACTTATTGAAGAACTATTGAGTCGGAATTGTGAAGTATTGCTTACAATAACAGATGCCGGAAGACAAGTTATCCAACACGAAGTAGGATGGGAACTTGGCAGCGACCCTACAACAATAGAATTAAATTTTAAAAAACACTTAAAAGTAAAAACAGCTACTGACCGGTTGCATTATTTTGATGTCCATAATGTTGGAGCTTCCATTGCGAGTGGTTCTGTTCTAACTAATGGAATGATAATTGTACCTTGTACTATGTCAGCCGTTTCGGCTATTGCTAACGGTTCTTCTTCCGATTTACTGGAAAGAGCAGCAGATGTAATTTTAAAAGAAGGAAGACAATTAATTATAGTCCCTAGAGAGGCTCCCTTAAGTCAAATCCATTTAAGAAACTTACTCACCCTTTCACAAATGGGCGTTCACATCGTGCCTCCAGTAACAGCTTTTTATTTTAAACCACAATCAATAGAAGAACTTGTAAACTATATAGTAGGTAGAATTCTAGACTTATTAGGTATAGAACATAAACTATTACATAGATGGCAAGGTTAACTTTGCCATCTACTGTGTTTTTAATTCTTTTTGGCGATTAAATGATGATATGTCTTAGTTATGCTCTACATATTTCGAGGTAACGGAGGTTAAATAATGAAAGTACGTAAAGCAATTATTCCTGCGGCAGGTTTAGGAACCCGGTTTTTACCTGCAACTAAAGCCCAACCCAAGGAAATGCTCCCAATCGTCGACAAACCCGCGATCCAATATATCATAGAAGAAGCTATAGCTTCCGGAATTGAAGATATCTTAATTGTAACAGGCAGAAATAAAAGAGCAATCGAAGATCACTTTGATCGTTCTATTGAATTAGAAATGATTTTACAGGAAAAAAATGAAAATAATCTGTTGACTCTAGTAAGGGAAATATCGGAGTTTGCGGATATTCATTATATTAGACAAAAAGAAACAAAAGGATTAGGTCATGCAATTTATTGCGCCAGAAAATTTATCGGAAATGAACCCTTTGCTGTACTACTGGGAGATGATATAGTTGACAGTTCGGTTCCCTGCCTTAAACAGTTGTTAAATATCCATGAAAAATTAGGGGGAAGTGTGTTAGGTGTTAAGAAAGTTGCTAAAAAAGATGTAAAAAAATATGGCATTATTGCTTCAAATCCTATTGAGGATTCTCTATACGAAGTTACTGATCTTGTTGAGAAACCAAAACCTGAAGAAGCTCCTTCTCAAATGGCTGTAATGGGTAGGTACATTATCCAGCCTGAGATATTTGACATCTTAGCAGAAACAAAGCCAGGAGCGGGAGGCGAAATACAGCTCACAGATGCGTTAAGAGTGTTACGTAAAAAGCAAAAGATATACGCCTATGCCTTTGAAGGTAACCGCTATGATATAGGTGATAAATTAGGCTTCCTAATAGCAACTGTAGAATTTGCTTTAAAACGTGAAGAGCTGGCGAAAGATTTTAAAAATTATTTAGCGTCGTTAAATATATATTAAAAAATATTGAATTTAACAAAGGTGAAATAATGGTTATACCTCCTATGGCAGAATATCAGGAAGATATAAATCTTTTAAATCAAACTATGTTTGATTATTTACACAATGAAAACAAGCTGCTAAATGAAGCTGCAATGCATTTAGTAAAAGCTGGCGGCAAAAGGATTCGTCCATTTTTTGCCTTATTAGCTAGCAAATTTGGAAAGTGTTCTCAAGAAAAGTTATTGGCAATAATGGCAGCTATTGAAATGATTCACCTGGCTTCTTTAATACATGATGATGTCATTGACAATGCCCAACTGCGCCGAGGTGTTCCTACACTAAATGCTAAATGGGGAAAAGAAATTGCAATTGCAACCGGTGATTATATACTCGCAAAATCTTTGAGTATTGTATCATCTTTTCCAGACAAACGAGTTTTAAATATTTTATTAAGGGCATGTAGTGAAATCGTTAGGGGAGAAGTTAACCAATTTTCGAATTTATACAACATCAATCAATCTATAAAAGACTATCTTTATCGAATTAGAAGAAAAACTGCCCTCTTGATTTCAGCAAGCTGCCAGTTGGGTGCAGTTATTGCTGAAGTTCAGCCACATATTGAAAAAGCATTAGCAAAGTATGGTTATTACTTGGGAATGGCATTTCAAATTACTGATGACATCTTAGATTTTACTTCCCATGAACATGAGCTTGGTAAACCCATAGGCAATGACTTAAAACAAGGCACACTAACCTTACCCGTGCTATACGCTCTAAAATCAAAAACTAATAGTAATAAACTTAAAGGGCTAATTGTTAATGGGTTAAAAGACGAAACTCGCCTGGAAGAAGCTATTCTAATTATTAAAACATCTAATGCTTTGGCTGATTCTTTCAATATTGCCAAACGATATATCATTAAAGCTAAAAATAGCCTTCTAAACGTTCCAGATACTCAAACAAAAGATTTTATGTTAAGTATAGCGGATCTAGTCACAAGTAGAAAATTTTAACAGCTGAGGATGCCCCCTTATTTTGTGATAAAAAGGGGGCAAATCATTTCTTCCTTTTTATCTTGTTAATACTAGTTAACCTAAAACTATTATTAAGTAAACTATTTACTTTAACTACCTCGAAAATAATAGAATTAAAAGGAATAAACTTGTTATAAGTAGAATTAGAATTTAATTCCACAGTTTGAGGTGAAACAATGTCTACTGAACGTTTAGTTGCTTTAGACATCGGTACTAGAAGTGTAATAGGGCTGGTACTGGAAAAATCCGATAGTGCTTATAAAATAACAGGTGTAGCTGTCGCAGAACACGATCACAGAACTATGTTTGACGGCCAGATTCATGATATCCCTAAGGTTTCTGCAATTGTTTCGGATGTAATCAATAGTTTGGAGGAGCAAACTGGGGAAACAATAACAGAAGTAGCTGTTGCTGCAGCAGGACGAGCTCTAGTTACTATAAAAGGCAGTAGTAAATTTGAGCACGATCTACACCAAATCAGCAAAGACGAAATAGTTGCTTTAGAACTTCAAGCAGTACAAGCAGCCCAAAAAATGATGGTATCGGGAGAGAGCAAAATTAATGGAGAATGCCATTGTGTTGGTTACACAGTCCTAAATTATTATCTAGATGGAAATATTATTAAAAATTTACTTAATCAAACAGGCCGGGTAATAGAGGTCGATGTTATCGCTACATTCTTGCCTAGGGTTGTGGTTGATTCTTTAATTACAGTTTTGGATAACTGTAATTTAAAAATAAAAAGTCTTACCTTAGAGCCAATGGCTGCCGCTGAAATAGCCATACCGGAAAGTATGCGTCAATTAAATTTAGCTCTAGTAGATATTGGGGCTGGCACATCAGATATAGCGATAACTGCTAACGGTAGACTAGCAGCCTACGGAATGGTACCCTTTGCCGGCGATGAAATAACGGATAAAATTGCAGAAAGCTACTTGTTAGACTTTACAACTGCTGAAAAAGTAAAAAGGAATCTAAATAAGAAAGAAGTCAAATTTAAAGATATTCTGGGAAATACCCATTCAAAAATTCCAACAGAAGATATTAAACACACTATCGAAGATACTATTAAAGAGCTTACTCAAAAAATAAGTAATACTATCTTGGACTTAAACTCAAAGCCACCCCACGCCATAATTTCTATAGGCGGGGGAAGTCTTACACCTAATATTGCCGAGAAAATTGCTTCAGCCATTGATTTGCCTCCTACACGGGTCGGTATTGCAGGACGGGATATTATTCACAACATAGCTGAACTTGGTAAAGAAGTTTATAAAAAAATATCACCCCAACAATTAATTACACCCCTAGGTATTGGCATAAATAGCTTTAACAATTTATGTCTAACTTATTGCGAAACAACAATAAATGATACACCTATTCGACTGCTAGCCATCAAAGAGCTGACTGTTGCTGATGCTTTAATAGAAGCTGGCATTGATTTGAAAAAACTAATCGGAAAACCTGGCAAAGCTTTAACCGTTGAAATTAATGGTGAGGTAACTTTTTTACGAGGGCAGCCGGGAACACCATCTAAAATCATGCTAAATAATAAGATTGCAAAAATAGATGCACCAATTTCCCACGGAGATAAAATAACCTTTATACCAGCACAAGATGGTAGTGATTGTCAAATTTCATTCCATGATCTATTAGAAATGAACACCTACCAACTATTGGTTAACGGAAATAAAGTTTTAATAACCCCCAGGATTTACGTAAATGATCAGGTTGTAAGTAAAGATTCCAAAATAAAAGAAAACAGTAAGATTACTATTGTACCCGTCAAAATAAAAGATGTAATAAGTAACACACAGTATGAATTTGAAAGCATTGAGTGGGTAAAATTAAACGATCAAAAAACTACTTGGGAAACCTCAGTTAAAAATGGAGATAAAATTGAAATATTTTTAAAAAGAAAACCCCAACAACATACTATTCAAGTAACAATTAACAATCAGCCAACTTCATTTACTTGGGATAAAAATACTACCCCAATGCTACTGGATATACTTCCCCTAGCTAAAATAGATTTAAAAAACAAAGTAGCTAATAAAAAACTCGTTATGAAAGTTAACGGAAAAGAGGCCGGTTTTACAACTCAGTTAAAAGCTCATGATCAAATTGACTTATCCTGGGAGTAAATATCCTGAAGATACAAGCAAACTACGAATTGACAAACTAATACAATATGTTATAATAAATTTTGCGATCATTTTAAGCGGCAGTGGCGGAATTGGCAGACGCGCTAGATTCAGGTTCTAGTCCTGATTAGCAGGGTGGGGGTTCAAGTCCCTTCTGCCGCACCAAAGAGGGATTAATTTGACTAGTTTTCAAATTAATCCTTTTTTTTAAAAAGATTACTATATTGCTAGGTGGTTAAATATGGTTGAAAGTGATATAAAACTTGATGAAAATAACACATTTCAATTTACATGCAAGCTTTGTGGAAATTGTTGCAAACAAATGTTAATTCGTTTGACACCTTTTGATATTATTAATTTAGCTGGTTATTTAGATATGAAAACATATGACTTTATTAACGACTATGTAGTTTTTTTAAAAACCCCTAATGTATCTTGGCTAATAGCTGCCCTTAAACATGTAAGAAGGGGAGAGTGTATGTTTAAACAAGGTAAGAAATGTAAAGTTCATGAAAACAGACCTTTACCATGTAGACTTTTCCCAGTAGGAAGAAAAGAAAATGAATTTCTTCTTCATAAAACTTCTTATTGCAAAGGCTTAAACTCTAATACAAATTACACGCTGTCAAAATGGCTGGAGGAATCTAAAGCTAGACCCTTTTTAGAAATGAGTCAGGAGTTTTACACTTTTATGAAAAAAATATCTGATAATTATAACTTAGACGATTTAGATCCTAAAAGAGAAAAAATATTTTACAAGTTACTATACGATTACGATAGCGCTAGTCTGGAATCCACAATCAATCTGGTAAAACCGCTAGATAAAACTAAATTTTCTATGCGCATGACCGAGTGGTTTTTAGAGTATACTCTGAAGGTCAAAGAATTGTCAGACGACGATTTTTTAATAGCCTACGAAAAACAAGCTTTACAAGAAGAAAAGAAACTTTTGCTACAAAGTTAAAAAGCAACGTCTTGGGCTTATTTTCCAAGACGTTATTTTTTAGAGAAACCATTAAGCAATGGACAATCCGCTTCCTCACAAATTTCGCATTCATCAAAACTTATCTTCATTGATACCATCATATTGCTTCACAGTCTGCAATTTGACAAGTTTTTAGTTTTAAAGCCGTAATATTAACTCCCGTTTAATAGAAATAGAGTGGGGGAGATTTATTTATTTGTATCGTAAGTGGAGCGGAACTAATTTCTACTGCCGTCATGGGTTTGTCTATTGGTCAACGGCGTAGAAGTTCGTCCAGAGCGAAACAATTATTCGCCCGCTTTTAAGCTGACTTTGCAAAACCGCAAAGTTAAAAATTCCTTAATAAAAAAATACCTTCCAAAAAGGAAGGTATTTGGCTGGGGTGGCTGGATTCGAACCAACGCATGGCGGATCCAAAATCCGCTGCCTTACCGCTTGGCTACACCCCAACTAAGTGGTGGAGAGAGCTGGATTCGAACCAGCGAAGGCTGTGCCAGCAGATTTACAGTCTGCCCCCTTTGGCCAACTTGGGTATCTCTCCAAAAATTGGAGCCGACGATGGGACTCGAACCCGCAACCTGCTGATTACAAGTCAGCTGCTCTACCGTTGAGCTACGTCGGCATTTAATGGCGACCCCGATCGGACTTGAACCGACGATCTTCTGCGTGACAGGCAGATATGTTAACCAACTACACCACGGGGCCTTATGTGGTGACCCGTAGGGGATTTGAACCCCTGTTACCGCCGTGAAAGGGCGGTGTCTTAGACCACTTGACCAACGGGCCATATTTTTTTGGTCGGGGCGGAGGGATTTGAACCCCCGACCCTCTGGTCCCAAACCAGATGCGCTACCAAACTACGCTACGCCCCGACAGCGACAGATTTAATTATAGCCAATTATTTTTGTTATGTCAATATTTACGTAAAAGTATTTTTTTCCAGTAGATTGCAAGTTTAATT
>DUOV01000008.1 GCA_012838615.1 Clostridia bacterium | reverse complement strand
CACTAGAAGTACACAATATTTTATGTTTTACACTATTAATAATAATTATCAATAGTGTAAAAATATCATAAAATTTCTTTATATTCTGTGACTTTATTCTAAAAATATTTTATACTTAAAGTATACATAAGCCAGGTTAAAAATATTTCAAGGAGGTATACGTATGTTAGTTACAAAAAAGGCACCCACCTTTACTGCAAGCGCTTTTTTACATGGTGACTACAAAAAAATATCTTTGGAAGATTACAAAGGAAAGTGGGTTGTACTCTGCTTCTACCCCGGAGATTTTACTTTCGTCTGACCTACTGAAATCTCCCACATAGCCGTGCGCTATGATGAATTAAAAGCTCTTAATGTTGACGTTATTTCCGTTAGTACCGATAGTGTTCACTCTCATAAGATATGGAATGAAACTGAATTATCTAAAATGGTAGGTGGAGACATTCCATTCGCCATGGCTTCAGATCAAACTGGGAATATCGGCCGTTTATACGGAGTATATGATGAGGAAGCCGGAGTAAATATACGAGGCCGCTTCATAATTGATCCAGAAGGTATAATTCAGGCTTGCGAAATTTTAAGCCCTCCCGTAGGTCGAAACCCAGAAGAATTAATCCGTCAAATCAAAGCATATCAGCATCATCAAAAAACAGGTGAGGTTCTACCTTCTGGCTGGCACGAGGGATGAAAGACTTTAAAACCGTCAACTGCTTTAGCAGGTAACGTCTGGCAAGAGTGGCAGCCGCCAAAAAAGTAGACTTTAAGAGGCTAGTTTAACTGGCCTCTTAAATAATTTCTCTTTCAATGTTTCTCTGTAGCTAAATGTCGTTTCAGCATATACTATGTTATCTTTTTTAGTAGCTTTCTTCTTATCTCCGGGCTGTTAGAGTAAATCCCCAAAAATTTCCTATAGAATAGGAACGAAGTCCATAAACCGCCCTTCTTATTATTGGGCGCTAATTCTTCAGGAACCTGAAGAGAGCCATTAGCACTTTTTGAGCAGCTTTTCTGCAGTTTTTTGTCTTACTTAGGTAATCTCTCCTATAAAGTCCTGTTCCCGGAATACCGGAAGATGTATATATGCCTTTCCTATTTACACCTAAACGTAAACCTTTTACCCCGGCACTTATACCTACACCACGTTTTGAAAGGTTGAGCCGTACTACTTTTCCCAATCTGACAGACTTTCTGAAGTTCCAACCCATGATGTCATCACCTCCTTGATTAATCCATATATTAATTTGCCAAACAATAGTTAAAACCTTCAACACTTTCCCTCCAGAGATACAGTAGAATTGGGTCGCGGAATACTTCTTTTCATTTGTTATTTAGCAATAAATGGTTTTAAAAAAAGACCTGGTGAATATCACCAAGCCTTTTGACAAGCTAATCGTATTTTTTCTTTTCTTTTTTGACCTTTTCCTTGGGTTTCTTTTTTGCATCTTTTGCTGTAGGAGTTTTGGCCATTTTTACTCCTCCTTACTAAGGTTTGTCCTTATTATACCCCATTTTTATTCTCTAATAACAAATTTTGTTAACATATTTAATAAAACACTTCCCACTTCATCTCATCTCCGCTAGTATACCCTTGCGCCAAAATGTGAGTGACCAACCAGCTTTCACCGCCTGGTGCCAGGCTAACTTCATGCTCTGCAAAGGAACTTGGATAAAAGGGCCAATAGTCTTGATAGAAGAACACTACTTTAAAGGACTTAGATAAATCCACATTGGCATCAATATCTTTTAAGATTTGCCCGACTATGGCTAGTCTGTCATCATTATCTGTTTCAAGCCAGTTGCCGTAATCATAGGGGTTAATTATTGCATCGACCTCAAAATCATAAAGGTTATTTTCCGCAGCAAGGTATGTAAAGCGTATAGAAGTTTTGTCGCTGTTCCATTCACTATGATTATCATTTAAATAGCTAACCAGGTCATTGACATCAGTAATTACGTCATAAAAGGGAAACCCCACGGGAAACATTTCTTCCAATCCAATGGGTACATCAGCTAAATTATTTGCCAGAGGCTTTAAATCATTTACCGGGATTGCTAAATTTATGCCTTGCCCCAAAGAAACAAAAGCTGTAGTAATGCCAATTAATTCACCTTGAGTATTAAACAAGGCCCCACCACTACTTCCTTCTGAAATTGGTGCAGTTGTTTGAATAAAGGGTTGTTTCTCCATCTCAATTAAGTTGCTGACCACACCGTTGGCAACTGTATTTTTCAAGCCTAAAGGACTACCAATGGAGATTACCTCATCTCCTATTTGAACATCCTCGGAATCACCTAAAGTCACATAGGGAAGGTCGGCTTGAACCTTTAATAAAGCTAAATCCCGCTCTCCATCATAGGCTAAAACACCCTCGACTGGAAAAAACTCTTCCTTATCGTTAACAACTACCGCTTTGTTAGCCCCTTCTAGTACATGGTAATTTGTTACTACCAAGCCATTTGGGCCTATGATTACTCCACTAGCTGTCGCCGTCAGTATCTCCTTACTGTCGTAGGTCATTATCATGACTACATATTGGGCTTTCTTAGCCAAATCAGTCAAACTTAAAAGGCTTTTGGACTCTTTCCTGTTGGCTTCGGTATTAATCGTAATAACTTTAGACGCCTCATCCCAATCAACCTCCCCACCAAAAGCCTCACTTATAAAACGCAAGGGGACCAAAGTATAGTGATTTACGATCTTGCTGGGTACTGTCAAGTTGTGGATATAACCATTAATGATAGCTACTTTTTTACCTACAGGAAGTATAATAGTTGTATTTCCTTTTATAGCTTTTACTTCATTATTTAGACTGTCCCAAGAAACTTCAGCCCCTAAAGCCTCAAAAATTGGCCTCATAGGTACTAAAGTAGTACCTGACTCTATCACAGGCTCGAGAGGTAGATTTAATCGTACCCCGTCAACGTAAACCGACACTCCTGTTGCTAAGGCAACTTCTGCACTATTTAAAAGCAAACAACAAAATATAATTGCTAAAACCAACCTCTTCACCAGCGCCACCTCTCACATGGAAATAACTTCCATTTATTTCCATATAGGAGGCCTGATCTCCTGCTTGCAATAAAGATCAGCCTATTCTTTTTTATTTGCCAGAAAATAGGGTGTCAGTCCCACTAATTTTGCAAAAATTGCAAGGAAATTATTTCCATAAGCAATAAAAGCAGCCGAATGATTGTTCCGCATAAGCGGTCAGGGGACACTCCGTTCAGGAGGCAGGAAGCAAGAGGTAAGAGACAAGAAAGAAAACACCTATCTTGCTTCTGGCTTCTGGTCTCTTGTTTCTTGAACGGAATGTCCCCAACTAATAACTCTTACGCGTAATATAGAAAAAAGCATTTGGAAGAATATCATTACTATTCTACCAAATGCTTTAGTAAAATTTATAATCTTAAGCTGTAAACAAAAAACTAGCTAGTAAATTTGTTCAACTTAAATTTTGGCGGGAATGGGTGCGAATCGAACACACCAAACGTGGGATCACCACGTTCCGCTGGATTTGAAGTCCAGGCGGGCCACCAGGCCCAATCCACTCCCAAAAAATCAAGCAAAATTTATTATAACATATCTTAAATTATAAATCCAACTTTTTTGAGAAGGAGGAGTTAGTTAGTAGATTGCAAGTTTAATTGCCTTACATATTCTTACAGAACCCTGTTTTCTTTTAAGCAACCATCTCATTTGCAGTTCTATAGTCAAATATTCTTCTGGGGTAATTATTTATCCAATGCTCTATCCTTTGTATATCCTTGTACTTTAGTTTACCTATATCTGTCCCCTTGGGAATGAAGCGGCGAATCAACTTATTAGCGTTT
>DUOV01000068.1 GCA_012838615.1 Clostridia bacterium | reverse complement strand
GTTCTAACAGGGCCAGAAAAATATGTTCCACATCAAGTTCTTGGTTACCATAACTTAAGGCCAGCACTTCTCCTTGTTGTAAAGCTTCTCTTGATTTTTCCGTAAAGCGATTAATGTCCACACTTTTCACCCCGTTTCAAAAATTTATAAAGGTCAGTTAAGGTCAAATTTCTACCTGTATAGTACATTAATAGGCAATTAAAGTCAATAGAACCTCTCCTTACCTTAGTGTTAGCAATTTCTAATCTTCCTACGTATATTATTAGTAAAGCTTAGGCCCTCCAATGCAAAAAAGTGGGCCAATAATTGTTTTGCCCACTTTTAGCCCGAGGCATTTTAAATTATAAAAAAGGAAGGTTAAAATTTATGACCAGAAGGACAATTATTGCCGAATCCTTTGAGGACTTGCTAACAGAGGTAATTTACGAAATTGAAGTTAGTCCCGTCTTTTTAGATTTAAACCCTGATCTAACTGATTTACAAATTTAAAAACTGTACTTTAATTTACTTTGCTAATTAGGATGTTTATACTAAGATTAATATAACGAGGTGAAAAAACATGTATATATTACGCTATAAGTTATGGCTGGAAAAGGATGGCAAAGCCTTTGGTGAAGGACCTTACCAGCTTTTAGCAGGCATTTTGGAAACCGGCTCCTTAAGTAACGCTGCCAAAAAATTAAATATGTCTTATAGCTTAGCTTACAATTTAATAAAGAAAGTCGAAAAAAATCTTGGCTTTCCCTTGATTCAAAGTAAATCCGGCGGACAAGGCGGAGGGGGCTCAGTACTTACCCCGGAGGCTTTAGATTTAATGGAAAAATACAATGGATTTCTAAAAGAGTCAGCTTCAGCTCTTGAAAAACTATTTGCCAAATACTTTAATTCTTAAAAGTCAGGAGTAAAATATGAACATTGATTTTAGTCCTCTATATCTATCATTAAAGGTAGCATGTTTTGCGACTTTACTCACCATTTTACTGGCAATTCCTTTAGGCTACTTTTTAGCCCGCTGTAATTTTTGGGGCAAGGATCTCCTTGATTCCTTATTTACCTTACCTCTTGTACTTCCTCCTACAGTTTTGGGCTATTATCTCTTAGTCTTGATTGGACGTCAGAGCCCACTTGGAGCCTTTTTAAATGAAAAACTAGGTATCCAGCTCATATTTACCTGGCAGGCAGCAGTTCTGGCAGCCTTTTTTTCCTCTTACCCTTTACTTTTAAAATCAGCTAAGGCAGCTTTTGCTACTATTGATCAAAACTTGGAAAATGCAGCTCGTACTTTAGGCAGAAGTGAAATTAATATTTTTTTTACGGTTACTATTCCTTTGGCCTGGAAAGGACTTACTTCGGGCATAATACTATCCTTTGCCAGAGCCTTAGGTGATTTTGGTGCTACTCTGATGGTAGCGGGAAATATTCCGGGCAAAACCCAAACTATGCCCATTGCTATTTACGATGCAGTTATAGCTGATAATGTAGGACAAGCTAACCTACTGGTCATAATCATTACTCTAGTTGCAATTATTGCTATGTTTTTGCTGCAATTATTAGAAAGAAAATACTAGGAGTCAGGAAATGCTCAGCGTAAATATTCAAAAAAAGCTAGATATTTTTGATTTAAATATAAAATTTGATGTTGAATCAGGTTTAACTGCCCTTTTCGGTCCTTCCGGTTCAGGAAAAAGTGTAACCTTAAAATGTATTGCCGGGATTATGAAACCTGATACAGGTTGGATTACTCTGGGAGATAAAACTTACTATGATAGCGCTAAAAAGATTAATCTTCCTCCACAGAAGAGAAAAGTAGGTTTTGTCTTTCAAAACTATGCTCTTTTTCCCCATCTTACTGTGGCCCAGAATATTGCCTTCGGTATAACTCATTTGCCAAAACAGGAGAAACAGGAAGTAATATCCAACTTAATTAAAAAAATGAATTTAACCGGTCTGGAAAATAAAAAAACAGGTCATTTGTCCGGCGGTCAACAACAACGAGTTGCTCTGGCCAGAACCATGGCGACTCAGCCTCAAATTTTACTATTAGATGAACCTTTTTCCGCCTTAGACAGCACAGTACGTATCAAACTTCGAGGACAACTTATGGAACTTCTTGCTGAAAACCCCATACCGGCTATCTTAGTAACTCACGACCTTAATGAAGCATACAGCTTAAGTAAGAAAATGGTAGTGATTGAAGGCGGAAAATGCCTGCAACAAGGCCACAAAGATGAAATTATTTATCGCCCGCAAAATACAAAAGTAGCTGAATTTACCAGAGCAACTAATATCTTTTACGGTACTTTAAGCTCCGAGAATAATAAAGTTAGCTTAACTACGGAAAAATTTTCCCTAACCCTTAAAGCAGAAAATTTGCCTAAAGATGCTGTAAAATTACAGGTTATGATCAGACCTCATTTAATACGAATACTTCCCTTAACAGCCTGTTTACCTAATTCTAATGTGTTTTTGGTAGAGATTGTCAAGGAAATACGTCATATTGATAGTTATACTCTTTTTTTAAAACAGAAAAAATCACCATTTGATGATTATGACTTTACAGCTAAAGTAAGTGCCCAAGTTTATCAAGACTTAGGCTTAGACCAGCAAAAAGATGTTTACTGCTATTTACCACCTGAACATTTAACGCTAATCAGTTGCTAGCTTTAAGGGGTTTTATAACCGTAATCTACTAATAACTGTTGTCCTTTTGAACTTTGCAGAAACTCTATAAAACTTTGAGCTGCTTGCCTATTTTGGCTGGCATTAGTGATACCTGTTCCCTGTAAAATTGGATTATAAAGGTTCTCATCGATTAGCTCATAGGAAAAGTCTTTATTTTTTACCAAAGACAACGCTGTAAAGGCAGCATCAACATTACCTGTTTTAAAATAGGTAACTGCTTCCTGAATATCTTTGGCATAAACTACTTTTTCTTTAACGTCATTCCATAAACCTTGGCTTTCCAGTACCTCCACAGAAGCTTTCCCGTAGGGGGCAGTTTCGGGATTTGCAATTGCTATCTGACCACAGTTTTCTTCAGCTAAACTTTGTATATTTATTAATTCTCCATCCTTGGTAATAAGAACCAGAACGCCTTGAGCATAAGCTACTATGCTCTCTTCAAGTACACCCTTTCGGGCCAGCTTTTGAGGTGTAGCCAGATCTGCCGCAGCAAACACATCTACCGGGGCTCCGTTTTCTATTTGTTTAGCAAGCTGACCTGTAGAACCGAATATAAAACTAACAGGAATACCTGTTTCTAAAGTAAAACTTTCTCCTACCCGTTCAAAGCATTCTTTTAAATTAGCTGCTGCAGCAACTGTTAATTCCGTAGATTTTTGTTCAGTAGCAGGGTTTACACAACCTGTCAAAAAAGCAGCCAAGAGAAATGCCATCACTATTTTAAGCCTGCCCATAATCCTCCCCCTAGTCGTTATTCTGATATAAGTATAACCAAATCTTGCAAAAAGGCAACTCTTCTCAAGTTGCCTAGATTGCTTCAGATAAGCTTTGTTTCATTTTTTCTTTCCAAGTACCGCAACGGTCACCCCAAACAGCAATTGTTTTACCACCGGCTGTTACTCTTATGACTTCACAAGAGTTAGAGCAGCCGTTACAGGTAAAGCTCTTGGGAACAAACTCAGTTTGCAAAGCACCAAAACCTCTGAAAGTAGTTTTTTCTTGGCTTTTCTCTATTTTTTCACGGGCCAAAATTGCAGCCCCTATTGCCCCCATAACACCAAAATACTTAGGGATAATTACCTTATGTTTGATTTCTTTCTCAAAAGCTGCTCTAATCCCCACATTGGCAGCCACTCCTCCCTGGAAAGCAAAAGGAGGCTCTAACTTTTTACCCCGGCCTACGTTATTTATATAGTTTCTTACCAAAGCTTGACATAATCCATTAATGATGTCTTCCTTGGTAAAGCCGTATTGCTGCTTGGCAATCATATCTGATTCGGCAAAAACAGTACATCGCCCGGCTATACGCACTTCATTTTTAGATTTTAAAGCCATTTCCCCAAATTTTTCGATAGGAATTTTCATTCTTTCGGCTTGATGATCCAAAAAAGAACCTGTTCCGGCCGCGCAAACTGTATTCATGGCAAAATCAACTACAATACCATCTTTTAATAAAATTATTTTTGAATCCTGACCGCCTATTTCAAAAATTGTACGAACTTCCGGATGAAAATGAGTTGTAGCAACAGCATGAGCCGTAATTTCATTTTTGACTACATCTGCACCTACCATTACGCCAGCCAATTGTCTGCCACTACCCGTAGTGCCTACACCGGCAACAATTAGATCAGGGTATTGGCTGTGGAATTTCTCCAGTCCAGTTTTAATTGATTCTATCGGTTGACCACTTGTTCTGGCATAATAGTTGAACAACAACTCATAATTGTGGTCTAAAGCTATAACATTAGTGCTTACCGAACCTACATCTATTCCCAAAAACACTTTACTCAATTAAATTCCCCCCAGACTTCAACCTCATCCAGAAAAAAATTATCATGAATAAATTTTTACTTTGAAAAAAATTTTAATCATGCGATATTTACAGAAGCTTTTTTGTTTCTGACTAAATCAATAAAAGCCTCAATGCGTGTTAGAGCATTAGTTTGTCCGGTTTGTTCATCAATGGCCAAAGTTAAAACCGGAATATTATGTTCTTTGGAAATTCTTGGAATAATACTCTGACTAATTAATTCAGGTAAACAGGCAAAAGGCATCAAATGTATTATTCCATCAAAGTTCCGGTCTTTAAAATCTACAATGGCCCCCACACTTTGTTGAGCATGTCCGCCTATAGCCCTACCTATGTAAGGTTTTCCCTTTTCAATAAACATGGCATCCCTTGACTTTTTAAAGATATTAGGAAGAAGGTTATGATCAACCCATTCAGATAGATATTGACTTCGTTCAACTTCACATCCTAGCTTGCAAAGCAATTCTTCCATATCCATGTTAATTGATGGCTCCATAACTACGTATATTTCACCTACAATACCGATCCGAATCTTATCTTTTTCAGGTATTTCATGTACTTTTATGCTCTTTAAAATATCAAGGGAGCGTTCCTTGGCTCGCTCCAGTCCTGCTTGATCAATAGCCTGATCAAATTCTGCCTGGATACTATTCCAGGCTTTTTTAGCCTGCCCCGGTTCTGTTTCATAAGGCATTAGCCGGTAAATTTCCTTTTCAAACCGGTCAATTTCCTGAATTAAGCGATAAGTAAATTTAACCGCTTTAATTACATCAAGCCAGGAATTATTTCCTTTAAGAAATTTTACCTTTTTTAAAAAATTTTTGTCTTGTAAAGGCTGATCCAGAATAATCAGATCAATATCATAGCCTAGACTTTTTAAAATTCTTCTGTGAATCTCACCATAAAATCCGGCTCGGCAGGGACCAAAACCACCACTAGATACGATAGTATCTACGCCCATTTCACAGGCTTCTATATAAGTGCCCATGATAACTTTAAAGGGAAAACAAGCAAATTCCGGGCTATACTTAACTCCCAAATCTATAGTTCTTTTAGTAGGTCTGGGAGGTATTATGACCTCGTGACCTAATAATTGAAGTAGTTTTTTATATACTAAAACTGTTCCCATATAAGGAAATGAAATTTTCATTTTTCTCCCCTCATACCGCCTTGCTTCTTTTGAGCATATCTGTAAAAGCTTCCACTCTTGTTACTAAATGATTCTCTCCTGTATGCTCATCTACCCTTACTGTCATAAAAGGTATACCTTTTTTTTCTGACTCTAGTTCAAATAATTTTCCTAAAAAGGAGTCCGGACCACAGCCGAAAGCTGTTAAATGTATAATTCCGTCTACCTGGTCTGAATTAAATAAATGCAATCCGGCTTCGAGTAAGTAATTACTAAAGGTCCAGAACAATACTTTGGACATGTTTCCGGTTACATTCCTTAACTCATTTTCAGAAAACATATCAAAAGTTGTCACATGAACATTGTTTTCCTGCAGAATATCAAAAATGCCTAAACTTATGTAAGGATCGTACATGTTATAGACATAACCAAGCAGACCAATACGGATCTGGCCTGGCTTTGGGTTTATTTTAACAGGATTAAGACCTTTTACCATTAACTCATAAGCTTTTGGTGCAGGGTAACCTAACTGTGTAAATTTTCGAAATTGAAGCCAGTCTTTTTCCGCCTCTTGGGCAGCTATTTTTATATCCTTTTTAGTCTTACCCAACTTTTCCGCTAAAGGAAGATAATTTCTATAATTAGAAATATTACTGTTATCCGATACTACATCACAAGTTAAAATTTTTTCTTTAAAATTTAAACTGTGCTTTACCATATCCGGCAAACCCATAAACTTGGGACAAAAAAACTGCCTTTTTCTGATGGATACCATTCTTGGCACAAATATATAATCTACATTTTGTTGAGCTAAAGTTAAATAGTGACCGGCCAATATTTTAATTGGCACACAAATTTCAGGAACAGCTACTTTTATACCCCGATTTATAATAGCCTTGTTGGTACTGTCGGAAATCACCACATTCAGGCCTAATCTTTTAAAAAATGATTCCCAAAAAGGTCCATAGTAAAAATAAAGTAGTGCACGTGGAATTCCGATTTTCATTTATGGTCTCCTCTATATAAAAAATATATCAATATATTCTAACATAATAAATTAAACATTGGCTAAGAAAATACCTTCTGTTTAGATCGACCGTAAAAATATGAAATCCATAAGCAATAAAAAAACAGGACGGTTTTTTCAACTATCCTGTTAAGATTTATTACAATAAAATTATATTTTTGATCATTCGACCGCTCATTCGACCACTTTTATAACTATATATCTAAGTTTCTAACTTCCTTAGCATTTACTTCAATAAATTCTCTTCGGGGCTCTACTTTATCACCCATCAGAATTGTAAATATTTCGTCAGCTGCTATGGCATCTTCCAAAGAAACCTGCAAAAGTGTCCTGGTTTCCGGATTCATAGTTGTGTCCCATAATTGTTCAGGATTCATTTCCCCCAAACCTTTGTAACGTTGGATGGTATAGTTTTGATTTCCTATTTCGTCTAAAAATTTTTTCAATTCCTCATCACTATAAATATAATTGTCTTTTTTACCAATCCTCACGTTATAAAGGGGAGGTTGGGCAATGTAAACATAACCTTTTTCAACTAAAGGACGCATAAAACGATAGAAGAAAGTCAATAACAAGGTTCGGATATGAGCTCCGTCTACGTCTGCGTCAGTCATGATTATAGTCTTATGGTACCTTGCTTTTTCCAGATTAAAATCTTCTGAAATACCAGTACCAAGAGCAGTTATCATAGTGCGAATTTCTTCGTTAGCTAACACTCTATCTAATCTTGCTTTTTCTACGTTTAGTATTTTTCCTCTTAAAGGTAAAATCGCTTGAAAATGACGATCCCGTCCTTGCTTGGCAGAGCCGCCGGCTGAATCACCTTCAACAAGATAAAGTTCACACAAAGCAGGATCTTTTAATGAACAATCAGCAAGCTTTCCGGGAAGATTAGATACTTCTAAAGCACTTTTTCTTCTGGTAAGCTCTCTGGCTTTTCTGGCCGCTTCTCTGGCTCGGGCAGCATTAACTGCTTTTTCAATAAATTTTTTGGCAACAGGTGGATTTTCTTCCAGAAAGGCAGACATACCTTCCCCTACCACAGAATCAACAATTCCTCTTACTTCACTATTTCCTAATTTTGTTTTTGTTTGGCCTTCAAATTGGGGATCTATTACTTTTACACTTAGTACAGCGGTCAAACCTTCACGAACATCTTCCCCGGTTAAATTAGCTTCATTTTCTTTTAAAATATTGGCCTTTCTGGCATAGTCGTTAACAACCCTTGTTAAGGCCGTTTTGAAACCAACCTCGTGGGTTCCTCCTTCTGTAGTTCGAATATTGTTTACATAGGAATAAATGTTTTCCGAATAACCATCATGATATTGTAGGGCAATTTCAACTTCTACTTTATCTTTAAGTTGTTGAAAATAGATTGGCTTATTATGAAGCACATCTTTATTTTTGTTAGCATATTTTACAAAATCAATAATTCCACCATTATGGAGAAAAGTTTCTGTTTTATCAACCCGTTCATCGTTTAAAACAATTTTTAGCCCTTTGTTTAAAAAAGATAGTTCTCGTAAACGATGGGCTAAAATATCAAAATCATAAATTAAATCTTCGAAAATAAGATGGTCAGGTTTAAAGGAAATAAGAGTTCCTGTTCCCTTAGTTTTACCGACTACTTTTAATTCAGTAACGGTTTTTCCCCTTTCAAACCTTTGTTGATATATTTGTCCGTCTCTTTTTACTTTGACCACTAACCATTCTGACAAGGCGTTAACAACAGACATGCCTACGCCGTGGAGACCGCCCGATACTTTATAACCAGCGCCTCCAAATTTTCCACCGGCATGTAAAACTGTTAAAGCAACTTCTACAGCAGGTTTTCCGATTTTAGGGTGAATATCAACAGGTATTCCCCTGCCATTATCTGTAACAGTAATAGAGTTATCTTCATGAATAGTGATCTCTATCTTGGTACAATAACCGGCTAAAGCCTCGTCTATACTATTATCGACAATTTCATAAACCAGGTGATGTAAGCCTCTGGAACTCGTGCTACCTATATACATTCCTGGTCTTTTTCGAACAGCTTCAAGTCCTTCTAATACTTGAATCTGGCTTGCATCATATACTTCGGCCACTACACACACCTACTTCACCTTATTTTACCAATGTTTAATTATAGCACATTTGGTATTTATTTATATAGAACTTCTTTTCAAGAGGGTATTTGCTGAAATATTAGATAAGTATACTTCTGTATCTGTAATAATGCAGGATTTAGCTTCATCTCTGCTGCATCCTTTAATACGTTTTTCGCTGTGAGCAATTTCTAAAAACTCTTTAGTTGAGATAGGTAATTCTGCTTGTAAATTAAGGATAGCTACAATATCCCTACAGTTTACAAGCGTTTTTAAACCAATGTGAGTATACATTTTGACTCCCTTATAAAAATATTTTTTTATAAAACCTTAAATAAATTAAGGCTCTTTATTATTTTATTTTTTTTAAGATCCCTCTTGAAACCTTATTTATTGAAGCTTTTTCCAGTATGTTTTTATTTAAAAAACTTGTTTCAGTACAAGTAATAAAAGTTTGAATTCTGTCACTTACGAGCGCCAAAAGCTGATCTCTCCTTTTTTTGTCCAACTCCGATAAGACATCATCAAGTAAGAGTACCGGATACTCTCCGGTCTCTCCATACATAAATTCTACTTCTGAAATTTTTAAACTGAGAGCTGCTGTACGCTGCTGGCCTTGGGAACCGAATTCCTTAAGGTTGTACCCATTAATTTTCACCACAAAATCATCTCTATGAGGCCCCTTGGTAGTAAAACCTCTCATTAAATCATAGTCAAAACAACTTTCTAGCTGGGAAATAATAAAATCTTCCAGCCATTCCAAGGTAAAGTGGTTGTTATTTATATCTAGGGAATGACTATAGATAATTTCTAACTCTTCCAGTCCGTCAGATAATTTTCGATGAGTAAGTCTGGCCAAAGGCTTAATTTTGTTCAGCATTTCAAGTCTTTTTATAATCAACCAAGCGCCATACTTAGCAAGCTGGATATTCCAAATTTCTAAGCTTTTTTTGTTTGATTTATTCAGTCTAATTTCTTTTAGCAAGCGATTTCTTTGTAATAAAGTCTTTCTGTATTGTTGAAGATAATAGTAGTATTTGGGACTTACTTGGCATAATTCACTATCTAAATATTTTCTTCGTAAGCTAGGATTACCCTTAACAATATATAAATCATCAGGGGAAAAGAAGACAACTGTAAAAATTCCTAAAAGATCAGCTATCTTATTTAATTTACTCTCATTAATAGTTATATTTTTTTTATTATCTTTGTAAGAGTAAGCTAATTTATTTAAATTATATTTATTTTTTGTCACAGCTGTAATAGTAAAAAAATCAGCATTCCACCTAATTAACTGCTGATCTTGGTGATAGCGATAAGAAGTACCGTGACTTAGATAATAAATAGCATCTAATAAGTTGGTTTTTCCTTGGGCATTATCCCCAACTATTAAATTTAAAAAAGCATCAGCTTCAAAGTTTAATTCTTTATAGTTAGTAAAATTATTTAGCTTTAACCATTGTAAAAACATTTTATCTCCTAAGTAAGAGAAATTACTTTAAAAAACTTTTGATTATTAATTCCAACAACATCTTCGTGTTTTAATTTACGGCCTCTTTTTGTTTCAACTATATTATTGACCGTAACAGCTCCTGAAACAATCAACTCTTTGGCCTCACCGCCAGAAGCACTTATGTTGGCCCACTTTAAAAATTGATCCAGTTTTATTTCTTTAGTTTTTATTTTTACCTCATTTATCTTATCCATTATTACCTCTATTACCTCTGTTTTTCCTTGTTAAATCCTAATTGGTAAAACTAAAAATAAAACATGCTTGTCTTCTGCAGGTCTAATAATACCTGGACTTAAGGAACCTGTTAAATCCAAATGTATTTCTTCCTGATCAATTACTTTCAAGACGTCAATCAAATACCTAGCATTAAAGGCGATTTCTGCAGGCTCCCCTTCTAGGTAAATCGGTAATTCTTCGTGTAGGTTACCAACTTCTGCTGATTTGGAAGTAACAGTTAAATTATTCCCTGATATGTTTAACTTAATAACATTAGAGCGATTTTTAAATTCATCCCTTGCTAAAAGTGACGCTCTTTCAGCAGAGTTAAGCAAATCTTTTGTTAAGACTCTTATTCTTGAAGAATAATCTTTTGGTATGACCTGGTTATAATTTGGAAATTGTCCTTCAATCAGTCTGGAAACTAGTATTGTTGAATCTACTTTAAATAATACTTGGTTATCAGCAAAACTAATCTCTATCTGATTATCGTCAGACCAAAATATCTTTCCAATTTCGCCTAAGGCACGACTAGGAATAATGCAAGAAAAATTATTAACTAAAGTGCCGGGCAAAATAATTTCCCGGTAAGCCAAACGGTAGGTGTCAGTTGCCACTAGTTTTAAAATGTTGTTATCACTAAATTCCAATAGTATACCTGTAAAGATAGGTCTTGAAATATCGTGGGAAGCAGCTATGGACACTTGTTTAATAGCATTAATAAATAAATCTGCATTAACCGTAACGGTATGTATTTCTTCCACTTGAGGCAACTGAGGAAATTCTTCCGGATTAAAAGCGTTTAATTGTACTTCCGAAGAACCGTATCTGATAATGATAATACCTTCATCAGTCTTTTCTATCGTAATAGGTAAGTTAGGTAGTTTTTTAATAATTTCTACAAAGTATCTTGCCGGGAGAACAGTTTCTCCTTCTGCTTCACTTTGGACAGGAATAGTACATTCGATGCCAATTTCTAAGTCGGTAGCTCTTAAACGCAAAATGTTATGTTCACATGACAAATATATGCCACTTAAAATGGGTAAAGTACTTCGACTGGAAATAGCTCTCTGTACAATTTGTAAACCACCTAAAAGTTCATTTTGCTCTACTAAGAATTTCATGGGCTTCCTCCTAAATAGCAAAGGTATTATATTATTGATCTATAAACTTAGTAGTAATAGTAGTAGGTAGCTGTGGATATGTGTAAAACTAGGATAAAGTTTAGCAGACATTAAAAAAAATAATGTGGATAAGCTTGTAGATTGTTTTTCTAAATTATACACATGTTCACAAGTTAAGACTTAATGATTTTAATTAAATTGGCGATTTCTTGTTGTAGTTTTAAATTATTTTTTAATTCATTGGCGATTTTATCACAACCATGCAGGACAGTAGTGTGATCCCTGCCGCCAAATTCATGGCCTATCTTTGGTAGTGATAAATCAGTCAGTTCTCTAGTTAAAAACATGGCGATTTGACGAGGAAAGGCAATGTTTTTAGTTCGTTTTTTACTCTTAAAATCTTCTACTCTTAGTTTGTAGAAAGCTGCAACTTTTTCCTGAATACGGTTAACATCAATTTCCGGAGGCTTATTGTCTTGAACTATATCTTTTAAAGCTTCATCCACAAGTTCTAAATCTATTTCCTTTTTTGTTACAGCTGCATAAGCAGCAATTCGGATTAACGCTCCTTCTAATTCTCTGATATTGGATTGAATTTTGTTGGCTATACATTCCATAACTTCGTCAGGAATACTTATATTTTCCAGGCTTGCTTTCTTTCTTAAGATAGCAATGCGGGTTTCAAAATCGGGTGGTTGCATATCTGTAATGAGTCCCCATTCAAACCGTGATCTTAAACGATCTTCTAAGGTAGGAATTTCTTTGGGCAGCCGATCACTAGAGATGACAATTTGTTTATTTGCTTCGTGTAAAGCATTAAAAGTATGGAAAAATTCTTCCTGAGTTGCTTCTTTATTAGCTAAGAACTGGATATCGTCAATTAATAAAACGTCTATACTTCGATATTTATTGCGAAACTCCACAGTTTTATCATCACGGATTGAGTTTATAAGTTCGTTAGTAAATTTTTCCGAAGAAACATACAACACTTTATATCCTTTAGAATGGGCCAATACATAGTGGCCAATGGCATGCATCAAATGAGTTTTTCCTAACCCTACGCCGCCATAAATAAATAGCGGATTATAGGCTTTAGCCGGTGCTTCAGCAACAGCTAAAGAGGCCGCGTGGGCAAAACGGTTATTATTACCTATGACGAAAGTATCGAAGTTATATTTTGGGTTTAATACACAATCTATATCACTATTAAAATCACTATTAAAACTGTCTAGGTTAGTATCGAGCTTTTTTATTGTATGTAGTTTTTCTGTTTCCGAAGGTAAAACAAAGTATAAATCTACATCTTTGTTAATTATCAATTGAACAGTATTTTTAATCATGTTGTAGTATCTGGTTTTTAGCCAATCTTTAGCAAATTCATTTGGTACCTCGATAAAAACATCCTTACCATCTATTTCAAGGAGTTTTGTTGACTTCAGCCAAGTCTCAAAGCTTGGCCTACTCAATTCATTTTTTATTATATCTAAGGTTCTACCCCAAATTTCTTCTAACTCAGACGGTAACATCAACAAAACCTCCTAAAGACATGAAATATTTATCCACAAGTTAATAAAAAAACCTGTGGATAGTTTTTAAAAGTAAGTTATATAGACAGAGTTATCCTCAGTTGCTTTTGGATAGTTATTAAAGGGAGTGGAAAAAATATACATCAGGCTAAAGTCCAAAAAAAATAAGCATTTTCAGCATTTTTTAAAGTAATACTTTATTTTTCACAAATAGTAAAAGAGGTCAAGTAAAATGGCATATAAATCATAACAAAAATTATCCACAACTTCAACAAAAGTTTTTTCAACAATTCAAGTTAATAACAAGTAAATAATCAACAGCTGTGGATAAAATCTATTTCTTCAATAAATTTAAAAAATCCTCCTTTTTCTTGACAATATTATTTTAATTCAATATAATTTTGGTGTGTTTCTTTCAATCGAATGAATCGGAAGTTTTGTGTTGGCCCAAAAGGAGGGAAGGATATGAAAAGGACATACCAACCTAAAGTTAAAAAGCATAAAAAAGTCCATGGTTTTTTGCAGAGAATGAGTACTCCAGGGGGACGCAATGTTATAAAAAGAAGACGTAAAAAAGGAAGAAAGCGTTTATCAGCATAAGGCCAATAAAATGGCCTTTTCGTATTTTTGTGGTAAAGTTTAGATTAGATATTAATTGTTTATAATTAAGATAATTGGTTGAAAGAGGGAGGTATTTCATTGCTTCCTCGTAATTTACGTCTAAGAAAAAATAAAGATTTTAAAATTATCTACCAAAGAGGCTGTTCCCTTAAAGGCGAGTATATGGTTATGTACTATAATAAAAACGGTCTTAATGAGAATAAATTTGGTTTTTCTATTTCTAAAAAGGTAGGTAATGCTGTAGTTCGTAACCGCATTAAAAGGATTTTAAGGGAATGCTGTCGTAATAATCAGGATAAAATTGCAAATGGTCATAATATTATTTTTGTTGCCCGTTCAAAAATTAAAGGAATTAACTACTGGTTGGTCGAAAAAGAAATGCTAGAATTGCTCAAAAAGGCAGAATTATTAAGGTAGTCCAAAATGGTAAGAATACTTATATGGTTAATCAGATTGTATCAAAAGTATGTATCACCCTTATTTCCTAGATCTTGTAAGTTTAGTCCTACTTGTTCTCAATATAGTATTGAAGTTTTACAAAAGTACGGTTTTTTAAAAGGAATGATCAAAGCTTTGTGGCGAATTTTAAGATGTAATCCTTTTTCTGCAGGCGGTTATGATCCTTCCTAAAAATAAACTATTCTGGTCGGAAAAGAGGAGGTGAATCCTACTTAACATGGTTAAGTAGGGAGTTATTTGTCATTTTTAGTGAATATCTTATCCCAGTTAATTCAATATCTTTATAATTTAACTGCTGCTATAGGTATACCAAACTATGGGTTAGCCATAATCCTATTTACAATTGTTATTAAGCTTTTACTATTTCCTTTAACTTCTATGCAAATTCGTTCTATGCGTGTAATGCAAGAACTTCAACCTCAATTACAAGAAATTCAGAAAAAATATAAAAATGACCCACAAAAATCCCAGCAAGCTATGATGGAGTTATATCAAAAACATAAAGTTAACCCTTTTTCCGGCTGTTTGCCGCTTTTAGCACAAATGCCAATACTTTACGCTTTATTTTCTGCTTTACGTAATTTCTTTAGTCCCGAAAACCATCCAGCTTACGTAAATATGGAGCATGCCAGTTTTTTATGGATACCTAATTTAGGTCAGCCTGATCTTTATATTCTTCCCATATTAGCTGTTATATTTACCTTTTTGCAGCAAAAGTTAAGTTCACCAACAGGTGTAGATCAAACGCAAAAAACCATGCTTTACGTAATGCCGTTGTTTATGGGTTGGATAAGCAGAAGTTTCCCGGCAGGTTTGGCTATTTATTGGATTATGTATAGTATAATAAGCGGTCTCGAACAGCTTTTCCTAAGGAAAAAAGGTTCGTTAAGTATTAAGGAGGAAACATCAACAAAATGAAAAGCATCGAAATAGCTGCTAAGACTGTGGAGAGTGCTGTTGAGACAGCCTTAAAAGAACTTCAGGTTTCGAGAGAGGATGTAGAGGTAGAAGTTTTAGAAGAACCTAGTAAAGGTTTATTTGGTCTGATAGGTTCCCGAATGGCGAAAGTACGTGTTACCGTTAAAAAGACTGCAGAAGATTTGGCTGTTGAATTTTTGACAAACGTTTTTAGAAACATGGGTTTAAGTGTAAATATGAATTGTAAAACAGATAATGGGTATATAAATATTTCCATTAAAGGCACTCGGCTTGGTATCTTAATTGGAAGACGGGGAGAAACCTTAGATGCTTTACAATACCTTACTAACCTGGCAGTAAATCGCAAAACTGAAAAAAGGGTTAATATTATTCTTGATGTAGAAGGATACCGTAAAAGGAGAGAAGAAACTTTAAACAGACTTGCCAGGCGGTTAGCAGAAAAAGTTAAGCGGACAGGTAACAAGGTGATGTTAGAGCCCATGAATCCCCATGAAAGAAGAATTATTCATACCGCTTTACAAAACAATATGGATGTTACTACCTATAGCGAAGGGGAAGAACCTTACCGTAAAGTAATTATAGCTTTGAAAAATGCCCACTAAGAATATGGATATAAAATACTTTCAACCCGGTAATAATGATATTATCGGGTTTTTTGTTGCAAAGAAATTTTTATCTTTGCGGTTTTGCAAAGGCTGCGTGAAAGCGGGCCCATTTCCTGTCTGGAAATTATATGTATAATCTGCTAAGATGATTTAAGCTTATATAGATTAAATTATGGGGAGGTGGCTTACCATGGAAGAAACTATTGCTGCTATTGCAACTCCGCCGGGAGAAGGTGGAATTGGGATTATCAGGATAAGCGGAACTGAAGCCTTAAATATTATTGATAAAATTTTCCAACCTAAAAATCCGGCTAGGTGGGCTGCTAAAAAATCCCATCAGATATATTTAGGTACTATTGTCAGGTCAAAACCCCAAAAAGCCGTATTAGATGAAGTTTTAGTAACTTTTATGCGCAGTCCTCACAGTTTTACCGGTGAGGATGTAATAGAAATCAATTGTCATGGTGGTTATTTACCCTTAAAGTTAATATTAGAGCTAGTTTTAGAGCAAGGGGCTCGCTTGGCTCACCCCGGTGAGTTTAGCAAGAGAGCATTCCTTAACGGTCGTTTGGATCTTTCCCAAGCTGAAGCAATTATCGATGTAATCAGAGCAAAGACAGAAAAAGGTCTTGATGTAGCCCTTAATCATTTAGAAGGAAAACTAAAGGAAGTAATTAATTCTTTGAGTAACGATATAATAAGGATACTTGCCTATTTAGAAGCATCAATAGATTTTCCCGATGATGAAATAGAGGCTATGGAACAGCAAGAGATTTTGGATATTATCAATAATTCCTTACAGAGTATAAATAAAATGTTAGAAGGCTTTAAAGCCGGTAAAATTTACAGGGAAGGATTAAAAACAGTAATAGTTGGTAAGCCCAATGTAGGAAAATCCAGTTTACTAAACGCCTTACTTAGGGAAAACAGGGCTATTGTAACTGATATTCCCGGCACGACCAGAGATGTAATTGAAGAGTACATTAATATAGGCGGTATTGCCATTAAGATAATTGATACAGCAGGTATACGAAGTACGGAAGATGTGGTTGAAAAGATCGGCGTGGAAAAAACAGTTGAACTTATAAAACAAGGGGATTTAGTTTTAATCGTAGTAGACGCTGAGGAAGGTTTGACTGAAGAAGATTATAAAATAATTGATTTAGTTAAAAAAGCTGGCAAAAAGTACTTACTGCTAATCAACAAAATTGATTTAGTTGAAAACATTGATCTTGGTATTGAAAATAACTCCTTAAAAATTTCTGCCAAATATGAAAAAGGCCTGGAGCAACTGGAACAAGCTATAAAACAGATGGTTGGTACAGGGCAGGTTAAAGTAGGTACTGATCAGATGATCACCCGAGAAAGACATTTCGAGGCTCTGGGTAGGGCTAAAAAACATCTGGAGGAAACTAAAACTGCTCTTAAAAATAATCTTGCCCCTGATTTTCTCACTATCGATTTAAGAGCTGCCTTGAGAGCTTTAGGAGAAATCAGCGGAGAAACGGCAAGTGAAGATATTATAGATCGTATTTTTAAAGATTTTTGTATCGGTAAATAGGAGTTGGGTCATGGAAACTTATACAGCTGGAACTTATGATGTAATAGTAATTGGAGCCGGTCATGCAGGTTGTGAGGCTGCTTTGGCCGCTGCCCGCATGGGTTGTAATACTTTAGTTCTTACCCTAAGTATTGATCAAATAGCTCTCCTGCCTTGTAACCCCTCTATAGGGGGACCTGCCAAAGCTCACTTAGTTAGGGAGATCGATGCCTTGGGCGGTCAAATGGGAATCAATATTGATCAAACCTACATCCAGATTCGTATGCTTAATACAGGAAAAGGACCGGCCGTTCATGCTTTGAGAGCCCAGGCCGATAAATGGCTTTACCAACGGGAAATGATTAATACTCTGGAAAAAGAGCCTAATTTAGCAGTAAAACAAGCTACGGTAGTAGATATAATCGTTAAAAATAATCAAGTTCAGGGTGTAGTTACTCAGACAGGTGCAGTTTTTTACAGTCAGGCTGTAATTTTAACAACTGGCACTTACCTAGTAGGAAAAGTAATAATCGGCGATGTGAATTTTACCGGCGGTCCCAATGGCCAATTTGCGGCTTTGGAATTATCGGATAACTTGCGAAATGTCGGTTTACAACTGGGACGATTTAAAACAGGAACACCTATGCGGATTGATAAAAGGACAATCGACTTTTCTAATTTATCTGAGCAACCGGGAGACAGCTCCCTATATTTCTCTTTTACCAGCCGTAATCTAAAAAGGCCTAATATTTCTTGCTGGCTAACTTACACTAACGAAAGAACCCATCAAGTTATTAGAGAAAATTTACATCGTTCCCCTCTTTTTAGCGGCATAATTGAAGGTGTAGGTCCTAGATACTGTCCTTCCATTGAGGATAAAGTTGTACGTTTTCCCGATAAAACCAGTCACCAGATCTTTTTAGAATTGGAAGGGCTGAATACTCAAGAAGTTTATGTGCAAGGTTTATCAACCAGTTTGCCTGAAGATGTGCAAGTGGAAATGCTACATACGGTAAAGGGTTTAGAAAAAGCTGAAATCATGAGACCGGGCTACGCTATTGAATACGATTATGTAATCCCAACTCAACTAAAACTTAGCTTAGAGTGTAAAGCTGTTTCAGGCTTGTTTACTGCCGGTCAGATTAATGGAACCTCTGGTTATGAAGAGGCTGCCGCTCAAGGTTTAATGGCCGGGATCAACGCAGCTTTAAAAATAAAAGGACGGGAGCCTTTTATTTTGAAAAGATCGGAAGCCTATATAGGAGTGTTGATAGACGATTTAGTTACTAAAGGTACTAATGAGCCCTACCGCATGTTAACTTCCAGGGCAGAGTACAGGTTAGTCTTACGTCAGGATAATGCGGATTTACGCTTAACCCCTAAAGGATACGAGTTAGGTTTAATCTCTGAAGAACGTTTTAAAAGCTTTTTAAACAAGAAGGAACAGATTGCCAGAGAAATTGAGCGTTTGGAGAATACTACTGTATCACCCCAAAATGAAGGGCTGCAGCATATGTTGGAAGAAAAAGGAAGTACAACTTTAAAAAGTGGTCTTTCTCTTTTAGAACTGTTACGCAGACCGGAGGTAAGGTATGCTGATCTGGTAAAATTTTATCCCCCAGAGGAAAAATTAGAAGAGGCTGTAGAAGAGCAGGTTGAAATTCAGGTTAAATATGAAGGCTATATAAATAAGCAAATGGCTCAAATTGAGCATTTTGAAAAACTGGAAAAGAAAAAATTACGTCCCGATTTAGATTATGAAGGGATCAAGGGGCTTTCTAGGGAAGCTCAACAAAAGTTATCTAAATTTAAACCTGAATCTATCGGACAAGCTTCTAGAATTTCTGGAGTTTCTCCGGCAGATATTAACGTATTGTTAATTTATTTAGAGCAACAACGACGAAAGGCTGAAAAGTAACATGATTAAAGAGTGGGCCTATTTACTGGAAACGTCGGAAAATTATCGTCTGAATTTGCAAGCTGAACAAATGGAGCAATTTGTTCTTTTTCTCAAACTTTTACAGGAATGGAACACCAAGATGAACCTTACAGCTATTGATGATGATGAGGGGATTATAATAAAGCATTTTATTGATTCTTTAATCTTTCTTAAAAAAATAGATATTAAAAATCAATGGTATATCTTAGATTTAGGTACTGGTGCAGGCTTTCCCGGGATTCCTCTTAAAATATGGCGCCCCGAACTGGAAATTGTTTTGGTTGATTCTTTACAAAAACGGATTAATTTTTTACGCGAAATAGTTGAAAGACTTAATTTGACTAAGGTAAAGCTTATTCATGGGCGAGCTGAAGATTTAGCCCAAATGGAAGATTACAGGGAAAAGTTTGATTGTGTTGTTTCTAGGGCAGTAGCAAACCTCAGAGTACTTTCTGAGTATTGTCTTCCTTTTGTAAAAATTGGGGGCTTTTTTGCCGGGGCTAAAGGGCCTGATTTAAAGCAAGAGTTAATGGATGCTCATAAAGCCATTCTAATTCTTGGCGGTCAAGTTGCTGAAGAAGAATATTATGAACTACCTTACCTAAGGGAGCAGAGAAGTCTTATTAAAATAGCCAAAATTAAATCAACACCTAAAAAATACCCACGCAAAGCAGGTATGCCATCTAAAAAACCCCTCTAAAGCTGGCCAAAAAGGCCAGCTTCTCAATTTTTAGGAAGGACTTGTCTTTACTCTGTTGAATACTAAATATGTTAATATTCATTTTGGTGGTGTGTGATGTGGGTAGAGTTATTGCAATTGCCAACCAAAAAGGTGGCGTGGCCAAAACAACAACAGCAGTAAATTTAGGAGCATGTTTGGCTTATCAGGGTAAGAAGGTATTAATTGTCGATGTTGATCCTCAAGGTAACGCAACTAGCGGGTTAGGAGTTGATCGAGATACTTTAGAACATTGTATTTATGATGTTTTAATTAATGGTATTTCCTTAAAAAGCATCAAAATGGATACTGCTATAGAAAACTTAGACTTAATTCCAGCTACTATCCAACTGGCAGGTGCAGAAATCGAGCTGGTTTCAGCAGTTTCCAGGGAATTAAAACTTCGGAAAGCTTTGACTAAGGAAAAGGATTTATACGATTATGTTATACTTGACTGCCCTCCTTCTTTAGGTCTATTAACTCTAAACGCACTCACTGCTGCTGACAGTATTCTAATCCCTATCCAATGCGAATATTACGCTCTAGAAGGCTTAGGCCAATTAATGAATACTATTCAACTGGTCCAAAAACATTTAAATCCCGGTTTAGCGTTAGAAGGGGTATTACTTACCATGTTTGATGCCAGGACTAATCTCTCTATTCAAGTTGTGGAAGAAGTTAAAGCTTATTTTAAGAACAAAGTTTTTGCTACCATAATTCCCCGTAACGTACGTCTAAGTGAGGCTCCAAGTCACGGCAAACCAATTATTACATACGATCCTAAGTCCAGAGGAGCTGAAGTTTATCAGGATTTGGCAAAGGAAGTGATAGAAAATGGCTAAAAAAGGGCTAGGCAAGGGGCTTGGTGCTTTAATTCCTACCAATTTTGATGTTATTTCTGAATTGACCCCTTCCCAGGAGTCGACTGATGAACAAAATAGAATTTTAGAAATTTCAATTGACCACATTATTCCTAACCGATACCAACCGCGTAAAGTATTTATAGAGGAAGCTTTGGAGGAACTGGCAGAGTCTATTAAGGAACATGGGGTGGTACAACCTATTATCCTCCGTAAAGCGGGTAAAAAATACGAATTAATAGCCGGAGAAAGAAGATGGAAAGCTGCAAAGCTCGCGGGCTTAAAAAAAATACCGGCTATTGTTAAAGAACTAAGTGAACAAGAAACAACCGAAATAGCCTTAATAGAAAACATCCAAAGAGAAGACTTAAATCCTATCGAAGAAGCTGGCGCTTATCAAATGCTTCTGGAAGAGTTTAAACTTACTCAGGAGGAATTAGCAAAAAAGGTCGGAAAGAGCAGGCCACACATTGCCAACACCTTACGTTTGTTAAATTCTCCCCTTCCAATACAGGAATACATAATTAAAGGGAACCTCACAGCCGGGCATGCAAGAGCCCTTTTACCATTACCTGAGACAGGACAAGTCCAATTGGCAGAAAGGATAATAACAGAAAACCTTTCCGTTCGGGAGACAGAAACTATCGTAAAGGGAGTTATTGCCCTAGAAGAAGAACAAAAGAAGAAAAAGAAAAAAACTAGGGAAACAAGAGGGGACTTAAGTCCTGAGCTAATAGATATTGAAGACAGGTTAAAAAGTTATTTTGGCACAAAGGTGCGCTTGGTTAACAAAGGCCAGAAAGGTAAAATTGAGATTGAATATTATAATGAAGATGATTTAACCAGGATTATAGATTTATTAGAAATCAGTTAAAATGTTTCACGTGAAACAATACGTATGGGCGAAAAACATTCGCCCTTATTTTGTAACTGCAATTAATGATTCCGAATTATATGATTTCCCTTATAGTTACTGTATACCTTTTCTATGGTACATCTCAGTAGAATAATATATACTATTAATTTTGTATATTATTTGGAGGTAACATTATGAAAAAGATTCTGTTTTATATACCTACAATTATCTTTTCTATCTTTTTTAGTTGGTCGATAATATCCTTTGGCATTTCATTTTCACCAGTAAATTTTGTGTGGTTGGCTTTATTCTTAGCAGGTGGAATTCTATTAAGTAAGGGGGAGTTCTGGGGAGGATTTCTAGGTCTGCT
>DUOV01000067.1 GCA_012838615.1 Clostridia bacterium | reverse complement strand
GCGTGCAAAGTTACGGTCGCATGGTCGACCTGCTCATAGCAGAATACAGACAAAAACTGAAGAATGAATTTAAATAAATGTATATTAACTTTAGGTGATACAAAATGATTCAAGATAAGTTTAAAAACTGGAAGCATATTACTAAACTTGATCCGGATCGGGAACATACACTAGCTCTCATTGAACAGGTTTTACATAGTGGTACAGATGCAATTGTAATTGGAGGCACTCAGGGAATTACCGCTCAAAAAACAGCACGTTTGCTGGAAATGACCCGAACAGTAGTAGGCAGTTCCCTGCCCATCTGTATAGAGATATCTCATTTGGAAACCATCCAGCCTGGTGCTGACGGATATTTTGTCCCTGTTGTTTTAAATGCCGGTTCCGTAGAGTGGCTTATTGGCGCTCACCAAAAGGCCCTGACCTCTTTTAGTTTTATACTGGAACATCTGAATATTGATTTAAATAAGCTCCTTATTCCGGAAGGGTACATTATACTTAACCCCTACTCTGCTGCCGCCCAAAAAACAGCAGCTAACACCGAGTTAACTGCTGTTGATATTATAAGCTACTGCCTTTTAGCCCAATACCTGTTTAAACTACCTATAATCTATCTAGAATATAGTGGCAAGTTAGGTTCACTAGACATAGTTAGCCAGATTAAAAGACATACCAAGGGCACCCGTCTCTTTTACGGAGGAGGTATTACAACCCCGGAAGCAGCCTATGACTTTGCTCAATATGCTGACACCATAGTAGTGGGTAACGTTGTTTATCAGCAACCGGAATTGTTAAAAAGCATTGTAGAGGCAGCTAAGACTTAAAGAAAATTTCTTTGGGAGCGGGCGAATGTTTTGTGGAGCGGGACTTGCATCCCCAGCCGTCGTAACGGCGTAGGATGCCGTCCAGAGCGAAACAACCATTCGCCCGCTTTAACGCTTTAAACCACCTTTGCAAAACCGCAAAGACATAAATTCTTGGCAACAATAAAGGACCTCCGGCCGGTCGTAGACAGCAGCCGGGGGTCCTTTTTTCAAGTATTAGATAATTTCAACTGTGCCGCCGGCTTGTTTAATAGCATTAACGATGCCGTCTAGGCTTAAGCCGCCGTTTCCTCCGAGCAAAGGAATCCTGATGATTAAGCAGATTCCACCTGGGTAAGAAACCTCAATAAGGTTTAGCAAATTAATAACTGCTCCGGGAGGAATGAAAATTCTTAAGATAGTTCCGGGTTGCTGTTCACATGAATTATTTCCATTCCCAAAGCTTTTAATCTCAGGTAATTTTACAGTAGCCAAAACAAAACCTCCTTTTAGTGTAGTTACTTCATAATATGAGATGTTTCGACATAGTGTGCAAAAAATGGAAGCAGATAATATTTTTTTTACTTGACTTTAGCGCTTTTACACATTAAACTTGCACTTAAAAGTAAATACTAATTATGATTATTTCTTATCAAGAGCAGGTCGAGGGACTGGCCCAATGACGCCCGGCAACCCAGTGGAATACCCACGAAGGTGCTAAATCCAGCAAGGTTTAAACCTTGAAAGATAAGAAGAGCATTGAAAATTTTTAACCTCTTCTTATGAAGAGGTTTTTTATTTACAGAAAGGGGTGTACTTATCTATGCCAGTAATTGTGCCAGATAATTTACCAGCCAAAAAAACATTGTTAGAGGAAAATATTTTTGTGATGGATGAAATGCGAGCCATCCATCAGGATATAAGACCATTAAAAATTGCTGTGCTAAACTTAATGCCTAACAAAATAGAAACTGAAACACAGATTATTCGGTTATTAAGTAACAGCCCTTTACAAATAGATTTAACTTTACTTACAACTAAAACTTATCAGCCTAAGCACACTTCAAAGGAACATCTCTTTAAGTTTTATGAGGTTTTTGATGATATAAAAAACCAGAAATTTGATGGATTTGTCATTACCGGGGCGCCTGTGGAAAAGATGGATTTTGAAGAAGTAGATTATTGGTCAGAATTACAGGAGATTATGGATTATACCAAAACAAATGTTACCTCTACCATGCATATATGTTGGGGTGCCCAAGCGGGTCTCTACCACCATTTCGGCATTCCGAAATACCCTCTTCCCCATAAAATGTTTGGTATTTTCAAACACCATATAACTTGTCAAAAATCTGAGCTTCTAAGAGGGTTTGATGATGTGTTTTATATTCCTCATTCTCGCCATACTGAAGTAAGGAAAGAAGATATAGAAAAAGTTCCGGCTCTTAAAATTTTGGCCGAATCCTGGGAGGCCGGCCCTTCTATTATCGTCACTAAAGATTATCGACAAATATTCTTAACCGGTCATTCTGAATACGATCCTTTAACTTTACAAAAGGAGTACGAACGGGATCTGAAACTAGGTTTAGACATAGAACTGCCTGAAAATTATTTTTATAATGACGACCCTGCCCAAGGAGTACGAGTTAAGTGGAGAGGCCACGCTAATTTGCTCTTTTACAACTGGTTAAATTATTGTGTCTACCAAGTTACGCCTTACGACTTAGAAACTTTAAATATTCAATCCAGAGAGGATGGTTAATAATGAGTGAGAAAACATTAGCTTTCGAAACTTTAGCAGTTCATGGAGGTCAGGAACCAGACCCGACTACCGGAGCCCGGGCTGTTCCCATTTACCAAACATCAGCCTATACTTTTAGGGACACAGAACACGCTGCAAATCTTTTTGCTTTAAAAGAAACTGGAAATATTTATACCCGTATCGGTAATCCTACTACAGATGTGTTTGAAAAAAGAATGGCTTTACTAGAAGGCGGAGTAGGTTCCCTTGCCGTGGCGTCAGGTCAGGCAGCTATTACTTTGGCAATTTTAAACATTGTGACTCAAGGATATGAAGTAGTTTCTTCAAGCACCCTCTACGGTGGAACCCACAATTTATTTGCCACAACCCTAGCAAAAATGGGTATTAAAGTTAAATTTGTTGATGCAAGTGAACCGGAAAATTATCGTCAAGCAGTAACCGATAAAACTAGAGCATTTTATGTGGAGACTATTGGGAACCCAGGCTTAGATGTGGCAGATATTGAGGCAATCGCTAATATCGCCCACGAAGCCGGCGTACCTCTGATTGTTGATAACACTTTTGCCACCCCTTATTTATGTAAGCCAATTGAGTATGGAGCAGACATAGTTGTCCATTCCGCCACTAAATATATTGAAGGACACGGCACTTCCATCGCTGGGGTAATAGTTGATTCAGGCAAATTCGATTGGACCAACGGAAAGTTTCCGGAACTGACAGAGCCGGATGAAAGCTATCACGGAGTCAAATATGTTGAGGCTGTAGGGCCTGCAGCCTATATAACTAAAGCTAGGGTTCAGCTCTTACGAGATCTTGGCCCTACCCTTAGCCCCTTTAATGCTTTTCTTTTAATTCAGGGACTGGAAACTCTTCACTTAAGAATGGAACGCCATAGTACAAACGGTTTACAAGTTGCTGAGTATCTGGAGAATCACCCCCACGTCAGCTGGGTCAATTACCCTGGATTGGCAAGTAGCCCTAACTACGCTAAAGCCCAAAAATATTTAGCGAAAGGTTGCGGAGCAATTCTTACCTTCGGTGTCAAAGGCGGTTATAAGGCAGCAGTTAAATTTATCGACAGCCTGAAGCTCTTCTCCCATTTGGCAAATGTGGGAGATGCCAAATCCCTGGTAATTCATCCAGCAAGTACAACTCACCAACAACTTAGCCAAGAACAGCAGATAGCTAGTGGTGTAAATCCGGAGCTCATTCGTTTGTCTATCGGTATTGAAAATGTAAGTGACTTGATTACTGATTTAGACCAAGCATTACAAGCAGCAAAATAGCTGCTAAAAAGCGGGCGAAATCGCCCGCTCCCCCACCGACTTTGCAAAAGCGCAAAGATAAAATTCTAGTAACATACTTCAAGATCGTGAGCTTTCCAGACCATCGGCAAGTTGCTCTATAGTTTCGGTTGCGTTACCTAAAAGCAAAAGAACATTAGGTTGCTGATACAAAGGATTTTCAACCCCAGAATAGCCTGGCTTAGTATCCAAATTACAAACTATCACATTTTTAGCCTCGTCTACCCGTAAAATTGGCATCCCATAGATCGGTGTTCCTTCCGCTGATATTGCTGCCGGATTAACTACATCACATGCGCCAATTACAATAGCTACATCGGTTTCTATAAACTCAGGGTTTACTTCATCCATCTCTTTTAACTTTTCATAGGGAATATCAACTTCTGCCAGTAAAACATTCATATGTCCTGGCATTCTACCTGCAACAGGGTGAATAGCAAAACTAACATCTTTATCCTCTGACTCTAAAATGTCTGCCAATCTTTTTACCTGATGTTGAGCCTGAGCCAACGCCATACCATAACCAGGTACCACAATCACTTTTTTGCTGTTTTTTAGTAAACAAACCGGATCCATCTCTTGCTCCTCAACCTCTGGTTGCTGTAAGGACTTTTCCGTTTGTACTTTATCTTGACCATTATTTGAGACAGCAGTTAAAGTGGAACCATTAAGGACGTCTGATAACGGTCGATTCATGGCTTTGCACATAATTTGGGTTAGGATAATACCGGATGCTCCTACAATAGCCCCCACGGAAACCAGTAGCGGCTCGGCAATAGCCCAGCCACAAATTGCCGCCGCCAGACCTGAATAAGAGTTTAGAAGAGAAATGGTAATTGGCATATCGGCTCCACCGACTCTTATAGCAAATAATATTCCATATGCCAATGAGAGCAAAAGAATAATCAGGGTAATGGTAGTAATGCTTTCAAAATTTACCACTATAGCCCCGACTATAATTAGCAAGACTAGTATTACAAGGCAAGTTAAAGTGAAAAAGCTATGACCCTTAAATGTAATAGGTTGTTGGTGAAGGCGTCTATCTAGTTTAGCAGCAGCAATTAAGCTACCACTAAAAGTTACACCTCCTACGGCCAGGGCCAATTGACTGGAAAATTGACTAAAAAAACCTGTTTGGGCATTGCCATCAAATATGAGCACTAACGCAACTAATGCTGATGCTCCACCACCCAATCCGTTTAATAGAGAAACCATCTGAGGCATCTGGATCATTGCTACCTTCACAGCTAATACATAGCCGATTATGCCTCCCAACACCATAGCAATCCATAAAATAGGAAGGGAAATAATCTCGTTATAGACTAAAACCAACACAATAGCTGCCAGCATGGCTATTGCACCTAGCCGATTACCTTGCATTGCCGTTTTTGGTGAACTCATGAGTTTAATACCAATAAGAATCACAATTGATAAACTTAGCGAAAATATCTCATACCCACTAAAATTCATTTAGCACCCCTACCTTGCCCTGAACATTCTGAGCATACGGTCTGTGACTACAAAACCACCGATTAAGTTAATCGCTGCTAAAACTATAGCTAAAAAACCTAGCACCTGACTTCCGAGCCTTACGGCCGCAGCTGTAGCCGCTAAAGAACCCAATATGGTAACACCCGACAAGGCATTCATACCTGACATTAGAGGAGTGTGAAGCAGATTAGGAACCTGATTTATAATTTTAAACCCGGCAAAAGTAGCAACTACAAAGATTAGTAATAGTGCTAACGTATTCATTAGACGATTTTTCCTTTCAGATTCATTGCTTCTAATGCGCCCTCATGCAAAAGCTTTCCTTCTTTGCTAACTAAGCAAGATTTAACAATCTCATCTTGCTCATCTAAAATCAACTTTCCATCCTTGATCAGATACGATAAAAAGTTATAAACGTTATGAGCAAACATCCAAGTAGAGCTAATCGGGACCATGCCGGGAATATTTTTTGTGCCGTCAATACTAACTCCATAAGCCTCTATTGTTTCACCGCTTACTGTTAATGCGCAGTTGCCGCCTTGATCAATAGCCACATCTACTATGACAGAACCTAGCTGCATGGTTTTTACCATTTCTTCCGTTAAGATAACTGGCGCCACCTTTCCTGGTACAAGTGCCGTTAAAATAGCAATATCAACTTTGGCAATAATTTCATTTATTGCTTCTCTTTCTTTGAGCAGCCACTTTTCAGGCAAACTCTTGGCATATCCACCGTCACCTATAGCCACATCAGCCGGCACCCCGCTTTCTATTATCTTTGCTCCTAAACTCTTTGCTTGTTCAATAGCATCAGGTCGTATATCAATTGCATAAACAACAGCGCCTAATCTTTTAGCTGTAGCAACGGCTTGAAGTCCAGCCACCCCTGTGCCGACTACTAAGACCGTAGCTGGCTTGATCATGCCTACTGCTGTGCCCGTCATGGGGATAAACTTTGGTAAGCGATGTGCCGCTATAAGTACACTTTTGTATCCTGCAACCGTACTCATGGAAGTTAAAGCGTCCATGGTTTGGGCTCGGGAAATTCGAGGAATGCCATCTAAGGTTAAACTTGTTATACCTTTCGCTACTAAGTCTTTAACCATTTGATGGTTTGCCGGAGCAGCCGGATGAATAAAAGTTATCAAAGTTTGTCCACGGTGCATCATTTCTATTTCATGTTTGTCTTTTTCCTTATTAAACTGTGGTTCTTTAACTTTTAGAATAATATCCGAATCAGCGTATAATTTTTCCACATCAGCCTTAATCACGGCACCTGCATTTTGATAATCCTCATCACTTATACGGGTTCCCACACCCGCCTCTTTCTCTACCAAAACTTTTGCGCCACCTTCTACAAGTTTGGCTACTGTTTCCGGAATGCCAGAAACTCTTAACTCACCCGGCATGATTTCCTTAGGTATGCCAATTGTTAACCCTTGGTATTGTTTTCCCATGTAAAACACCTCCTAATTTATGTTTTTTTATTATTTACTATCGCAAAATCCATGCCAACTACAAAAGACGATAAAGCATTAAATAATAACCCCAAATTATAGGTGCACAGACAAATAACCACCATTAACGGTAACTAAAGTAACCAATAATGGTGGTTTGCTAAAAAATATGGTAACTAGAGTCACCAATTAGCAACTTTAGTTACCATATTTTTTCAGCTTTTTTATTAAACCAGAATGGGAAATACCTAACGCTTTGGCAGCTTTTCTAATCGTTCCATATTTATTTAACGCATTAGCAATTACTTTTTGTTCTAGTTGTTCAGTTATTTCTTTTAATGTTTTTTCCTCTTCCATTGGTGGAAGATCCAGATGATTATATCCGGCAAAATCAAGATCATCTTTATCAATAATTTGCGCAGTAGTTAGATGTACTGCCCGTTCCAGCATATTTTGCAATTCTCGAACATTTCCAGGCCAATCATAATTGACTAGAAAGGCCATGGCTTTAGCAGTCAGCACCTTCCGTTTTTTGCCCAAAGACTTAGCTAGTTTCGCTAAAAAGTATTCTGCTAAAAGGGGAATGTCTGCTCTCCGCTCTCGCAAAGGCGGAAGCACAATGGGGACAACATTAATACGATAATATAAATCTTCCCTAAACTTCCCTTCCTTGACCATTTTACTCAGGTCTCGGTTAGTAGCAGCAATTACCCGAATATCTATAGGTATTTCTTCATAACCACCTATCCTTCTAATCTTTTTCTCCTGCAACACCCTTAAAAGTTTTGCTTGGGTGCCCAACGCTAAATCTCCTATTTCGTCAAGAAATACAGTACTTCTATCAGCAACCTCCAGTAATCCTGCCTTGCCACCTTTTTTTGCTCCACTAAAAGCCCCGTCTGTATAACCAAATAATTCGCTTTCCAAAAGTGTTTCTGGAAAAGCTGCACAGTTCATAGGATAGAAAGGAAACTTTGCCCTGGGACTAGCCTGGTGGATAGCTTTAGCAAAAAGATCTTTGCCTGTTCCGCTTTCTCCTAGCAGTAGGACTGTGCTATTGCTGTCAGCTACAAGTCTGGCCCGAAAGATTGCCTTTTTGAGAGCTTCGCTTTCACCTAATATGGTTTTAAATGGATCATCCCCTGCGTCGTCAATAGAACTATACGATACCTCTTCTACTTTTTTTATGTCTGGGATAGGAGCCAAATCCATTATTAACTTCTTTTTAATCTCTTCATCAGCACACTCTATTTCAAAATACATTAAATTTGGTAGAACCTCTAGGGCTAAAATACTTAAATTATACTTAGCTATCACCCGGCTTGTATCAAGCACCATCCCTGTCCGATCTTCAAATTCTATCCTTAATCTAAAAACGCTTACCCCAACCACCTCCTACCCAGCAGCTAAGCTTTACTACTAAACATGTCTGGTTTAATCAAAAAGCAGCATCTTAATTGGAAAAGAAGCTGCTATTATTACTAAAGGATAAATAAGTCACTTTAAATATTTTAAATCCTTAACATTTACAAATTACTTTTATTAATTATTTACATAATTCAAACAATATGTTTATTACTTTCTTTACTGTCTCCGAAATTCCTGCTTTATTTTTATTCCTATTTATACTGGAGTAAAAAAGTCGACTTTGCAAAACCGCGATGATATTACTTAGTAATAAAAAGAAGCTACCATCATATTTTTATGATGGTAGCAAAATGCTCTAATTTTTATTCTCTTACCCTACATAGAGCTTTTAAATTGATTTAATCTAATTCGATTTTACCTGCAACAATATCATCCATAATTTGCTGCATCTTATCTTTTACTTCTTGAGGAACTTTATCTTCAAAATTATGGTAAGGTGCCAAGCCTACAGTACCTTCTTCAATACCGAAGTTATACATTTTAGCTTCAAAATCACCGTTTTTAATCTGTTCAGCCATTACTTCGATAGCTTTGGTTAAGTCACTTAAAGCGCTAGTTACCATATGATCAGGAGCTAATTCATATTGGTCTGAAATAGCACCGATAACTCTGGTATCGGCCTCAACTGCTGCTTCAATAGCTCCTAAACCTGCAGCGTCAGCGTCGTGGGCAATAATATCTGCGCCTTGTTGAATCATAGCCGCAGCAACTTCTTTGGCTTTAGCCGCATCGACAAAATCGCCTGTGTAGGTTGACAAGATAGTAATGTCTGGGTTAATATACTTGGCTCCTTTATCAAAGCCATTCATAAAAGCTTGGATAGATGGAATTTCCATCCCACCGACTACTCCAACTTTATTAACTTCGGTAAGTAAAGCAGCTAAAGCACCTGCCAAGAAACCTTGTTGTCTATTATCGTTGTTCAATGAAGCAACGTTAGGTTCTTGGGAAATATCAGTACTGGTGATTACAAATTTTGAATCAGGAAACTCAGGAGCTACTTTCATAGCTGCATCGCCAAATTGGAAACCGTGACCGAAAATAATGTCGTAACCTTCAATAGCATATCCTCTGAAAACTTCTTCAAAGTCAGATTGAGCAACATTTTCAGTATAGGAAATTTCTGCACCCAAATTCTTTTCAATGTTTAACAAACCGTTATAAGCTGTAGCATTCCAACCTTGGTCACTAATTGGTCCGGCTAAAAGCATAGCCACTTTAAATGGTTTTTGGTCGGCAGTATCACCTTGCTGTTCAGATGCGCCTTGCTGTTCTTCTTGCTGGCTCCTACCACAACCAACTATGGCAAAGGTAACCATGGCCAAAATCAGGAGCAAACTTACAATTTTCCTCATATTTTTTCCTCCCTTTTAAATGGTTATGTCGTTACTACCAACGACTACCATTTCAATATAACCAGTTTTTTTAGACAAGTCAAGATGTTGTACATTTATCAACTATATAAAACAAAAAAGTACAAAATTCCCCATTTAATTATTACTTTCTATGAAAATCTTTATACCACTTTTTAAAACCAGATAGTCCTCTTGCGAACTTTCTTTCTACTTTTGACTATTCCTATCAGCATGATACACAACATACTGCCAAACAGCCATTGCAGGGGAAAATACCCGCTAAAAAAATTTTCAAATAAACTAGCACTTTTCACATCTCTTCCGGCAACAATTGTCGACTCCGTTAATACGACGCCCCCTAAAGTCAAATACACTTTGCCAAGTTCTTGACCTTTTTTAATAGGGGCACGGAGAATGTTACCAATATTTTCAGCCAGCAGTTCTTCATTCCAAATAATATGCTTTTCTACCTCCGGAATCTGGCTGTAGTGAATTAAATCAGTAAAATCGTGAGTGGCCAAAACACTTAATTCTCCCGTATCCTTGCGACTGGGATTAGCAATAGCTACCTTTGTTACTTCCTCTCCTGCCTTTAAAAGAGGCACATATTTGAATTCCTCTAAGCCATAGTTTAAAAGCTTTCGAGAATCTGTCCACCGCCCTGTACTAGATGTTTTTAAAACTACCCCAATAAGTTCCAAACCCTTAGCTGAAGCTGAGGAAACAAGACAATAACCGGCAGGAGTTGTAAAGCCAGTTTTTATCCCTGTCACCTCATCCATATAATATGTACTGTCCCTATCTAAGAGTTTATTAGTGTTTTCCCATATCCTGGGGTTTTCTTGGCTGGGCTCATTTATAACGTTTAAAGATTCCAGCTCATACTCCTCAGTTTGGACAAGTTGTCTAAAAGTAGGATTTTCCATAGCTTCGAGAGCAATCTTCCCCAGATCAAGAGGAGTGGTATAGTGATTTTCGTCATGGAGCCCGTGGGGATTTGTAAAAAGGGAATTAGAAGCTCCGGCTTTAGCAGCCCGTTTATTCATCAGCCCGGCAAAAAACTTTAGCGCCGTTTCTATCTCCATTTCCCTGTCCTGACCTACCTTACGGGCAACATAAACAGCCAGTACATTAGCAGCGTCGTTCCCGGAAGGTAACATCAAGCCGTTAAGCAAATCTAGGACTTTCAACTGGTCCCCTATTGCCAAACCAGCTGAGCTTCCATCATGGGAGAGAAAATTTATTTCTTCCCCTACCGTTATAACTTCATCCAACTGGCAATTTTCTAAGACAACAAGAGCAGTAAGGATTTTAGTTGTACTGGCGGGATATAACTTTTCCTTTTCATTCTTAGCATATAAAATTTTCCCGCTGTTTCGTTCCAGTAATAGAGCTCCTTGGCCTTCGATTTCCGGGCCTCTACTTTCACCTGCCTGGGCTTGGGGCAGGAAATCATTTAGCCCTACAAATAAATATATGATTAAAGTCCAAATAAAAACTACTTTAACTACCCTTAGCAAATAGAACACCCACCCGTTATTATTCCGTTTTAACATAATTTTGAGCTAATAGGAGCAACTTCTCTTTGCTATTTCCTACTCGCTCTTCTATAACCTGTTGTAAAAGAAAGTTTAGAATAGTTCCTACTTCTGGGCCTTGCTTCATGCCTAGCTCCAGTAGATCCTGTCCATTAACTGCTAAGTCTTTTAAAGTAAAACATTCTTCCTGCCTTATTATCTCTTCCAGCAAACCTTCCATTTCTCTGATCTTTTCTAAACACTCTTTCTTAACCTCAGGATGCTTGGCTTTATTGTCTGCCTTTTGTACTTCTAGGAGCAGCCGGAAATTTTCAATACCTATTTTATTAAGCAAGGATTTGAGATATTTTTTCTGAGGCAATAAGTCTAAATCATGGTTGGCTACCAAAGTAAGAACAGTATCTATAGTAGCTCTATCGTATTTAAGCCGTTGTAAAATATCTTTGGCTTTTTCTGCGCTGATTTTGGAATGACCGTAAAAATGGCCGATACCTTTCTCATCTACTGTGTAACAATCAGGCTTACCAAGGTCGTGTAACAACATAGTCAGTCTCAGTACCAATTGTGGAGGTGCTTGGGCCACACTTTCTATGGTATGGGTCCACAGATCATAGATATGATGAGGGTTATTTTGCTCAAACCCTAGCATAGGCCAAATCTCAGGAATAATTACCGCTAGCACCTCAGCAAATTGATGTAAAATTTCTTTTACCCCTGAACCACATAAAAGTTTATCAAGTTCAATTTGAATTCTTTCACCTGCTAAGTTAGCAAGTAAGTTTTTCTTGCTATAAATTGCTTCGGTTGTTGCTCTTTCTATCTTAAAATTATAAGTGGAAGCAAACCGGATTGCTCGCAAAATTCGCAAACCGTCCTCTAAAAACCTTTCCTCAGCTTTTCCTACACAACGAATTATTTTATTATCTAAGTCTGCCAGACCATTAAAACAGTCAACAAGACCTGATTTAGGGTTATAAGCCATAGCGTTGATGGTAAAATCCCGGCGGGCTAAGTCCTGCTCCAAATCTTTAACAAATTCTACCTTATCCGGATGTCTATTATCGCTATACTGGTCTTCGATACGATAAGTAGTAACTTCATAAGGCTTATGATCGATCATTACTGTTACTGTACCATGCTTTAAGCCGGTTTCAAGAACAGGTAAATTATTAAATGCTTTTTTTACTTCCTGAGGTAGTGCAGAGGTGCAAATATCCCAATCCTGAGGTTTTTTGCCCAGTAAGGAATCTCGCACACAGCCACCTACAACATAGGCTTCATAACCTTGAGCAGTCAACACTTTTAAAATTAGTTGGACTTCCTGAGGAATTTTAATGTCTATCATATATAACAACCTCTCTAAAGTTAGACTGATTCTATTCAAATTGACTATAGCAACATTTAGTTCTAGTCTAGTTAATTATTTCCTTCTAATATTTTTTCTAAAGATACTATACCTTTCTATAATAATAAATAAACCGCAAACCTCCTGACATTATTAGGAGACCTGCGGTTTATTGTAGAATATCTTATTAAATAAATTTAATCGTAAATTATTCAGCAAACATAGGTGTAGAAAGATACCTTTCGCCTGTATCGGGAAGCAGTACCACGATAGTTTTCCCTTCGTTTTCAGGGCGTTTGCCTATTTGAAGTGCTGCCCAGAGAGCCGCCCCTGAAGAAATACCGACTAATACACCTTCGGTACGAGCAATCTCCCTGCCTGTGGCAAAGGCATCTTCATTTTCTACTGTGATAATTTCATCGTAGACATCTGTATTCAAAGTATCTGGTACGAATCCCGCTCCGATTCCTTGGATTTTGTGAGGACCGGCAACCCCTTGGGATAGAACAGGTGAACCCTTTGGTTCAACAGCTACCACTTGAATATCCTTCTTTAACGCTTTCAGGTACTCACCAACTCCAGTTATGGTTCCGCCGGTGCCAATACCGGCCACAAAAATATCAATTTTTCCTTCTGTATCAGCCCAGATTTCCGGGCCGGTAGTAGCTTTATGAATGGCAGGATTAGCGGGGTTTTCAAATTGCCCGGGAATAAAAGAATTTGGTATTTCCTTAGCAAGCTCTTCAGCTTTGGCAATAGCACCTTTCATGCCCTTAGCCCCTTCAGTCAATACTAATTCTGCTCCATAAGCTTTTAGGAGATTACGACGTTCAATACTCATAGTTTCCGGCATGGTTAGAATGAGTCTGTAACCTCTGGCTGCAGCGATGCTAGCTAAACCAATACCTGTATTGCCGCTAGTCGGCTCGATTATAACTGAACCTGGTTTAAGTAGTTCTTTAGCTTCGGCATCCTCAATCATGGCTTTTGCAATACGATCTTTTACACTTCCGGCAGGATTAAAATATTCCAATTTGGCCAGAAGAGTTATTTTTAAATCGTATTTTTTTTCAAAATTACTTAACTCCAGAAGTGGTGTACGACCAACCAAATCAGTTAAACTTTTGTAAATTGTCATATTTTCTTCCTCCGTTTCATTTTCTATTTATATTATCCAAAATATATTAGCCTCTTTCTTAAATCTTTAACTTTAAAGTAGAATTAACATCGCCAGGCCATGTTCTTTTTATTCATCTTTTAAACCTCTTTCCTAAAACATATATTATTTATATGTTTTGTATATCTTATGCTTTAATCTTAGCCGGATTTTCCTCTAATGTCAATGAATTTTATTAAACATATATGTTTAATATGCAATTGACCCCAAGAGACAAAAAGGCTAATATATTGCTAGATAAAACAATTGGAGGCTTTAAGATGCGCATATCAGTAAAAGCACGTTATGGTTTAGGGGCTATGCTTTATTTGGCCCAATATTACGCTGCCCAAGAAAATATTCCTGTTCAAAAAATTTCAGATTCCCTAGGTGTTTCTAAAATATATCTGGAGCAGGTCTTTTCCTTATTAAGACATGCCGAACTGGTGATAGCCACCAAAGGGGCACAAGGTGGTTATAGGTTAATTCGGCCACCTCAAGAGATAACCGCCTATGATATACTCTTTGCTATTGAATCATCCCTTTTTGAAGAAACTGAGGCAACTTTTGCCGAAAGTTACTCGGAAATCGAAGAGGCACTACAAGAAAATGTTTTTAAAAAATTGGACAAAACGGTTAAAGAAACCCTAGAAAAGATAACTCTTGCTGATTTAAATAGTGAGGTAAAGGAGATCCAAAGTAATTTAGGTTATATGTACTATATTTAGGGAGGAAACTCATGAAGTATGATTTTGATAAAGTAATTGATCGCCGTAATACAAATTCAGTAAAATATGATTTTGCCCTAGAAAAAGGTAAGCCGGCAGAAATATTGCCTTTGTGGGTAGCTGATATGGACTTTCAAACTCCTCCTGAGGTAATAGAAGCTCTTGCCAAATCAGCTCACCATGGAATTTTTGGTTATACGGAAACTAAAAAAGACTACTTTGAAGCTTTAGCTAAATGGTTTAAAGAAGGGTTTGACTGGACAATTGAACCCTCCTGGCTGGTTAAAACTCCTGGTGTTGTCTATGCGATTTGCTTAGCCATTCGGGCTTTTACATCAAAAGGGGACTCAGTTTTAATACAGCAACCTGTTTATCATCCCTTTGCCAGTTCTATAATTACCAATGAAAGGACTTTAGTTAATAATCCTTTACAATATAAGGATGGTAAGTACAGCATCGACTTTATAGACTTTGAACATAAAATCGTTACCAATAATGTTAAGCTTTTTTTGCTATGTAGCCCTCATAACCCTGTAGGCCGGGTTTGGAGCAAAGAGGAACTGCTGCGCCTTGGCGAGATTTGTCTGCGCCACAATGTACTGGTTGTAGCAGATGAAATCCATGCCGATTTTGTCTACCCAGGGTTTCAGCATCAAGTGTTTGCAAATCTTAAACCAGAGTTTAGCGATTTCACTATAACCTGTACTGCTCCTAGCAAAACCTTTAACTTGGCCGGTTTGCAAGTGTCAAATATTCTTATTAGCAACAAAAAACTAAGAACTCAGTTTAAACAAGAAATGGCACGAACCGGTTATCATCAATGTAACACTATGGGACTAGTTGCCTGCCAAGCAGCCTATACCTATGGCAGACCTTGGCTTAGGGAACTTATCGAATATCTAGCTGGTAACTTAGCGTTTCTACGTTCTTTTCTCCAAGAGCATCTGCCTCAAATTAAACTGGTAGAACCAGAAGGAACTTATCTGGTCTGGCTAGATTTTAGCAAATTAGGCTTAACTGAGGAACAACTTGAAGATTTGATTGTCAACAAAGCCGGCCTATGGCTAAATCCAGGAACTTTGTTTGGTTCTGAAGGAAAAGGATTCCAGCGCATAAATATAGCTTGCCCACGGGCAATATTGGAGCAAGCACTTAAGCAACTGGTAAAAGCAATTCGTTCCCTAGAATTATAAATTTTGAGTTTTGAATTGTAGTTAAGAGTTAAAAGAGAAAAGTGAAGAGAGCTATATAAATTTTGAATTTTGAATTGTCAATTGCCAGTTACTGGGGACTGGAGACTCAGCGAAGCGTCTGCTGGCGACTGGGGACTATTGTTATGGGTAACAAAAATGGTTTAAGAGATAGGTAACACTCTATGTAATAAAATGAAAAGCGCTTACGGATTAATCCTCCGTAAGCGCTTTATTATTCTAGGTTATTTAAATACTACTCAACTGCTTTTACTGCTTCCTTCTTTTCCCCTATGCTTAAGAGGAAATTGAGAATGATTCCGAAGATTGCGGCTCCGGCAATACAAGGAATACCTACACCAAAGAATGGAATAGTTCCTCCGAAAGCATATTGTCCACCAAGACCGATAACCATGATTGTAGCAATGATAGCAATATTTTTGGAACTGAACATATCAACCTTTTTCTCAACCATGATGGCAATACCTTGAGCTGCTATAGCTCCAAACAAATATACTTCCATACCACCGATAACTGCCGTGGGAATAGCATATATAGCGTTGACTAGGGGTGTGAAACAAGCAATAACCATAGCCATCAGGGAAGCAACGATGAGAACAGGTATGGAAAACACCTTAGTAATAGCCATAGCGCTAATGTTTTCGCCATAGTTTGTACCGGCAGGACCGCCAATAAAACCGGAAACAATGTCACCAATACCGTCACCGATCAAATTCAGCCCTAACAAATCTGCAATGTTAAAATGCTTGCCTGAGCCTTTTTTCTTAGCTAAGTCGTTTACGTAAATATCTAGTTGGTAGATATGAGCTGTTGATTCAGGAATAGTTGCAATAGCTATGGGCATAATTGCCGCAACTGCCATCCATGAAACCTTGGGAAGGGTAAAGATGGGCAGGGCAAAAATCCCGCTGTTGGCCGTGGCAGGCAAAACCTTAAACAGATCAATACCTGTTGCTATTTTTACAATGTAAGCGGTAATACAACCGAGAATCGGCCCTAAAAGAAGCGGTAGTTGACCAAGAAAACCTTTTAAATGTACGGAAAAAAGAATAGTAGCCAGCAAAGTAACAAGGGAGATAATCCAAGCCATGTTACTGGCCAGGGCAATTTGAGATTCAGCCACTCTAATAGTTCCTGCAGTATCAATAGCAATAGATGCTGCGTCCTGGAGCGCGTTTCCTGCTAGGGTAAGACCGATCACCATAGCTATAGGTCCTGTAATAGAGGCAGGTAATAGTTTTTCAATAGAATCTCTTCCAAAGCGATTTACAATAAGACCAGCTAAAATTGAAACAAAACCAGACATGATAATACCAAATTGAGCGATAGAAATTTTCTCATTAAGGGGCAAGCCAGCTAAAGCTTGTGAACTCATAAGGCTACCGATAGCAGCAACATAGGAAAAACTAGAACCGTAATATAGGGGAATTTTCCTTCCTGTAATAAGAATAAAACATAGGGTTGCCAAACCACTAGCAAAGATAGTAGTGGAAATATGGAAACCGGTAATAATGGCTACTGCAACAGTAGCAGGGAACATGACGATTACTTGCTGCAATCCGTATAACAATAGCTTCCAAATTGGTGGCCTTTCGTCAGGTAAATACCCGATGGACTGTTGATTTTTTACCATGATAAATCCTCCTCAATAATATGTTTTCTATCCTGGTACAGTACCATACGGTAAACACAACTGATTTTAGAGATGAGTGCAATCGCTACATCTAAAGGGCAAATAAAAAGTCTTACCTATTATTGGCTAGGCAAGACTAGATTATTTACATTAAGCCACACTTACACAGCTTAAGCTTAAATACCTTATATAATCTTGCCGGCATCTCTGTACCAGATTTAAAGATTTTTTAACCTTTGTTACCTTATCACAAAAATAGTCGTATTTCAACATTTTTCGTTCTAGAATAAGAATTATTTTTTGCATTATTAATCCCTGCAGCTGCAAATTAAAAAAGAACCCGGCCATCTCAGATATTAAGATGGCCGAGTTCTAACATAAACCTGCTTTAGTACTTAATAAACTTATCTCCAGGAACGCCACAGATGGGGCATTTTTCAGGAACTGCTTTTTCAATGTTTCCACAGACTGGGCAAAGGTAATATGTAACTTCCTCTTCTTTATCAATATTTACTAAGGCTTCTTTATAAAGATTGGCGTGAACTTC